>DATACK010000228.1:0-1892 GCA_036259115.1 Gammaproteobacteria bacterium | reverse complement strand
CCAGATGTTCAGCGTCCACCCGAACCTGGTGGCCAAGTGGAAAAGACACGCGCTGGAGCATCTGGGCGATCTGTGCTGTTGTCTTCTGCGCTTTCAACGCTTCCACCGCCACTCGTGCCTTGAGGCTTGCAGGGTGGCTCTTGCGGGTTCGGGGCATGTCTCTCCTTCATTTTCTTCATGCCGCCTACACCTAACCCGGCGTAGCCGGAACCAAACAGGTCCGAGTATTATGCCGGAATGGGTCTGGTACTGCTTACCGAACGGCATGAGAAACAGATCGCTGGGGTCTTGAGTTGCTGGGACCGGATGCTGGTGTTCGGGACTCTGCCGAAGATCTGCTACGCCGAAGGGATGACGTCGTACCTGTACGCCAAGGGCGTCCGGATCTTTGATTACGCACGATTTGCAGAGCCGTTCCGGGATCAGCTGAAACAAAACGCTGAGCGACTGGCGGCGGAGAACGGGTTGACGGTGGAATTCCTGCGGAAGCGGAACGTGCGGAAGGAGGACCGTGTCAAAGAGGTACTGGCAGCGCGTGGCGAACATCCGGGGCTGGTGTGCATTTTCTCGGTGATGGAGCCATGCTCGACGTACAGGCCCTGGCACAACAGGCAGACCGGCAAAACGTTTCTGCTGCCGGACGACGGCAAGTGCCTGCATTACTACTTCTATTTCATCGACGAACAACTGGGATTGTGCTACGTGCGGGTTCCGACGTGGCTACCCTGCCGGCTGCAGATCTATTTCAACGGGCACAACTGGCTGGCAGCGCAGTTGCGCAAACGCAATATCGACTTCGATCTGGTGGACAACGCCTTCACGCGTATCAGAGACTGGAGTCGCGCCCAGCAGATCGCCAACCGCTGGGACCCGAAGCGGATCCACGCCAAACTCGATCAGTTCGCGCGCACATTCTGTCCCATCTTCCGCAGCTTTGGCGTGCAGTATCACTGGAGCATCGATCAGTGCGAGTATGCCACCGACATCGTGTTCCACAGGCAGGCGGATTTGGCAGCCATCTATGACAATCTGGCCCGGACGGCCATTCATACAGTCAAGCCGGACCATATCGCGACGTTCCTCGGCCGGAAACTGAACTCGCAATACGAAGGCGAGATGGGCAACCGCTTCGACGTTGGCGTCGAGGGAACACGGATCAGGCACACCATGGGGCCGGTCTCGCTGAAGCTGTACGACAAATTCGGTCTCATCCTCCGGATCGAGACCACGGTCAACGATCTGACCTTTTTCAGGCACTACCGCGAGGTGGAACACCGCGACGGCTCACGCGAGGTGAAATGGGCCTCCATGCAGAAAACGATCTACAGCCTGCCGGCATTGCGCGAACTGCTCGAAGCAGCCAACCGGCGCTACCTCGAGTTCCTCTCCGCCATCGAAGATCCGCGGACGGGCAGGGACAAACTCGACAAACTCTCCCGTACTGTCCGGCAGGAGGGCCGGTCGTATCCGGGTTTCAACCTGTTCGATCCCGATGACGACCTCCTGCTGCGCTCGATTGCACGCGGAGAGTTCAACATCAGCGGCGTGCAAAACAAGACGCTGCGCCGTTACCTGCCCGGCAAGACCAGTGCTCAAGTCTCGCGAGTGCTCAAACGGCTGCGCCTTCACGGCATCCTCAAAAAGGTTGGCCACACGTACAAGTACTACCTCACCGAATTCGGTAACCAGGTCACCACCGCAGGTCTGAAGCTGCGTGAACTCGTTCTCATCCCGCAGCTTGCTGCCACCTAGCCGACGAACGATTCTGCCCGTTCCGGTCAGAATCTCAATGTAGAGGTACTACAGGATTGGTGGCAGCAAGCTGCGGGATGAGAACGAGTTCACGCAGCTTCAGACCTGCGGTGGTGACCTGGTTACCGAATTCGGTGAGG
>DATACK010000227.1:0-10866 GCA_036259115.1 Gammaproteobacteria bacterium | reverse complement strand
GGCTGGCGCTAGCACATGCATGAGCATCGTAAGATCAAAGCGCGCGCCCAAGGTGAAGAAAAACATCACCAGAAAAAAATCGCGCAATGGGCGTGGGCTGTCGGCGATATAAAGTGCGATTGGACTGGTCGCAAGCAGCACGCCGGCGATGAACGCGCCGATCTCGTGTGATAGTCCCATGGCCGCGGCGAGCTGCGCCACACCTAGGCACCAGCCGATGGCGAGCAGGAAAATGTATTCATGAATCTTATCGAAGCGTCTGATTAGCGTGATCAGCACGTAACGCTCAAACAGCCACGCAAATAGAATCAGGACAGGCAACGAGAGCAGCACGCGCACTATCTCGGTGACTGGCATGCCGCCGTGCCCCCTGGCCTGCAGCCCCAACAGCACCATAATTGCGAGGATATCTTGTAGGAGCAGGATGCTGATGATGATCTCGCCTGTGTGTCGGTGGTGCAGCACCGTGGTCGGCAGCAGTTTGAGCCCGATGATCGTGCTGGAAAACATCATTGCCGCGCCGATGGTTAGGCTCTCTTGCCATGTAAAGCCAAACATCCAGCCAAGCGCCGCGCCTATGCCGCTAAACAGCAGACAGCTCACGCCCGTGACCACCGTGGTCTCCTTGAACAGCCCTAAGAGCTTTTGTGGATAGAGATCCAGGCCTAGCAAGAACAGCAGAAATATGATGCCGATATGTGCCACCTGCTGGACGACGTCGGGGTCCTGCACCAATCCGATGCCCGAAGGGCCTAGCAGCATGCCCAGCGCAATATAGGCGACCAGCATCGCCTGGCGCGAGTAAAGGGCGAGGGTAGCGAGCCCCGCCGCGCCAGTAAAAATCAGAAAAATCGTGAAGACGACTGGGTCGGTGTGCATGAGGCTGTACAAGCTAGCTCATATACAACTCGCTGTCATCGAACGGGTGCGATTTCTCGGAGGTGCGCGTACAGGATCATCTGCCATATACGCCCCGCGCCAGCAATAATCACCATCACAGTGCGACGGCCCCAGAAGGACGCGGAAGAACCGTTGATCGCCCCAATCGGACTAGGTCATCGGACACGGCTTGCCGGGGGTAGCTGACTAGTTTTCGCACGTACGTGTTTAATGTGCACTTTACGTGTGTGTTTTTAATTTATTACAAACCCGCAAGGAGCACGCTTATTTGTCTTCCAAGGTAGGTTTGGACAACACAAGGAAGAGATGATGAAGAAATCACTGTTTTTGAAATCGGTGCTGGCCGCGGCTGTTATCGCGTTGGCCACGAGCGCTCAGATCGGTTCGGCGGCAACCGCGACAGCGACCTTTACAGTCACCGCGACTGCCGCAGTTAACTGCACGACCAGCGCGGCGTCGCTGGCTTTCGGCAGCCATGTTCGTGCTGATCTAGACGGCACCACCACTGTCACCGTCAACTGCAATATCGGCACGATCTACGACGTCGGCTTGAATGCGGGTGGCGACCGTCGCGCCGGCGGTCGCCACCCGCATCATGAAATCCGGCACCAATATCCTCAACTATACGTTATACACGAACTCAGCCCGCACCACCGTCTGGGGCAAACACCGTCGGCACCGACACCGTAGCCGGCACCGGCAACGGTACTGATCAGCCATTTACAGTCTATGGTCGGGTTCCCGCCGGTCTGCAGGCGCCGAGCGGTAGCTATACCGATAGCGTAATGGGCACAATTACTTACTAATAATGCAGCAGTGATGCAGTCTCGCAAGGTACGGCGAGTCAGGTTAGGATCCTGCCTCGTTTTGTTTCCGGGCTGAGTCTCACGGCCGGCGCCTCGCTTGCCGCCACTCTGAGCGTCAATCCCGTCCGACTCGACCTCACCAATTCGGCCGCGACCGCCGCGCTGACTGTGACGAACGGCGGTGACGAGTCGACTCTGATCCAGCTCGAACTGGTACGCTGCGCGATGACGAATGGCGAAGACCGCTATGCGCCCGCCAAGCACCTCCTAGCTACGCCGCCGATCTTTAATCTCACGCTGGGCCAGTCGCAGATTGTGTGTGTAGGCATGCGGCGTCCGCTCGCGGGGCCAATCGAACGGAGCTATCGATTATTCCTGTCGAAGCCGCCGATGCAGCGGCGGGATATGGGTGAAGTCGTGGGGTTGCATAGCGCCATGGGCTTGCCGGAGCGGCGGTGCTGCTTTACGGGTTGACAACGAGCGCAAACGCATCGTTCGGAATAGGCGAACATCTATCCGCGATCTTGCACACAACCGCCGCGCCAGAGCTTGCGGTTAATACCGCGCCTACGACTGAACGCTACACCGAGACTTAGCTGGCGGCGAAAGTAAATTGCGTGGCGGATCGAAATTCCACTTTGTTCATTAAAGATCGGCGTAACCCTGTTCGGGCGGGAGGAGGCATTCGTCTCCTAGCGGATTAAAGCACCGGCCGTTGATCCTATAATCGTGGACGGCCCGTAATACGTGCCACTGGATGGCGTCAACGGGCTTGACTATAAGATTGATGAAGCCACGCAGGAACTGCTGATCAACGCTAGCCCGGGGCTGCTTTCATCCATAGTCATCGACAGTGATGCGCCCGAATTCTCGCGGCTCACCCCGGCGTCCACGGGCGGCTTTTTCAACTATGACCCTTAGTATCTGAGTCAGAATAGCGACAAGATCCTCGATGGCCCTTTCGAGCTGGGCTGGTTCAATCGCTTCGGCGTTGGTACGAGCACGCTTCTTGGGCGCGGATTGGATGAAGGCGTGGATATTACCCGGTTGGAGGCGACCTGGACGCACGACTGGCCGGAACGCATGCAGACCGCGCGACTGGGTGATACCATCAACCGGCCCGGTGCCTGGGGGCGGCCCGTGCCCTTCGGCGACGCGCAGTGGGGCACCAATTTCGCCACACAACCTGGATTTATCCCGTTTCCACTACCGACAATAAATGGTGAGGCGGCACGGTCTTCCACCGTTGACGTCTTTTCCGATAATGCAAACCAGTTGAGCAAGGGCTTGCCCGCCGGGCCATCACGATTGTCAATCTACCGGTCGCGACCGGCGCGGGCGCGGTGGCCTTGGTGCTGCGCGATCTGCTCGGGCGCGAGCAGGTGGTTACGCAGCCTTATTACGTCAGTCAGCATTGCTCAGCAAAGGCTTGCAGCACTATTCCTACGAACTCCGATTCGTGCGCCAGGATTTTGGTATCAAGAGCAACGATTACGGCCCTTTATTCGGCACGGGCACGCATCGCGTCGGCATCACCGATGATTTCTCCGGCGAGATTCACGCGGAGTTGTTGGAGGACCAGCAAACGGCGGATGTCTCCGGCAGTTTTCTGTGGCCGGCCATAGGGGCTACTGATCTCGCCGTTGCGGTCAGTC
Organism: Gammaproteobacteria bacterium; assembly: GCA_036259115.1. Classification (GTDB taxonomy): domain Bacteria; phylum Pseudomonadota; class Gammaproteobacteria; order JACCYU01; family JACCYU01; genus JAPSGG01. Next base: position 7,505 of record DATACK010000227.1, on the reverse strand, counting down.
GGCGCGATTCTAACGCAGGTGGTTTGATCTCCTTTGACTTAGATCACCTCGGGCAGCACGTGAGCTACGGATTCCACACGGAGCTTACCACCCGTCGATTCGCCCAAACTGAGCTAATAGCCCGATGAACCCGCGTCACGGCGGACGACTGTCGCGCACATCGGTTTTCCGCTGACAGGACGCGATTCGGTACCGCTGAGTTATCTCAATCAGGACAACCGCGATCAGACCGACGCCGAATTTCTTAGCTTAGACTACAACATCGACCTATGGCGTGATTTATATCTCTCCGCGTATGCGCGCAAGGACTTATCGGGGGCTCCGGTTATGGCTTCGGGGTCTCTCTCACTATGCCAATTGGCAGCCGCGATACCGCCAGTGCGAACTGGTTCCAACAGGACGCTACGAGCGGTGCGCAACTGGAATTACAGGGCGCGCTGCCGATCGGACGCGGTTTGGGTTATCGCTCGTGACGGGCATGGGCGACGGTGTGCGCGACTCTGCCGCGGTGTTCGCGCAAAACGACACCGGAACCTACAGCGCGGAGGCGGCGCGTTTCCAGGGCTCGAACGCGCACCGGCTAGGGGCTACCGGCAGCGTGGTTGTGTTGAGCGACAGAGGATTCCTGACACGCTGGTTAGATGATAGTTCCGGTACGGTAAAAGTCGCGGATTATCCGGACGTACAGGTTAACGCCGAAAACCACCCGATCGCACACACGGACAGCCACGGCATAGCACTGATGCCGCGGCTACGCTCTTTCGAGTACAATCATATCAGCATGGAGCAGGCGGACCTGCAGCTGGATGAGCAGATCGGCTCGGTGCAGGTTGACGCCAGACCGGCCTGTCGTCGCGGCGTGCTGATCGATCTTCCGGTGCACTCCACGCGTGGCGCGTTGCTTACTATCGGGTTAAAAGACGGTTCACAGCTACCAGCCGGCGCGACGGTGAAATGGATCAGGGGCAGCCAAGTATTCCCGGTCGCCATGCGCGGCGAGGTCTACGTGACTGGACTTAAAAATCACAATCGACTTCGCACCCTCTGGAATGGTTAGACCTGTCTCATCGATTTCGATATGCCGGGGAAAAACAGTCCGCTGCCGCATATCAAACCGATCGTATGCGCTGTCGGCCAATGGAAAGGCTTCCAGTCTGCCTGATGATCCTGACGAGCGTAGCCGTTTCAGGCGGCGCGTGGGCGGCGGCGATTTGTACCGATTCCGCGACTGGTATCGCCTTTGGGAGGTACAACCAGCTGAGTTCGTCGCCAGTAGATAGCACGATAACGGTTCAGTGCAGCAAAGATTCCGGAGCGCCAACGATTCTTAACTACACCATCCTATTAAGCGCCGGTCAGAGCGGCTCGTTCGCACCGAGAAAAATGGCCAGCGGCGCAAACCGGTTCGGCTATAACCTATATACGGATGCCGCGCGCCTTCGGGTATGGGACACGGGTGCCTCCGGCACAGTGACAGTCTCCAGTGCCGCGAACCTGCGCTTAAGAGGAAAAAGTGTTCACACTGCAAACTTTACAGTATACGGCTGCGTGCCTGGCGGCCAGAATGTCCCCGCCGCCAGTTACAGCGACACCAATACCGTCACAGTGAATTATCAATAACCGCTAGACTTAGCTCAAGAATGGATTGCGCATGCGGACACTTCCTTACAGACGATCGTGTTGAAAATCTTCCGAGATCAACTCGGCAAGACCGTAGTACTCCGCATAGGCCCAAAGGTGTGCGTCGAACCAGGATAGTTGATAGGCAGGCGCGCCTCGCAACGCGGTTCGCACGAGTCCATCGGTTGGATAAAGAACAGTAAACTGCGTTAGAAACTCTTCCGCCTCGCGGTGCGCATCTTCGGGTGTAAGTAGCGACTGCCCCGCGACTAGCGGGCGAGTCGTGGCGCCGACAAACTCGATGATTGCTTAATGGGGAACACGGATGTCATCGTCCGCAATGCCTTGTCGAAGCAATTGTTTCGCGATCTGTTGTTTGTTTGGAAAGCGCGGATCGAAACGATAGACCAGGATATTGATATCAATCAGCGCCGCCACGATCGTATAGCTGCTCGCGCGTCCAGCCTCGGAATTCGGCTGTCGGCAGGCTGGCGCTTTCCTGACGATGTCGCTGGCGGGCGGTGGGCTGATCGAATAAGCGGAGCCGTGTGGCGATGTCGCGCTTGGTGGAAGTGGACCGGGAGGGTACGACCCGGGTAATCTCAGCTCGCTGATTCCCATTCAATTTAATCGCCAGGGCGGATGCCGTAGCGATCAGCAAGCGATCTAGCCAAGATTACCTGTAATTTGCTGGTTAGCCACGATCCTTGCCTTAGCAAGGATCATATCCTTGTCAAGCTCTGGTTCCTGACAGTAACTCCACCCAATGCACCACCGGCACGCGAGCCTTGGTCTGCAAGTGAGCCAGGCAGCCGATATTGGCGGTGGCGATGAGTTCGGGGTTGTTTTGCTGGAGATTTTTTAATTTATTATCTAGCAACTGTTGTGACAGATCGGCTTGCAGAATCGAATAAGTCCCCGCCGAGCCGCAGCACAGGTGACTGTCCGCCACCTGCACTAATTCAAAGCCCGCTTTGGTCAGGATTTTCTCTACCACGCCCTGCAGTTTCTGGCCGTGCTGTAAAGTGCAGGGCGAATGAAAGGCGATGCGACGCGGCTTACTCGGCCGTAGGCGGCTCGTATCCTCGTCGCGCAGGATCTCGCTTAAGTCCCTGGTCAGCGCGGAAACCGTCGCAGCCTTATCACGGTAGTCGGGATCATCGTTGAGAATCCGGGCGTAGTCCTTGACCACGCTGCCGCAGCCGCTGGCTGTTATGATAATAGCCTCGCTGCCTGCTTCAATATGCGGCCACCAGGCGTCGATGTTGCGCTTCATGAATCGCTTGGCCTCATCATGCGCGGTCAGATGATGGCTCATCGCACCGCAGCAGCCCGCGTCTTGCGCACGGACCACGCTGATGCCGAGCATATCCAGTACGCGGGCCGTAGCGGCATTGATGGCAGGTGAGATGGCTGGTTGTACACAGCCTTCTAGAATCAGCATCTTTCGTGCGTGCTGCGTCTGCGGCCAAGCGCCAGCCGAGACTTTGGGCGGGACTTTAGTCTTCAATGCCGCAGGCAACAGGGGGCGGAACAATTGCCCCAGTCGCAGCAGCGGTGTAAAGCGGCGAGGGTAGGGCATCACTAAGCGTAATCCCCGGCGCTGCAGCCGCTCCAATAATGGGCGTTTAACGTGTTCTTCCACCCGCTCACGTCCGATATCGACCAGCTTGCCGTATTCCACGCCCGAGGGGCAGGTGGTCTCGCAATTGACGCAGGTGAGGCAGCGATCCAGGTGCAACTGAGTCTTACGCGTCGGTTCGTGCCCTTCCAACACCTGCTTGATCAAATAAATACGCCCGCGTGGTCCATCGAGTTCGTCGCCTAGTAATTGATAGGTTGGGCAAGTCGCATTGCAAAAACCGCAATGCACACAGGTACGAAGGATCCTGTCGGCCTCTTTGCCTTGCTCGGTGTCCTTGATGAATTCGGCTAGATTGGTTTGCATCGATGGCAGATTTACGAGTCAAAATTATGTAGGAGCGATCGGAAAACTCGCGATTATTTTTGGTTACAACCGCAAGCGTCAGGCATCGCGCCTACCATTTAGTTCATAATTCAGGATAAAGCCGTCCAGAATTCATAATTCAGGATAAAGCCGTCCAGGATTGAAGATACTAGCCGGATCGAGCGCTTTTTTAAGGTTCTTATGCACCGCCATGAGCACCGCGGGCAGTGGCTGAAACACCTGCCCCCGCCGATTCCCGCCTCGAAATAAGGTCGCATGACCTCCGGCCTCTGCGGCAATATGGTGAATGTCCTTTGCATTTGCGTTGGTTTTTATCCAGCGCAATGCCCCATTCCACTCCATCGTGCAGTCGCCAGAGACATGGAGCACGGGCGTTGCAGGCGGTACGGACACACGCCATAAAGGCCGTTCATCGCAAAAAAAAGGCTCAGCCTGTTCACGCACGCCTCGCCATAGGGCCTCGCCGTCTTGAAAGCGATCGCCACCGACATCTTTAGCGGCAGCCTCAACTGCATGCTCACCGCCTTCCAGTCGTGCGTATAAGGTCTTTCCGTCGTGCCAGGTCGCGGAAATAGGTAATGGCCGCCGGGCCCATTCATTCATAGTTTGGATTGCGCGTTTGGCAGTGACCGTCTGCGCCAGGGTGAGCGCTCGCAAGGGCCTCGGCAAAACCTTGATTGAACATTGTAGTAACACGCCCAAGGTGCCGAGCGCACCAGCCATCAAACGCGAGAGATCATAGCCGGCCACGTTCTTCATCACTTCGCCGCCGAATTTCAGCCTTTCTCCTCTGCCGTTGATGACCTCAACCCCCAGCAGGTTATCGCGTACGGCGCCAGCAAAAGGTCGCCGTGGCCCCGCTAAACCCGCCGCCACACATCCGCCGACGGTAGCGGCCACACCAAAGTGTGGTGGCTCGAAAGGGAACATCTGACCCTGTTCGGACAGCAAGGTTTCGATCTCAGAAAGCTTCGTGCCCGCGCGCGCGGTAATCACTAGCTCGGTGGGCTCGTAGTTGACCACGCCGCGATGTGGGCTTACGTTCAGCGACTCGCCATCGATCGCGCGCCCATAGAAGGCCTTAGTATCGCCGCCACGAATCTTCAAGGCCCTACAATAGGCATACGCTTCTTGCACGGCACTGAGTAACGCCTCGCTGTGATCATACGCTTCCACGTTAAAAGCGGGGGATATCCGTGCGCGGCAGCTGCCCTCCATGCACGTGCATGCGACCAAATTCCGCACAGCGATGTAAGCTCGGCACCGCCTTGCCGGGATTGAGCAGACCCTTAGGGTCGAATGCGGCTTTCACGGCATGAAATTGCGCGATTTCATCGGATCTGAACTGCACGCACATCTGGTTGATCTTTTCCACCCCCACGCCGTGTTCGCCGGTGATGGTGCCGCCGACCTCCACGCAGAGTTCTAAAATCTTGCCACCGAAGGCCTCGGCGCGTTCGAGCTGATCAGGGATATTCGCGTCGTACAGGATCAAGGGATGTAGATTGCCGTCTCCGGCGTGGAAGACATTGGCCACGCGCAAGCCGTATTCCTCGGAAAGCTCGGTCATGCGCGCGAGGACAAACGCTAGATGTTTGCGCGGAATGGTGCCGTCCATGCAGTAATAATCCGGCGAGATGCGTCCGACCGCCGGGAATGCGGCCTTGCGTCCGGCCCAGAAGCGGGCTTGTTCTTGCGGGTCTTTCGCGATGCGCACCTCGGCGGCGTGATGCGCTTCCAACAGATCACGCACGCGCTCGACCTGCTCTTCGACCTCCGGCAGCGTGCCGTCCAATTCACATAGCAGTATGGCTGCCGCCTCTGTCGGATAACCGGCGTGGACAAACGCTTCCGCCGCGCAAATCGCGGGATTGTCCATCATCTCCAGCCCCGCCGGAACAATACCTGCACCGATGATTTCAGCTACGGCGTTGCCGGCATCCTCCACTTTGTCGAACGATGCCATGACGACCTGTGCTAATTCAGGCTTAGGCAATAGTTTCACGGTCGCCTCGACGATGACACCCAGCATGCCTTCGGAGCCGGTCATCAGTGCCAGCAGATCGTAGCCTGGGCTGTCGAGCGCTGTGGAACCGATGGTGAGCAATTCGCCGCCGATGATGACCACCTTGAGCTCCAGCAGGTTGTGCACCGTAAGCCCATATTTCAAACAATGCACGCCGCCGGAATTCTCCGCCACATTGCCGCCAATCGAACAGGCGACCTGCGAGGAGGGATCGGGGGCATAGTAAAGCCCGTACGGCGCGGCGGCCTCTGAGACCGCTAGATTGCGCACGCCCGGCTGCACGGTCGCACAACGGTTATCAGGATCGATGTTTAAAATGCGGTTGAATTTAGCCAAACCCAGCAATACGCCATTAGAGAGCGGCAACGCCCCGCCGGAGAGCCCGGTGCCGGCACCACGCGCAACCACCGGTATCTCGCGTTCGCTCAAGATACGCAGAATTTGGCGCACCTGATCGACAGTATCTGGCAACACCACCATCATTGGCAGTTCGCGATACGCCGATAACCCGTCGCACTCGTAAGGCCGCAAGTCCTCCACATCGACGAGCACGGCGTCCGCCGGCAAAAAGGTGCGAAAGTCTCGGGCGAGAGCGGCCGCGTCCACAGCTTGGGCAGGAGTTTGAGTGACGATATTCATGAGCGCCTTCGCCTTGGTGAACCAGGTCCTACTATAACGCCGATCGCAACCTTAGCTCGATGCTTGCCCTACCAATATGAGGAATTTATGCTGGCCCTTCCATGTCCCCGAGGTGTGCCTTGCATCAATTTACAAATATCGCCATAAGTGGTGCTGTCGGTGCCTTCTTCGCTACTTGGTCTCTCTGGGAGTGCATTCAGTACAGGGATGAGAGTTTTCCTATGACACTTTAGCTGTGAATGTAACTGACTCGTTGCTGATTGGCTTTTTGACTGTCTTGATGCACGAACGGTTCGATGTGGCACCGGAGCTAAGGGCCGGAATCCTTATCGCCCTGCTGGGTGCTTTTACCACCTTTTCAACCTTTTCACTTGAAACCATCTATCTGCTGGAGCGGGGTGGCGATAAAAGTGCTACTCAATATAGCGCTTAACGTGCCCCTGTGTCTCTTTGCCACCTGGTTCAGTTTATTAATAGGCACATAGCTATGAAGGTAACAGTTCCGCGGATTTACGCCACCGAGGGCGAGCATGTCCATGCGAAGATTTTCAAGCGCCTGCACGACGACGAAAAAGTGCAGGTTGTTACGATGTTTCGTGGCATCAATGGTTCCGGCAGATCCGGTAAGGTACGTGCCTCGACTCTGCTGGACATGTCCATGGATCTGCTGGTGGTGATCGGATTCTTCAACGCACCGGACAAGGTCATGTACACACTGGAGCATCTTCGGGACATCGTGCAGCCTGATCATGTGCTAACCTTCGCTGCCGATCTAACTTAAATGCCGCAGTAATACATGCTAGACCCAAAACGATTGCGTACCGATTTGGATGGAACCGCTAGCGCACTAGTGCGCCGCGGCTATCGACTAGATGTGCATGCCTTAAGCGAGCTTGAGGCGCAACGCAAGCGCCTGCAAGTGGAGACACAGGCGCTGCAGAATGAACGTAATGTCCGTTCGAAGGCGATTGGTCAGGCCAGGGCTAAAGGTCAAGACATCGCACCACTACGCGCGCAGCTGGCAGACCTAAGTGATCGACTTAAGGACATAGAACAACACCTGCGAATGACGCAAGCACGACTGGAAGCAATCCTCATGGAAGTCCCAAATGTGCCCGATTCATCGGTGCCGGATGGACACGACGAGAGTGCGAATGCGGAGCTGCGCCGTTGGGGAGAGCCGCGTGCGTTTGAGTTCGCGCCTAAGGATCACGTTGAGTTAGGTGTCCGACTTGGAGAATTGGATTTTGA
>DATACK010000226.1:0-1946 GCA_036259115.1 Gammaproteobacteria bacterium | reverse complement strand
CGCCCCTACCTTCCGTTTTGCAATGTGCAGCATCGGCACGGCGAAATCGGCGCCGATGACCTTGCAACCGGGCTGTTGGCGCAAGCACTCGATGGCCAGGTCTCCCGTGCCGCAACACAAGTCGAGGATGCGTTCGCCTTTGCGTGGTAACAGCAGGCGAATCGCGCGTCGCCGCCAGCGCCTGTCCTGATTGGCTGAGAGCAAGTGGTTCAACAAGTCATAACGGCCCGCAATGGCGGAAAACATCGCACGCACGCTGTGACCGGACTTGTCAATTTCCATAGAAGAGTACTAACCGCCAAGACGCCAAGAGTATTAGCTACAATGTGAGTATATAAACGCGAGTCTCAGTAGATCACAGGTTTGGGTAAAGGAGTGAACTGAGACGGGTTTATCGCTTCCTTTTGAATGAGCAAACTCTTCAGGAGGCAACGCCATGTCTCAGTCCACTCCATTCCGCTCGGATCGCTTCACAGCGCTCACCGACCAGAACACCTTAGAGTCTACCGTGCAGGTCTTAACCCAACACTTCCAAGTGCAAGCCAGCGGCTACTGCTGCCAAACGCGGGATCTGTGGCAGGTCTTGGTCGCGGCAGCGGCACAGGGCAGCACCATCGAAGCCACCTGCAACGATCTGCAAGCAGCACCTGACAGCAACACTGTGCGCGCTTACCTCAACGATCAACTCACAGCAGAGCAAGTGCGCCCTTTAGAGGCTGACTTCAACCGTGCCTTGGCCTCTCAACTGCCCCGTTGGTTCCAGCGTCAACTGCGACACAAGGGCGTGCATCTGGCCATTGATCTGCATGATGTGCCGTACTACGGCCGAGCCGATCAATGCAAGCCAAGCGACCACTGGGTCTGTCGCGGTGAAGCTCAAGCTGGCACGACTCGCTTTTATCGTTGCGCCACCGCCTATGTGATGCAGCGCGACGTGCGCTGGACTTTAGCCGTCACCTTTGTGCATCCGCGCGATAGCCACGTCGCCATTGTGCAGCGCTTAATCGAGCGAGTGCGCACGCTGGGCCTGCGGCGTGGCTGCTTGTATCTGGACAAGGCGTTTTGTTCGGTGTCGGTGCTGCGCTACCTGCAAGGGCAGACCTCCTTCGCAGCCATCGTGGCCGCCCCACTGCGCGGCAAAGCCGGTTCGGGGGGCGGCACCCGTGCTCTGTGTCAGGGCCGCGCCAGCTATTTCACGCACCACACCTTCGGCAGTCCCGAACATGGCACGCTGCCAGTGCCGGTAGCCGTGGTGCGCACCTTTTGCCGACGGCGCGACGGCACCTGCCGCGCGCAGTGGTTGGTGTATGTGGTGCTGCGACTCAAGCACCTGAAATTGCGTATCACTCAAGTGCGCCCGCGTTATCGCTCTCGCTTTGGCATCGAAAGCAGCTATCGTCTGTTGGAGCAAGTGCGGGTGCGCACCACCTCGCCCAACGAAGCCTTGCGCTTCTTCTGCATCGGCTTGGCGCTGCTCTTGGGCAGCGTGTGGATTGCTCTGCATTGGAAGTATCTGCAAGTGCGCGGTTCTGGTCCACGCCGCGTGGCGCGGAAATACTTTCCGCTGGAGCGGATGGCTAACTTCCTGCGCCGTGCCGTGGAAGCCATCTACGGCGTGGTCTCGTCAGTACATCCGCCAAATGTCAAACCTGTGATCTACTGAGTATATTTATGATGACAAGGGAACAGGTGGCACCCTTCATCAACACTTGCGCTGTCAAAATCAGAGACGCAAGCACTATGGCAGTCGTGACCGGCGCGGCCAACTGGCCAACTGCCGCTGCATCAGCGAGCGTCCCGCCATTGTGCAGCAACGCAGCCGCTTAGGTGATTGGGAAGCCGATATCATTGTCGGCAAAGGCCACCAGCAGGCCTTGGTCACCCTCACCGAGCGCAAGAGTAAGCTGACGCTGTTGGCCAAAGTCGAGCATGCGACCGCCGAAGCG
>DATACK010000225.1:0-4544 GCA_036259115.1 Gammaproteobacteria bacterium | reverse complement strand
GCGGACACAAGCAATTCGTCTTTCTGAAGGTCAATCCCTAGTGCATCGGTGAAACCCTTAACGGCAAACTTGGAGGCGCTATACATGCCTTGAATCGGTATGGCGCGATCCGAGAACGTGGAGCCGAGATGAATGATCGGGCCGCCACGTTGACGCAGATGCCGCGCCGTGATCAACGAGCCATACACGACGCTCCAGAAATTGGTCTCGAACAGCCGGCGAAGGTCTTCGCTTTTTATATCTAGCAATTTCCCGTAAATGGCCGTGGCCGCATTGTTAATCCATGCATCGAAGCCGCCGAATCGCTCCTGTGCGATCCGCGCGATCTCGCGCACGTCCGACTCAACGCCGACGTCCGCCACCACGTAATATGCATCGCCACCGCGTTGCCGGATCTCATGCGTAAGCGTCTCAAGCGCTTCCTTATTGCGCGCCGCGAGCACCAACCTGGCGCCACGCGCGGCAGCCATACGCGCCGTGGCCAAACCGATGCCGCTCGATGCGCCGGTGATCACGATGGTTTGATCCCGCAGTTTTTCAGTTTTAGTTCATGCTGGTGCGCCTTCGTAGCCCGGTTCTATGTTGAACTCATACGTTTCGCCATGATGCAAGTAATGCACCTTGTTTCCGAGTCCCGCCGCTTCGACCTCGCGCTGAAAATCTGATAGTGGAGATTTCATGACATCGTAGTCGTTGTAATGGATCGGGATCGCGCGCTTTGGATCGACCATTCGCATCATCTTCAAGCCCTGTTTCCCATCCATGGTGACCAGGATGCCGAGCACGCGGGTCCCACCCAGGTGCAGCAGCGCGAGATCGATATCCGGATAGCGGCGCGGAATCTCCTTCAGGTCATTAATTGCCAGCGTGTCGCCGGTGATGTAGAGCCTGAATGTCCCCGCTTTAGACTGAAACTCAATCAGGCTGCCCATGACTTCAGGCAGTACCAGGTCTGCAAGCAGCGGTCCGTGCCGCCCGGGCATGGACGTGATACGAAGATTTACCTCTCCCTTGGTCACCATCAGCGAAGTCCATGTAGGTAATGGGTAAGTATTGTGAAATCCCCGGCTTGCGAGCGCCTTAGCCGCCTGCGGCGTCGTCACGATCGGCAAGGATTTATTCAAGTTCCGCTCGGCCACCTGATCGAAGTGATCGCCATGAAAATGCGAGAGGACAATAAGATCCAGAGGCGGCAGATCTTGTATCTCCATAGCCGGGTCCGTCAGCCGGGTGGTGTGCATGCCATAGCCGATCGGCACCTGCCCATGTTTATGGATGAAGGTCGGGTCGGTCAGAATGGTCAAACCAGCGTAGCGAATCAGCACAGTGGCGTTGCCAATGAAGAAGACCGAGCCAACCAAGGTATCAGGTGAAGGCCCCCTCGCCGGCAACGTTATTCTGGTTTGAATCTTTTGCGCCTGCTGCGGTCGCCTTCTGCGCACGACTGCCGATGTGATTTTTAGCACCGCTACGGCCAACGCGCTGAAAGCGGTAAGCCCCGCCACGACATATACCGCTGACCGCAGCCCAGCATGCGAATCTTTCATTTTCATCTCAAAGGGCATAAATCCGATAAACGATCATTAGTGTATCCTTTTATGGATCAACGGTGCTTCCATCCGTGACGCAATGCCGTACTCGATGCCAGGCTTAGTGCCAGTGCGCCATATATTCCGTACAACGCCTTTGGTGGCAATCTCAGCTCGTAGCCAGGCGTGAGTCGCTTTGGCATAATCCGGTAATCCGTGATGTAGGCGAGCGCCGAGATGAGACCCGCGTTTGGCAATATTCTGCGCGCATGAACGTCCTCGCCACGCAGCTTTTCGTAAATCATCGCCCACAATATAGTGCCGACCTGATTGATGATCAGGCTTGGAATCGTATATTGAAGTGATGGTGAATCCGCGCGGGCAGCCCTCTGACCCCACACGGCGTGACTGATGGCATTGATAGGCGAGATCGCACTTTCGCCTCGCGCCTTGGCGAAGGCTGCTAAGGCCGCGAGCAGAACCGCGTTCGTAATAGTGCCTGAGAACAGGCTGTCTTTCAGTGCCACGCCCCAACTTTTCATCTCTCTGTCTTTGATTGGGCGTCCTGCATGTCTGACTGAGCGCTCATGGGTCGCACTGCGATCTTTCATTATCGCCGATAACGCGCTTATCACCAGTCGTCAACGCCTTGGTGAGTGCCACCGTGCGGCGCACCGCGCCGTAGGGCGCTGCCCAGTATTCTGCCTTTTCAATCTCAACACATAAGAGCGCGGCATCGGGATCATCCAATCCTTGCGAATGCCAGAACTTCACCCACGGTGTGTACAGTTCCTCCATCTTGGCGCGATCGTACTCGATATGGGCGGTGCCCGACAACGAGAGATAATTTTATTTATCCGGATCGCTGTAACTGAGATTAACCTGGTACGCATGCGCGTGCGTCTCTTTCACCTTCGGCGAACTCGCAGACGTGAAAAACCATACGCGATCCTCGGCGTCAAGCTCTAGCGTCTGCATCGGACGGCTGCGCAGCATACCTTCTTCGTCAATCATCACGAGCATGCCAACCTTTATGCGCTCCAGCAGTTCGCCTATCTTTGCAAGTTCATCTGTTTGCTGTTTCTGTACCTTCGTAGCTTTCTCGCTCAGGTTGAATATTGATCCTGCCGCAACGGTTTCGGTGCGCTGTGATCATAACTGATTACTTTTATGCACCCGCAGGTGGGCGCTATACTGTATACTCGCCTACAAACTCCGTGCCGACAGCCACGGTTTTCGAAAAATTTGGTTCAATCACGAACGGGCAGCTGACATCTAGCGCAGGCGTGTGGGTTTGGGCCGTTTGCTTGATGGTTGCGGAAAGCCAATTGCTCACGCATTATTCCCGCCCGCTTAAATTCTGTAATAGTTACTCGCGCCGTTGTAATTTTTTCGCAAAGACTTACGTGAATAAGCTCTTGATAATGATGTAGAGCGACTTCATGGCGATGCGGTACCAATCGGATAGTACATAATGGCGCGTTCTTGTATTTTCGACCCGGAGGACTCCCAACGTTTGTCTGATTTGTCTAATCAAGTCTAGCGTGATCCTGTTCCGACCTGCTCTAGTCATGCTATGAACAAGATAGGCCTGACTGATCTTGGCATGCCCGTTGCAGTCAGTCGTAAGTAGCAAGTAGTAATTTTCATCTTGATCGATTGCGTATAAGAAAGATCGTTATGAAGCGATCGCGTGTTAAAGCGGAGGGGTAATCCACACGAGCAGCTTAATTGCTAAAGGCCTTTAGGAGTTTCCAATGAATACAGATGATGTCATTTCGACGCTGAACAACCTGATTAAGACCAGCATAGATGGTGAGCAGGGATTCTCGATTAGCGCGGAAAACGTTTCCGACCCTGAGTTGAAGGCGACGCTCAGTGAGAGGGCGCATCGCTGCGCGGAAGGCGCGCGCGAATTACAAGAGCAGGTGCGGCGCTTGGGTGGAGATCCAAGTATGGGTGGGAGTGCATCGGGCGCGATGCATCGCACCTGGACCAATGTTAAAGCCGCCATCACCGGCAAAGATGATAGAGCCATCATGGAAGAGGTCGAGCGGGGCGAGGATGTCGCGGTGGAGTCATACAAGAAGGCGCTCAACACCGATCTGCCAGAAGACATCCGCGCGATCGTGGAGCGCCAATATCAAGGTGTCCGAGAAAATCACGACCAGATGCGCCAGATTCGCGATCGGCTGCGAGGTGCCAGCTAAGGAAGCCAGAGCGCCCTCGACTTATTCTTGGTGCGCTAGCTATCAGCAAACGCAAGTGCCTGTTATCAAGAGAGGGTTTTGCCTAGCGCACGAAAGTCGAGCTATATAGTGAACCCAAGGTTGCTGCCGTTCTTATGAGTAGCTCATATCCTTATGAATCTCTGTATATGGCCAAAAAGTAGACATCGTAGAAGAGTCTGGTAAGCCGGAGTACGTCGTTGCGCGAGCCAACGAACCAAGGCAGCCCACATGATTGTATTCGGCTTGGTGGATCAATAGACGATTATGCGAACGCGGAGCTGTGCGGGTGCCCTTTTTATGTTAGTTGGCTTTCTGGTATGCATCTTGCGGACTTTAGTACACGCAGTCGTTGCGTAAAACAGCATCCAAGTGCTTGCCGCCGAAGATCATAAGTCCCGATGTTCGGGCTGGGTTCTCAAGTTGAGCGTAAATTCTATTGCGTACAGCGTGAATTCTCGCCTGTATCCTAGGCGCGTGGGCATCGACTGTAAGCTCTGATACTCATCGAACGATTAGCCAGGAGATCTGATGTACTACCACGATAAACGTCTACAGTATCCAGTACGTGTAGAAAAGCCAAACCCGATGTTTGCGAAAATGCTCCAACAGGCTATCGGCGGCGTCGAAGGTGAACTGCGCGTGATGCTTCAATACTTCTTCCAGGCATGGGGTAATCGCAGCCCCGAGAAGAAGTATCGCGACATGCTGCTGGAGACTGCAACCGAAGAGATCAGTCATGTCGAAATGCTTGCCACCGCTGTGGCATTGAACCTGGAGAACGCAC
>DATACK010000224.1:0-6333 GCA_036259115.1 Gammaproteobacteria bacterium | reverse complement strand
GACAAGCTGATATTAGGAACGTACTGGGACTTTGTCTCTTAGAGTTTCCGCGTACTGGCGGCACATCTGTCGATGCGGAGCCCGCTCAGATATAACGTCGTTGTATGCGAAGTAATGCAGGTCATTAGCAGTAACTGCTTGTCGGCCTCTCCCTGATCTACAAAAGCTCAATCTCGCACATATGCTAGATGTAACGACCCTGTTCGCTCTCATAGCCGTGGTGCTTACCGTCTCCGGAATCGGGTACGCTGCGCCTACGCCTGATGTGTAGATAGGCTGTTTGCTTTGAGTCTTCAAAGAACAAGCACACCTCAAAGCATTCTCATGCGTCCAGACATGCTATCGTAGAAGTCATTCGAGCCCCAGTGAGGATTTTGGATCGGGCCTAAGTGGACGAAGGTTACATTTAGTAAAAATCGCCGCGTTGTGTGGATAGGAGCCTCTTTGCATCATGGTGGAGATAAGCGAACATCACTTGCAGTCGCTCCCCGAGCAGATTTAAGGCGCGCTTCCCATGGATCACATACGGCGTGGGGCGCCATTGAGGAGATCTTAAGTGAACGAACAAGAGAACCAAACCCAGCCGAGCCGAGCGCCACCGCCCCCCTGGGCGGCAGGCACCGAGCATCGGCAGCATGAGCTTTACCCAGAGCTAGACGACGAGCAGATCAATATCGTACGCCAATATGGCGAGGAGCGCGAAGTCGCCGACGGTACACTGTTATGGAATATCGGCGATCGAAATTGTGAGTTTTTCTTGGTGCTTGAGGGCGCCTTGGAAATCTTCCGTCGGACCGATAGAGGCGAGCACGTCATCGTCACACACGGCCCTGGACGTTACAGCGGTGAGACGGTAACCCTATCAGGCCGCGGTACGCTTGTGGGTGGCCGTGCTAAGGGGCATACACGTGTGCTGGCCGTGAGCACGGAAAAGCTGCGTGAGTTGATCGCGATCGAGGCAACCTTGGGCGAAACCATTCTACTTAGTTTCATATTGCGCCGCATGCGTATGATCGCTGAGCAGCTAGGCACTATCACATTGGTGGGCTCGAATTCACAACGAGATACGGCCCGCATCCGCACGTTTTTGACCCGCAATGGTGTGCCGCATGAATTCGTTGACATCGATCGAAGCGGGAATGTCGAAGCGAGGGTGCGGTCATTACACGTCAAGGCCACCGAGCTACCGCTGCTGATCTGCAACGATCGACGGCTTACTAATCCATCCAACCGTGAGATCGCGGAGAATCTTGGCTTTGCTGCCGAGCTACGTGAGGGTGCTGAATTTGACGTTGCTGTCATTGGGGCGGGGCCGGCGGGACTGGCGGCAGCGGTCTATGCTGCTTCCGAGGGTTTGAGTGTGG
This sequence comes from Gammaproteobacteria bacterium, assembly GCA_036259115.1. Lineage (GTDB taxonomy): Bacteria > Pseudomonadota > Gammaproteobacteria > JACCYU01 > JACCYU01 > JAPSGG01. The sequence continues at coordinate 4,969 of DATACK010000224.1, read as the reverse complement.
TGGTCATCGAGCGCTGCGCGGCGGGTGGACAAGCCGGCACCAGCTCTAAGATCGAGAACTATCTTGGCTTTCCCACTGGTATTTCCGGCCAGGCATTAGCTGGGCGTGCCTATATTCAGGCAGTGAAATTCGGTGCCGAGATCGCGGTCGCGCGCGAACTCACCAGGCTCTATTGCGGTGACTCGTTCCATCTACTCGAATTAGATGGTGCTGACCAGATCAAGGCACGATCGATCGTTATTGCTTCCGGGGCGATTTATCGACAGCCGCCGATTCAGGGGCTTGAAGCATTCGACGGCAGCGGTGTTCATTATGGCGCGAGCTATATTGAGGGACAGTTCTGCCGGGGCCAACACATCGCAATCATCGGCGGCGGTAATTCTGCTGGACAGGCAGCCGTTTATCTCTCCGACCATGCCCGGAAAGTTAGCATCCTAGTGCGGGGACGAGGCCTTGCTGAAAGCATGTCAAGCTACCTCATCCGCCGCATCGAACATGCTAAAAACATCGAGGTTTTACCTTTCACAGAAGTCGAGCGGATAGAGGGTGATAACCGGATCAGAGCGCTAGTGATCCGGGACAATCGCGGTGGTGAGATGCGAAACTTAAAAGCCTCGCATTTGTTCATCTTTGTCGGGGCAGAACCGGCGACTCGCTTTGCAAGCGATGACCTTATTTTGGATCCCAAAGGCTTCGTCAAGACCGGTGACGCCCTGACGGATGAGGAACTCCATCGCGCAGATTGGCCGCTTGTGCGACGGCCATACTTGTTGGAGACGAGTTGCCCGCGCGTATTCGCCGCCGGTGACGTACGCGCGGGATCGGTTAAGCGCGTCGCTTCAGCAGTTGGTGAAGGCTCAATGTGCGTACAGTTTATCCATCAGACATTCGATGCTGTGCGTAGCGCCGTGTGACGCACTATCCATTTAACTGCGTGCCATTCTAAAGGAGCGTAGTGACTGAAGAATCTTATACATCTCAATCACGCTTTCCGATTCCGCGGCCGCTGCTGGTGACCAGTGCAACCTTGTTGTCTAACTTCATAATATCCTCACTCGCCGAAATAGTACCTAGCTAGGGTGATCTGCCAGGTAAGTTTAGCCAGCGTGACGTGTATCCTCATTGTTGGACCTACCTTTCGGATTAGGAATCAGAGAGTTTAGCCTCGTGGCTAAGGCATGTAGTATGCGCACATCAATTGCGGCTCGATCGGCGCCCGCAAGGCGGCTTAGGCCTTGAGGAATGCGAGCAAGTCGGCATTGAGCTGATCCTTGTGTGTGGTAGCAAGGCCGTGCGGCGCGCCTGGATAGACTTTCAGGGTTGCATCCTTGACAAGCTTAGACGAGAGCATGGCCGAGGCAACGATTGGTACTATCTGGTCGTCGTCACCCTGAAGGATCAACGTCGGCACATCAAACTTCTTGAGATCCTCGGTGAGATCCGTCTCGGAAAACGCTTTGATGCAAAAGTACGCGCCAGGGGAGCCAGCCATCATCCCCTGGCGCCAGAATGACTCACGCACGCCTTCTGAGATCTTGGCACCGGGCCTGTTATAGCCGTAGAACGGCAGGCTGAAATCCTTCCAGAACTGTGAGTGGTCGGCTTGAACAGCGGCGCGTAGCTGGTTGAATGCTTCTATCGGCGTGCCATTTGGATTAGCCGGTGTCTTCAGCATCCGTGGCGGAATGGCGCCGATCAATACGGCCTTGGCCACACGCTTTGTGCCGTGGCGGCCAATGTAGCGAGCAACTTCGCCGCCGCCCGTGGAATGGCCGATATGGATGGCGTTATTCAGGTCGAGCGCCTGGACGAGTGCCGCAAGATCGTCGGCGTACGTGTCCAGGTCGTTGCCGTTCCGCGGCTGGCTCGAGCGGCCATGGTCGCGCCGTCATGCGCGATGCAGCGGTATTCACGCGATGCCAGAAAGAATATCTGGTCTTCAAAGGCATCCGCGGAGAGTGGCCGGCCGTGGCTGAAGACCACAGGCTGACCCGTGCCCCAGTCGTTGTAATAGATCTGCGTGCCGTCTTTGGTCGTGATGGTGCTCATTGTTTCGCCTCCCTTTTCAGAGATAGGGTCGTCAAATTGGCCGACTGCTTGGTTTTCGCACTTCACTAATTTCAGCTTCTATGAACTTCTATGAGTTGTTCGGCTTTTCTACATGGCTGCGATGCGGCGAGTAAGAATTTGCCCGCGCCTCAGCGTCCTGAGCCGCGGACTTCTACGCCTGTCGCCGACATTAACGGCTGGCAGACTCTCGCTAACACCAGCCACCAGACATGGGAGCCAACCCGCGCGAGCGCCAACAGCCGCGTCAACAAAGGTATAAATGCGCTGACAACACACCGGAAGGCAAGCAAGCTATGGTCAGTCAAGCTCGCAGAATAAGAAACGAAATAAAGCTGCTAAACCAGAATGGCGACGGCGTCGTCATTTTCTACGGCAATACTACCCTCGTCGACAGTAAAGTCTCTGGCAATACGTATACGGTCTAATACATACTCCAACGCCTTCATGGCCCGTGAGAGGGTATGATCCTACAAGCCACAAGGACCATTTGCTTGTTTTACAGAAATCTTAGATTCTGGCACCGGCGGGTTCGCTCACCGGCAAACGATGCTGCCGATGTCCTTCTCAGGCGTGGAGAGCGCTTGAATGAAGATGGGCTTGATGATCATGGTGCGCGCGCAGACCGCCCCCACAACACGAAGGCGCGGCAATCCGGAGCGCATGATAGACCTGAAAATCGGTTTCATCGCAGAAGGCGTACGCGCCCTGTCCTGCCGTTCCCGCGGCGGGTTTCGCTCCCAGCCCTAAAGCCGTGCCCAGGCCCGCATACATATAGCGATCGCCGAAGGCTTTCTTGATGATCTCAAAGGCCGGCTCGCCCGTGCAGTGAGCCGGGGCGATCCATTGGACTTTCCAGGTGTCGTGCAGTGCGGTGGCGACGCGTTGAATCTCCTCGTTATCGGCGGGCAGCAAATGAGCCCCGCCTATCATCAGGTGCAGCGGTTTGTCCTTTATTGTCGTCGTTGCCGCCTCCGTGACCTTTTCGATCGTGGGATGACTGCAACCGACCACCAAGACAATGCCCTCTGGGGTATCGATCGCCAGTGAGAGCTCCACCACCGGCGGGTCGGCACCCCATGCGCCCGGCAAGACAATCAGATGACACCCGGGCGCCGCCTCAGTGGTCTCGCCTACCACGGTGAAGTTGCCTTCCGGCCAGGCCGTGCCGAATTGCAGGGTCTCGGGCGGATCGCCATCGAAGTAGCGCTGTTCTGCGGATAGGGATTCATTGGGTGGGTAGAAATCTCCGGGCAAGGCAGAACCAAACACGCCGAATCCTTCCAGTGGCGCATAAATCTTCACGTGGGGATTGATGCTCAACAGGTGATTCAAGCCGCCTATATGATCGCCATGGCGATGGGAAATGACCACGAAGTCCAGGTCCATGAGGTCGACGCCTTTGGCCTTCACGTTGTGCGCGAAGATCTCGCTATTGTTGCCGGTGTCGAACAGGATCCGCTTGCCGTTGACCTCTACCAGCGCGGAGAATCCCTAGTCCTTCTGCATCTTGGACGGTTTGCCGAATGCATCATAAAGGACGCTGACGCGATTGCCCGCTGGTGCGGCGGACTCAAGCGGCCCGCCAGCCGCAGCCTGCACCGCCGGGATGAGGTCACTCGCTAACTTATGCGCAAACGGGAGGTGTGCGCCCACGATGGCACCAGTTGTCATGATTCCGGCCGCTTTCAAGAACGCGCGCCGCCGATGGTCCGGCAGGTGGGCGAGGATTGAGTCCACCCGCTGGCGATCCTGCGAAGGCTCGTGACTACTGTTCTGCGATTCCGATTTTTTGTTCATAAAGCCTCCTCCGCAGCTAGCGTTCAGTGCTTATACACAGCTATTACTCGCTCATGGGTGACCCCTGAGTGTCCATGCCTTCGAACTCCATCCGATAGCTGATATATAGAGCACCTCCGAGCGGCAAAAACTTCCCGACAGATAGGCAAGTTGATCCTTGAATGGGCTATAAAGGGGCACTTCCGCCCGTTGACCCCAGAGACAGGCTGCGGCGCTACAGGCTTTGATGTTGTCGGATTCGGCTGCATTGTGTCCGCCTCCCCCCGGAATTAGGCGTCATCGACGCTGGCGGCACAGGCGCTGGTGGCGTAGGTTATGCAGGTGGTGGTTGTGGCGCCTGTGATTGCGTGGGTGGAAGCATAGGTGCCGCTGGAGCTCGTGCGCCCGTAAACACATATTCATAAGCCTCTCTCTTAGGCCGGGCCACGACCACCGTTGCTATCCTGTGGCCGTGGAACTCCTCGCTGATCTGTGTCAGGCGGTAGACAAGTACCGTTGTGTCTCAGTTTTGACCTGGGGTAAAGAATTTGAAATTGGAGAGGAATGAAAAACCCGGCACGCATCGGGTCCGCCTAGCTTTCATAAGTTTGGCGTCCGAGGCGCACCGGGTCTCTTCAACAATATAAGTATAGAACAAAAGACCCGCCGAAGGGGCAAAAGTACGGAAATTAGTAGCACTCAGGGGTCGCGCTGCAAGGTAGGCATAGCTGGTCGGGCTGGGGAAACGAGTGACAATGCGTCCAGTTGCGGCCGTAATGCCACCCTTGTTCCGCACGGTGCATGGCAGGTGATCAGACAATCCATCCAAGAACGACGCTCTGAAAGTGCTTCCGATTTCGTATGGAAATCAGAACGTGGATTAAGAAGCATTCATAAGGCTCTTGACCGATGAACGTCTTTCCATTATCTTGGAATTATGGATAAGTCACGCGCCATAGCTGCCCTGGCAGCGCTCGCTCAGGAAACTCGGCTGGAGATCTTCCAGCTGCTAATGGAGGCTGGTAGTGAGGGGTTACCGGCGGGACAGATCGGAGCACGGCTGCGGCTACCGTCGGCAACCCTGTCTTTTCATCTGAGCCAGCTCAAGCATGCCGGCCTTGTG
>DATACK010000223.1:0-28674 GCA_036259115.1 Gammaproteobacteria bacterium | reverse complement strand
GCTGCAACTCTTGGATACCAGTGCAAGCGGCCGAGTCTTGGCAGCCGCGCAGGCGTTCGCTGGCGACACCTTGGCGAGCAAAGTCCATGCGCCGCCCGCGGTGAAGGATCTGCTTGCGCAAGTGTACTTGGCAGCGAGTCTGTCCCAGGCACTGAGCATGCGTCAAGCACTTGCGCCGGGAGCATCGGTGGTCACGGCCGATGGCGTCTGGGTTGGGCATGGCTGGCTACAGGTGACGCACGAGCGTGATGAGCATGGCGGTGTGCTGGCGCGCGAGGCCGAGATCAAAGAGTTACGAACCGAGTCGGCTAACTTGCATCGAAGGGTTGAAGAGCTGCAAATCGAGCTGGCCTGTAGTGAGAAGTCGCTACAAGAATTAGAGCGCGCGCGCGAGCAACTGCAGGCTGAAGTCAACGGGGCGCATCGCGCGCAGGCCGCCGTCGAGAGCCGATTAGAGCATAGGCGACATTGGCAAGAGCAGATCATTACGCGTAAGACGCAACTAGCCGGTGAGTTGCGCGAGATACAAGAGCACCTTGAGTGCGATGGCATGGAATTGCGCCTGTGCATCGAGCGGCACGATCGGGCTGTGGCCGCGGTCGCGGCACTGGCCGGCGAACGGGACCTGCTTACAGCCAGGCGTCCCGAATTGCAGCAGCGGCTCGCGGACGCGCGCGCGCAGACTCATAAGTATCAAAAGCAGATGCACCAGTTGGCGCTGCGCGTGGAGGCCATGCGTGCCTCGCAAGCATCGATAGAGCAAGGATTAAGGCGAATGCAGGCGCAAGTCGAGCAGCTTGAGCGGCGCCAATCCGAACTGAACGCGACCGTCGAGCAAGGTCTCGAGCCTCTTTTGGCCTTGAAACAAACGCTTGCGGATCTATTGCAAAGGCGTTTGGAGATTGAACGTGAGTTAAATGCGGCGCGCGCGGGTATGCAGCACATAGAAAACGCCTTACGCGAACAATACCAACAGAGGTTGGAGAAAGAACGCCGCTGCGAGGCCCTGCGCGCGGAACTGGATGCCCGACGCATGGCTTGGCAAGATGCCAATGTTCGCTGCCAGACCTTGCGAGAGCAGTTTTCGGAAACGAGTTTGAATGTGGATACGATCATAAACGAACTGACTGCTCATGCGACTGCGGAAGCAACGGTTGAACAATGGGAGGCGGAGGTACAAAATCTTGCCAGGCGGATCGAACGTCTGGGACCGATCAATCTGGCGGCGATCGACGAGTTTCGGGCGCAAAGTCAGCGCAAGGAATACTTGGATCGTCAGCATGCGGATCTGACCGAGGCGTTGGAAACGCTGGAGAATGCCATTCACAGGATTGATCGGGAGACCCGTGCGCGTTTCAAGGAGACTTTCGACAAGATAAATGCACGTTTGCAGGAGATGTTTCCCAGGCTGTTCGGCGGCGGGCAGGCGCACTTGGAGATGACCGGCAACGATCTGCTCATTACGGGTATCACGCTCATGGCGCGCCCCCCAGGTAAGCGCCTGTCTACGATCCATCTGATGTCTGGTGGCGAAAAGGCGCTCACCGCAGTGGCATTAGTGTTCGCCATCTTCGAACTGAATCCAGCGCCGTTCTGTCTTTTAGATGAGGTCGACGCGCCGCTGGATGAGACGAACGTGGGCCGCTTTTGCGAGTTGGTCAAGGAGATGTCGCAGCGGGTTCAATTCATCTTGATCACGCACAACAAGACCACTATGGAATACGCAGAATATCTCATCGGCATCACCATGCACGAGCCGGGTGTATCCCGGCTCGTGGCGGTAGATGTCGATGAGGCGGTAAAGATGGCGACAGGTTGACCGTGACCAGCACAGAGCTTCGCTGGATATTGCTGATCGTAGGTATCGCTGTGCTGATCATAATTTATGTGTTCGGTCGTAAACAGCACGCGCGCCGACGTCGTCATCGTGCTCAGGAGGAGGATGCGACCGGGGATGCGGTGGATATCTCTTTCGATACTCGCGCGGAGCACGAGGAGTTCGCGCCTGAGTCCGACCGTTTCGGCGAACTACAGAATGTCCTTCAGGAAGAGGTCAAGACGCGCGCTCCAAGCATAACGGCGCCTGCACCCGAACCGGGATTAAGGCCTAAAAAACCAAGGATCAAGCCCAAACCCGCGGAGCGGCCTTCCTCGAGCGACAAGATTGTGAGTCTGTATGTCGTCGCGCGTCGAGCCGCTATGTTTCGCGGTGAGGCCATTCGCGCTGCCGCCGAGCGTGAGGATTTAGAATATGGTGACATGCAGATTTTCAATCGCGTGGTCGAGCGCAATAGCAGGCGGCAGATTGTATTCAGTATGGCCAATGCAGTTAAGCCGGGGACGTTCGATCTCGACCACCTGCGGACCCTGTCCACGCCCGGGCTGGTTTTATTCCTGCAGTTGCCGGGGCCTCTGGAGAGTCTGAAGGCATTCAATGCCATGCTGGATTGCGCGCAGCGGCTAGCGGATGAGCTAGACGGGGAATTGCGCGACGAGACCCGCAGCGTGCTGAGCAATCAGACCATCGATCACATGCGCGAGGAGATTCAGCTATATAGCCTGCGGACTGCCCGCACTCGTCACGGCGGACACGCGCGTTAACCCACGTCGGGATGTCTAGTCCAGCGGAGATAAAAACGCGCGTGAGCCAGCTGCGCGAAAGACTCAATCACCACAATTATCGCTACTACGTGCTGGATGATCCGGAGATTCCGGATGCCGAATACGACCGTTTGCTGCGCGAGTTACAGTCTCTAGAGGCGCAATACCCAGATCTTGTGAGTCCGGATTCACCTACCCAGCGCGTGGGGGCGGAGCCACTCAAGGCATTTGGCGAGGTCACGCATAAACTACCTATGCTATCACTTGCTAATGCGTTTACCGAAGACCAAATGCGGGCCTTCGACAAGCGAATACGCGCGTTATTAGACTGCAGTAAGCCGATCGAGTATGCTGCCGAGCCCAAGCTCGACGGGCTGGCGATCAGCCTCCTCTATCAGAATGGTGTGCTCGTGCGCGGGGCGACGCGGGGCAATGGCGTCAAAGGCGAGGATATTACTCAGAACGTGCGCACCATCCACACTGTCCCGTTGCGGCTGGTAGATCACGAGTACCCCACTTTAGTCGAGGTGCGCGCTGAGGTTTATATATCTAAGCAAGACTTCGAGCGCCTCAATGCAAGCGCCCGTGAGCGGGGCGAAAGGACGTTCGTTAATCCGCGCAATGCCGCCGCCGGCAGTCTGCGCCAGCTGGATCCGCGCCTAACAGCCAAGCGCCCGCTGTCGGTCTTCTGTTATGGTGTCGGCAAACTCGAGGGCCAAAATCCGCCCGATCGGCAGAGTGCGCTTCTGGAGCAACTGCGCGCGTGGGGCCTACGGGTCTGTCCGGAGACGGAGATCGTGCAAGGCGCCGAGGGTTGCCTCCACTATTATCGCAGCGTCAGCGCGCGGCGCAGTGCGTTGCCGTATGAAATCGATGGCGTGGTCTACAAGGTCAATCGTCTCGATTGGCAGCGGCAACTTGGCTCTGTCTCGCGCGCCCCGCGCTGGGCGATCGCACACAAATTTCCTGCCCAGGAGGAGCTGACCCAGATCGTAGACGTCGCGTTTTCGGTCGGTCGCACCGGCGCGTTGACACCCACCGCACAGCTCAAGCCTGTATTCGTCGGCGGCGCGACTGTGAGTAACGCGACCTTGCACAACATGGATGAGATCGAACGCAAGGACGTGCATATAGGCGATTGGGTGATCATCCGGCGCGCGGGCGATGTGATTCCGGAGGTCATCCGCGTGGTGAGGGAGCGCCGGCCAGAGCATGCCCGCCGGATCCAGTTACCTGCGCGCTGTCCGGTGTGCAATTCGGACGTGATCCGACCGCCAGGCGAGGCGGTCGCCCGTTGTACCGGTAGCCTGATCTGTGCCGCGCAACGTAAGGAGGCCATCAAGCATTACGCCTCGCGCCGCGCCATGGACATCGAGGGCTTGGGAGATAAGCTGGTCGACCAGTTGGTCGATCGCAACCTCGTCAATCGGATCGACGATATCTATCGTCTGACAGCGGACCAATGGGCCAGCTTGGAACGTATGGGTGAGAAATCGGCGCGGAATCTGATCGAAGCGTTGGAGGAGAGCAAACGTACTACCTTGGCGAATTTTATCTACGCGTTAGGAATTCGCGAGGTAGGCGAGGCCACGGCGCAGGCGCTCAGCCTACACTTCGGTAATTTGGAAAGCATCATGGCGGCTGATACCAACACTTTACAGGAGGTAATGGATATTGGGCCGGTAGTGGCGGAGCATATCACGTCCTTTTTCCAACAAGAACTTAATCGTGAAGTAATTGCCGCGTTGCGTGAACTGGGCGTGAGCTGGCCGAATGCCGAGCCTGCCGCTGGTATAGCCAAACCGCTCACCGGCCATACCTATGTACTCAGCGGCGCCCTAACCAGCCTTACCCGTGAACAGGCCAAGCAGCGCTTGCAGAAATTGGGTGCCAAAGTCAGCAGCAGTGTCTCGAAAAAAGCCACTGCCGTGATCGCAGGCGAAGATCCAGGATCCAAATACGAGAAGGCCGTGGCATTGGGTGTGCCTATCATCGGTGAAGATGAACTAATGGATCTGATCGGCACGAATGCTGATTGAGATGCCGCGGACAAGGCAGTAGTATGGCGACGAAAACCCGCGTCCGCGGCGGCACAGGCAGTCACGGATTAAAAGCGGATCGATCGTAGCACTCGGAGGTCATATGAGTTTCCCCGAACCATTTTATCGCTGGCGTCCGCACCCTTGGCATGGGTTAGAGACTGGTTCCAAGCCACCGCGGCAGGTCAACGCGTACATAGAGATCACGCCGTTTGATTTCATGAAATACGAGATCGACAAGACGACAGGCTATCTGCGCGTCGATCGTCCGCAGCAGACTTCATCACAGCCACCCACCTTGTATGGTTTTATTCCTCGTACCTTTTGCAGCCGGCGTGTACATGCCCTGTGCGAAAAGGCCGAGCGCGCTGATGAGGATCCATTGGATATCTGCGTGGTCAGTGAGCGTCAGATCGCCCGCGGGGAGGTCATCTTGCGCTCGCGGGTCTTGGGTGGCCTCAAGATGATTGACAGCGGCGAGGCCGACGATAAGATCATCGCCGTACTGGAAAACGACACCATTTGGGGCGATGTACAGGATATAGAGGAGTTGCCTGAAGTTCTGATCGATCGACTGCGTCATTATTTCGCCACCTATAAGATGGCGCTCAACAAGCCCAATAAGATCTCCATAGAAGATGTGTATGGCTGCGAGCACGCCATGCAGGTCGTGGAGGCGGCGATGGCCGACTATGAGGAGGAATTCGGCGGCAGCGGCATTGGCCTCACCCGTTTGATCTGAAGCGGCGGTTAAGTGACATTGTGACGCCACGTCAATCGATTCGAAAACTGGGACTAAAGCCCGTCGGCCACGCGCAAAACTTTCTTCGTGGCGCTGTTTCTGCTGTCGATTAGCAAGCGTCCTGCTTTTCATAGCTGCAGCAGTTGCATTTCCGCTTCGCCTACGGCTCTAATTTATGTCCCGCGCGCTTAGCGCGGCGCGTGCGGGAGTACCATCCCGAGGGCATCGGCATACTCAGAGGTTATGTTTTGCGTTTCAATAAGATCGGCCGGGAAGGATCGGCTAAGTGCAATGTCACGCGGTTGCGGGCATGGATGATCCCGCTAATTTTGTCATGGGCGTGATCTACCGGCTGACAGCGGCGGGACGTTCGGCGTTGAGTCTCATTGAAAGGCTAGGTAGGGGTATGATCGTAAGCAGGTGTCGGTTGTGGCAAGGGGTCGGTACGCTGGCGCATATACATACATAGCCTGTCCCAACGCGACCGCTGAGGGGCTGCGACCGTTCGACTGGTATTTGGCTTATGTGTTAGCCGGCGCAAGGCGACATGGCTTGCCCGCGTCCTATATACAGACACCGCTTAATATCAAATGTATTGCAGACAGAAATACCGCGCGTGCCGCGGAAAATTACCGCATTTTGCGCAGCGAGAAGTACCAGACAGCACCTCTAGCCTGAAGATCGTGGGAAATTCTGATTGTTCGCCACTTGCCCTGCCTTGCTTTAAGCCCAAGCATGCTGCCTCGGTTTAGGATCCTGCACACCGGCCACTTCAGCCATACCCTCTAATGCGGCGTTCGCCGTCTTGCGGCACACCCATGCATCTCTGTTTGAGGCCCGGCAATCCCGACGAAGCCCTGTGACCTTAACAATCTTGAATAAATCAAAGGCTATTTAGCCTTGGGTGCAGAGCGGGTTTGAGGCGGTGCTTTGGGGCCTGGCATTATTTTGATATCGGCAGCCGCGCGTAATTTATCGATGTACGACTCCAGAGCTCTACTGATCAGTATGTTTCTGAGTCGGTCTTTTACCTGCGCATAGGCCGGCGGCTGAACTTGGCGGCTGTCTTCCAGCAGAATTACGTGCCAGCCAAATTTTGTTTTCACAGGCTGCTTGGTGTACTCACCTTTCTTCAACTTTTCGACGGCTTGCGCGAATGGCGGCACCATCGTATCGGGACTGGACCAACCCAACTCGCCGCCCTGGGGCGCAGACGGCGCGGTGGATTCCCGCTTCGAGAGTTTGACAAAATCCGCGCCGTTATTCAGTCGCTTGATGATGTCCTCCGCTTGTGCATGGGTCTTGGTAAGAATATGCCTGGCCTTGTACTCACGCTTTGCTAGCTGAGCCACTTGTTTTTTATATTCGGCCTTGAGTTCTTTGTCAGAGAAAGACATGTCGTTCATGCGCTCGCGCATCAAGGTATTTACCAGCACGTTAGTACGTTGCCAGTTCAGTTCAGCCCGCACGTCGGGGCGCTTGTCCACGCCTTCTTTTTCGGCCTGCTGCTTGACCACCTCGAGCTTTATCAGATCATTCAACGCTGTTTGCCGGCGCAGCGCGGCTCCAGGTTGCGCGGCCTCCCTGTTGACGGTATAGGTGTCCAATTCTTTTTCGGTTATCGGTGTGCCGTTGACGGTCGCGACCACGTCCGCGGATTTATCCGTCGTGTTTGTCTCTTGAGGCCCTTGATCGCAACCCGATAGCAAGGCGGCGCATGTGAGCGGTAAGACGGTATGGATAATCTGTCGAATCATTTAATTAATCCTGATTTATCAGATGTGCAGCGCCCGCTCAAAGCCCGCCTTACGGCAGCACCTTTTTGAAGGGTTTGACCCGCACCTCTTCGTACACGCCCGCTCCCACGTAAGGATCGCTATCGGCCCAATCCTTGGCCGCCTCCAGCGAGTCGAATTCAGCGACTATCAGACTTCCCGTGAAGCCGGCCGGCCCGGGGTCCTCGCTATCGATAGCGGGATACGGGCCAGCCAGTACCAGGCGGCCGCGCCGCTTGAGCTCCAGCAGACGCTCGATGTGTTGTTCACGCGCGGATTTGCGCCGCTCCAGACTGTTCGCTACGTCTTGGCTGATGATTGCATAGAGCATTGCTGGTTAGCCTTAATTTTTCTGCTCATCGAGTTGCATGTATCTAGACAGATAGAGCGCTTGGGCGAATACAAAGACCAAGGTGAGGCCCAGCAGCCCAAACAGCTTGAAGTCTACCCAGACCTCCTCACTGAAATTATAGGCCACGTAGAGATTGGCGAACCCCGCGAGTACGAAATAACCCACCCAGCCCAGATTAACCCGGCGCCAGATCAGCCTGGGTACGTTAATGGCGTGGCGCATCATGCGCTCGACCAGGGTCTTGCTGCCCATATACTGGCTGGCCAGAAACACAAACGCGAACAGCCAATTTAGAATGGTCGGCTTCCACTTGATGAATAAGGGATCTCGCAGCACTAAGGTCGCTCCGCCGAACACGCTGATGACGGCGAGTGAGATGAGATGCGCATTCTCGAAGTGGTGATGGCGCAGCCAATAAAGCAATACCTGCAAGAAGGATGCGACAATGGCGACCGCCGTGGCCAGATAGATCGCATCGTGCGCAGCACCTGGCGTGAGCGACATGAATGCGAATGCGTTGACTGCATTAATCAGATCAGGTGGTATCTCGCCATAGAATTTATAGATAATAAAAAACAGCAGCACCGGAAAATAATCGTAGAAAAACTTCATTGATGCCCTAATTGATACATTTACCAGGTGGGCTATAGTAGCGCATGCGCCGCTGTATGAATATGTCTGGTTTCCGGTAGTGCCATTGGTCCATCGGGTAGGTTCAAGGTAGAATCCCGACCCTGATAACAAGTTGCCGCCGGTACGACACGTGAGCCAATTTTTTTCCATTCATCCGCAGAATCCGCAACCGCGATTGATCCGTAACACCGTGGAGATCTTGACCAATGGCGGTCTAATCGTTTATCCCACAGACTCCTGTTACGCTTTGGGCTGTCTGATTGGCTATAAGGCGGCCATGGAGCGCATTCGACGCATCCGTAGGCTCGATGAGAAGCATCATTTCACCTTGGTATGCCGCGATTTATCGGAGATCTCTACCTATGCCAAGGTGGATAATGTCGCCTACCGTATGCTCAAGGCGCGGACGCCCGGGCCTTATACCTTTCTGCTCAAGGCGACTCACGAAGTGCCCCGCCGGCTGCAGACACCCAAGCGTAATACTATCGGTTTGCGTGTGCCGGACCATGCCGTGACCCAGGTGCTGCTGGCGCGGCTCGATCAACCTCTGATGAGCAGCACTCTACTGCTGCCTGGCGAAGCACTGCCGATGACCGACCCGCTACAGATGCGCGAGCATCTAGAGCATGAGGTCGACCTGATCATTGACGGCGGGTTCTGTGGGATTGAGCCGACCACTGTCATTGATCTCGTCGATGGCGCACCACAGGTCTTGCGGCATGGCAAAGGTGAGATCGATTGGCTGGCCGGATATTGAGGCAGTACGAACCTTAAGATGCTTTTAAGTCGTGATTAAGATTTGAATTCCATTACAAGTCCAAACCGGCGTGTCTTATCCGGTATGCGGCCCACCGGACGCCTGCATCTAGGACACTATCACGGCGTGCTGAAGAACTGGATCGAACTGCAGCACAGTCACGAGTGTTTTTTCTTTGTGGCCGATTGGCACGCGCTCACGACCCATTACGAGGATCCGCAGATCATAGGCGACAGCGTGTGGGAGATGATCATCGACTGGCTGGCCGCCGGCGTCGACCCACACAAGGCTACCTTGTTCATTCAGTCGCGCCTGGTTGAACATGCTGAGTTGCATTTGTTGTTATCCATGCTTACGCCACTGGGTTGGCTGGAGCGCGTGCCGAGTTTTAAGGATCAGCAGGAAAAGCTTAAGGAGCTTGATCTGGCGACCTATGGTTTTCTGGGCTATCCGCTGCTGCAAAGCGCCGATATCTTGATCTATAAAGCCGGTCAAGTGCCTGTGGGTGAGGATCAGGTGCCGCATGTCGAGCTCACCCGCGAGATCGCGCGCCGATTTAATTTTTTGTACGGGTGTGAGCCTGATCTTGCAGATAAGGCCGAGGACGCAGCGCGCAAGATGGGTAAAAGATATGCCAAGCTGTATCATGACCTGCGTACCCGCTATCGGGAGCAGGGCGATGTGCAGGCACTACATGGCGTGCGTGGGTTGCTTGAATCGCAGCACAATCTATCAGCCTCGGACTGCGAACGCTTGATGGGCTATGCGGAAGGCACCGGCAAAGTCATCCTGCCCGAGCCGCAGCCGCTGTTGACCAAGGCCTCTAAAATGCCAGGATTAGATGGGCAGAAGATGTCCAAGTCCTATAGCAATACGATTGAGCTGCGCGAGGCGCCAAATAGCGTCGAACATAAGCTGCGCACCATGCCTACCGATCCCGCGCGCGTGCGTCGCTCCGATCCTGGTGAGCCGGAAAAATGTCCGGTGTGGGCGCTGCATAAACAGTATTCCGATGAAGATGTGCAAGCCTGGGTTCTGCAGGGCTGTCGTACGGCAGGCATCGGCTGTCTGGACTGCAAGCAGCCGGTGATCGATGCAATCCAGGCTGAACTCAAACCCATACAGGAACGCGCGCGGGAATGCGAACGAGATAGAGGCGCGGTTCACAAGATCGTGGACGAGGGCTGTCAGGCCGCGCGCGCTATCGCGAGTGAGACGCTAAACGAGGTGCGCCTTGCTATGGGGCTTAAGTATCGGTAGAGAGCTGCAGCGAGGGCAAGCCGATGTCCGAAGGCGCCGAGCAGGGCGCGGGCGTGCTATTGTAAGATCATAAATAATCCAACAGTCTGCAGCTTGATCGATTTTACACGCACAATCAAGTTATAACGCACTTGCCATAATCTGGACTGCGAACGCATGTCTAATGCCGCGCCGCTCATTCCTGCACAAGATCCCGACACGCCGTTCGCGATCGTGCGGGGAGAGCCGCTTACTGAGCTGCCAGCGGATCTATATATCCCGCCAGGTGCCTTGCAGGTGTTCTTAGAGGCGTTTGAGGGTCCGCTCGATCTGCTGCTTTATCTCATCAAGCGCCACAATCTGGATATTCTGGACATCCCTATCGCGGCTATTACGCGCCAATACATGGAATACGTCGAGCTCATGCGGGAGTTGCAGCTGGAGCTGGCGGCCGAGTACCTGGTAATGGCCGCAATGCTCACGGAGATCAAATCGCGCATGCTGCTGCCTAAACCGGTCAAGTCACAGGATGAAGAAGATCCGCGCGCCGAGTTGGTGCGGCGGTTACAGGAATATGAGCGTTTTCGGCAAGCTGCGGAAGACATCGACGCGCTGCCTAGACTGGAGCGTGATACCTTTTTAGCCCGCGCATTGTCGCCTGAAGTTGGCGCTTCCAAGCCTTTGCCGCAGGTTAGCGTGCAGGACGTGCTACTCGCTTTCAAAGACGTGCTGCGACGCGCCGAGATGTTTTCCCATCATCATGTTCAGCGCGAATCCTTGTCCGTCCGCGAGCGGATGTCGATGGTGTTGGCCAAGCTCACGGCACATGGCTTCACAGAATTTACCGCGTGTTTTGCGCTGCATGAAGGTCGCGCTGGCGTGACGGTGACCTTGCTGGCCGTGTTGGAGCTGATCAAGGAGCGCCTCATCGAGCTGGTGCAAGCGGCGCCTTTTGCGCCAATCTATATGCGACCTGCGCAGGATAATGTCGAGATCTGAATGGAACGTAGTCAACTCAAGAACATCATAGAGGCAGCACTCCTGACCGCGGGCCGTCCGCTTAGCCTAGAACAACTTGTGCAGCTGGTCGCAGACGAGCAGCGGAGCTGCAGCCGGGGTGCGATTCGCAAGGCACTCGAGTCGCTAGAGGCCGACTGCGCCGAACGGGGCATCGAGCTCAAGTACGTGGCGAGCGGTTATCGCTTCCAGGTGCGTCAAGAATTAGCACCCCGGATAGCGCGGCTTTGGGAGGAGAGGCCACCGCGCTATTCGCGCGCGCTGCTCGAGACCCTGGCGCTGATCGCTTATCGTCAACCAATCACGCGTGGCGAGATCGAAACGATCCGTGGCGTGAGTGTTAGCACCAGCATCATGAAGACCCTGCAGGAGCGTGAATGGGTGCGCGTGATCGGACACCGCGATGTACCGGGGCGCCCGGCCGTGTACGGCACTACTCGACAGTTCTTGGATTACTTCAATCTAAGATCGTTGGACGAGTTGCCGGCGCTGACTGAACTAGTCGGCCTGGCCAGGCCACAGCGACAACTCGATTTAGGTCATGCGGATGAACCGCGGCACAGGCCAGACGCCGTCGGCGCTGTGGTGGACGGTCATTGAACGAAGACCCCGCGGCCGACGTAAAGAGGATGACGCGGATACATCGACGGCAGTGGAATGCCGCTTGGCTAAGCGCGATATCAACTAAACGTCTTGCTTTTCCGCCGATGCAATGTCTCATTTCTTGCCGCCGAAGGAATTTCGCACTTCCTTGCCCTTCTCCTTGAACTTGTTCAGCAGCCGACGCGCCCAGGCGAACTCGATGGCCAAGATTCCTAGGCCTAGAGGAATGACTATCAATCCCGGGCCGGGCAGTATCAGCATGCAAATGCCTGCAAGTAGCACAGTGCCGCCGACCACCAGCACGATCAGGCGTTTAGCCTGCTTAAGTCCGCTGATTAGCAAGCCTTCCTCTTGCGGTCTTTGATCCCGCTGTGTGTTATCGTCCTCTGTCGTACGTTGGGCGTGTGGGTCACGGTACTCATACATGATGGCATTAAGTCCCTGTTGCTGTGGGATACGACTTGGATCCCGATGTTTGATGGTCGGCTATTAAATCAGTTTCCAAGTGTTTGATACAGTAAAGTCTTTAATGCAGCCGTTGTACGGGCTTATTTCGACCATAAATGGCATATGAAGGAACGTCTACAAAAAATGCTCGCACGCGCGGGACTCGGCTCCCGGCGCGAGATCGAGAGCTGGATCGAGGCAGGTTTGATCCGCGTAAACGGACGGGTCGCACACCTGGGCGATCAGGCCGGCGCAGGCGATCGTGTGCAGGTGCGGGGACAATACGTGCACTTGACCGCATACCAACGGCCATGTGTGCTGGTATATCACAAACCCCAGGGTGAGATTACGGCGCGCAAGGATCCGGAAGGCCGCCCAACGGTGTTCGCGCGCCTGCCTACCTTGCGCACGGGGAGCTGGATTGCGATTGGCCGCCTGGATATTAATACCTCGGGAGTACTACTCTTCACCAATGATGGCCGGCTCGCGAATAAGCTCATGCATCCGTCGGCCGAGGTCGAGCGCGAATATGCAGCAAGAGTGCGCGGTCAGGTGGATGCGCAGATGCTAGCGCGTCTGCGGCAAGGGGTGGTCCTGGAAGACGGTATGGCACGCTTTGAGACAATCCTTGAGGCAGGTGGTGGCGACACCAATCGCTGGTTCCACGTGATCCTGCGCGAGGGCCGCAACCGTGAGGTCAAGCGCCTATGGGAAAGTCAGGGTGTGAGCGTAAGCCGGCTGATCCGCGTACGCTTCGGACCTGTGGCGCTCGATCGGTGCTTGCGGCCAGGACGCTGGCGCAGACTGAAGCGCGAAGAGATGCGCGAGCTATACGCCACCGCCGGTCTAGAATCCAAACCGGGCGCGCATCCAACGCGTGCTACACGGAAGTCAAATCGTCACGCTCGTCGTTCATCGCGATGGAGCCAAGCGGACTGAAATCGATATATGGCCTGCTGTTAAACCAGTATGGATCACAACATTGGTGGTCGGGCGACACGCCGTTCGAGATCATGGTGGGCGCGGTGCTGAAGCAAAAATACGGCCTGGGCGAACGTGGAACGTGCTATTGCATGCCTCAAACAGGCAGGATGCCTGTCCACTGCCGATATTCTCAAGTGCCAGCTGGCGCGGCTTGCTGAACTCATTCGATCTTCCGGTTATTTCAATGTTAAGGTGCGACGCTTGCGTGAATTTCGTCTCTGGCATCAGGCGGCGATTGAGCTTGAGCGCTTGCGCAATCGGCCTACGGTGAGGCTGCGTGCCGTGCTTTTGTCTATCCACAACATCGGCGCGGAAACGGCGGATGATATGCTACTCTATATCTTCGATCGCCCAATGTTCGTGATCGATGCCGGCACGCGGCGGATTGTTCGCGCGCTTAGGGTTGATTGTCGGGGACAAGCCCTACGACGTGATCCGGGGACAGTTTGAACGTGCGCTAGACCGGGATGTGTTGGTGTTTAAGGAGTTTCGTGCGCTGATGGTCGTCAATGAGACAAGGATGTGTGCCGCGCCCAGCGCGTTGTAATCTCTGCGGGCATGCCTCGCATTGCGCGGCCGCGCAGATCCAACGACTCAGTTGCGTCTTACTCATTTGCAGTGGCGCAAAGCGGTGTATTCGCAACATCATCGCCGCTAACCGCTAAGCTTTAAGTTTTGACCCGTCATGCCTTGGCTGTCCGGCCCCATGAAATACAAATAGGACGGCACGACGTCCTCTGGCGTCGGCAAGGTGCTCGGATCTTCACCGGGATAGTTTTGGGCGCGCAGGGTCGTACGCACTGGGCCGGTATCGATGCCATTGACCCGCACGGGACGATCGTTGTCTAACTCATCGGCTAAGATCTTCAGCAGTCCTACTTGGCCATATTTCGCTACGCCATAGGCGCCCCAGTAGGCACGCGCGCAGTTGTCGGTGGAAAACACAATCGCGGGATCTTGCGCCTGCTCAAGCAGTGGAATACATTCTCGACAGATAAGAAATGGCGCGTTGAGATTGATGTTGATGATCCGCGCCCATAGGTTGATATCGTAATGTTGAAGCGGCGTCAGGCCGCCGACCTGGGCGGCGTTGTTCAACAATCCATCGAGCCGGCCGAACTCGTTGTTGAGGGTATCGCCTAAGTCATTGTAATCTTTAGCAGTGGCCGTCTGTAGGTTCATCGGAAAAATGGCCGGTTGTGGGTGACCTGCTGCCTCGATCTCATCATAAACGCGTTCCAGCTTGCTGATTGTTCGCCCGAGCAGAATCACGGTCGCGCCATGCGCGGCATATGCCTTGGCTACTGCGCGGCCAATGCCGTCGCCTGCACCTGTGACTAATATGATCCTACCTTTCAACAGATCGGGCGGGGCGGTGTAATGGCGAATGTCTTTCATGGACGCTGTCATCGATTAAAATGGTGCACAGGTTTGGGTATCAGGAGTTGATCTGGCGCTAGATGCCGAAGGCGTAAGTGCCGTGCTGGCGTGCTACCCATGCACGTTGTCGAGCCGCACCGTGGATTGAGACTGCGGCGCGTTGTCCAGCCAGGCGCCGAGATTCCTGCCGATCAAGACCTGCACCTTTAGGATATCATCGCGATAATAATCGGCCACTCGGTGCCGCATATCCGTGGAGATTAACGTTGCTGTCTTCATCTCCTGACGTCCGATACTGGCGATGCGTCGGCGCAGCTCATACGGCACGACCGATTGTATGGTATGCCACAGGCGTGCGCTGCTACGGTAGATTTTCTGCACTCGGCGGATGATTGTCGAGTGCGTTTTTGTGCCTGGATTATGACGCACGGCTACATTCGGGGGAAATTGATCATCGACCCCCAGGTAGCGGTAGACGTCTCGCACGATACCAAGCCTATCGGCCTCCAGATCATCAAACAATAGTACCTTTATTTTATCCTTGCCGAATAGCTTCATGTAGTGTCTAACGTGCTCATAGTACATGCTGCTGCGAACCAACTCCGTATCGTTTTGTAGCGCCTCCCTGAGCGGGCGTTTTCCCTTGCGCTGCCTGACAGCATGCTGTAGACCGAGGCTGTGCGATCGATTGGATTGCGCAGGCTGATGATTAACTTAGCGTCAGGGATGTGGGCGAGGATCGCAGTCGCCGCCCGCCTGCTATAGAAATAGGCAGGAGATACCTCACCTATGGTCTTCTCGTTCGATGCGCCGCTAAACAGATAGCGATAGGCCTCCATGCTCTTGATCGGAAATGAATTTGATGAGCGATGCTTGGGATTGGCTGTATCGAAAGCGAAGAATTCCGGCTCTTTGACTGGACTCACGTAAACATCTGGATGCTCCTTAAGAAAAAGTACAAGGACCTTGTCCCCGCTCTGTGTGGCCCGATGATGAGAAAATTGGGGAGTCGCATAGGGTCTCCTTTTGAGGCTGGCCCATAGCTTTGTCGATGGTGCTCATCGTTATCCGCTAGCGGCTCGGCCAGCGACATATTTAGGTTGCTGCATGAGTCTATGCGGCCCCTTAGCCGCTACCGCGCTGCACTCGCGCAGTGGTTTTTACACTTGCCACCGGCATGCCGGCCTATGACTATTCTTTTCTAGTGGGCAGCCGTGCGATCTTATCTAGCGGTTCAGGTTCTTCCAAGGGCTTGGCCGGATGGATGCCCAGCTCGGCAAACTTCCTGGCCCCCGGCAGCAGTTGGCGCTCTAAAGAGCCGATCGCCTTGTTGTAATGCTCCACGCTCGTGCCCAGACTCCTGCCAAGGTTCACTAGATGATCTGTGAAGGTGGCAACACGCTTGTACAAATCCTCGCCTAGCGCGCGTATCTTATCGGCGTTTTCCGTCACCGCCCGTTGTCGCCAGCCATAAGCAATAATACGCAACAGAGCGATGATGCTGCTCGGCGTGGCGAGTACCACCTTGTCGCGCAGCGCATCTTCCAGCAATGCTGGATCGTGTTCCAGCGCGCAGGCAAGGAATTGATCGCCTGGGATGAATAACACTACGAAATCAGGTGCGTGTGAAAACTGCGCCCAATACTTCTTATTAGCGAGTTCTTTGACTCTATCCCGCATGCCGCGCGCATGGCGTTTTAAGCATTGGATCCGTTGCTGGTCGTCCGTGGCCTCCATAGCGCTTAGATAAGCGTCCAGTGGCGTCTTAGCGTCAATGACGATCTCACGCTCTTCTGGCATGCGCAGGATCAAATCCGGCCGCAACGCGCCATCGATGGTGGCGTGATGTTCCTGCTCATAGAAGTCGCAATACTGAACCATGCCCGCCAGTTCGGCCAGGCGCTTGAGCGTGAGTTCGCCCCATTGGCCGCGCACCTCTGGCCGGCGCAGGGCTTGTACGAGATTGCGGGTCTCAGATTGTAGTCGAACTTGTGTTTCGGCCATCAACGTAAGATGTTGTGTGAGCGATCCATAAGCTTGGGCGCGTTCCTTCTCGATCGCTTGGATCTGCTTCTCCGTTTTCTCCAACGCCTCACGGATGGGCTTGACCAGGGTCTCGACGGCTTTCTCTTTTCTTTCAAGCCCCGCTTCGGCCTGTAACTGAAACTGTCGCAAGTTCTCCTTGGCCAGGTGCAAAAAGGCCTCGTTGTTGTCTTTGAGCGCTTGATTTGAGAGCGCGGCAAAACTGCCTTTCAGTTGTTCGCGCGCTTCTTCCAGTGCTGCGGCGCGTTCTTGATAATGTCGCCGCTCGACGTCCAATTGCGCGCTCAACTGCGCCGTATCGCGCTGCAGGCGCGCAATCTCGCTGTTTTTTTTGAACCATATAATCCATGCGCCAAGCACAATCCCAAACAGGAAGCCACCCGCGGCAATTGGCAACCAGTCTAAGGTGAACGCATTCATCCCGTCGCCCCCTTATAGGTGCTGGCAAGCCTCAGCCAAATTGGCAACTCGGCTATGTCTTCAAGCACGCCATCCGCGCCCCAGGTATAGGGATCCTGCTCCTCGTCGATATAACCGTATAATGCGACTAAGCCCGCCATCCCAGCTGCTTTTGCAGCCTGAATGTCGCGTGGATCGTCGCCGATGTAGACGCAGCGCTTGGCCTCGACCCCGCAGCATGCGCAGGCATGAAGCAGCGGCTTGGGATGCGGTTTTTTCTGGTCCGTAGTGTCGCCGCTGATCACGCACGCGGTGCGCGCGGTAAGCCCTAGCGCCTCAATCAACCGATCCGTAAGCCAAGCCGGTTTATTGGTGACCACGCCCCACTTGGAACCTAGGGCTTCGATGTGCGCCAAGACCTCATGCATGCCCGGGAACACGCACGTTTCGACGCATAGATTAGCGGCATAGAGCTGCAGAAACCGCTCGCGTAGAGATTCGAGCTCGGCATCTGCGAGATCAACGCCGAAGGCGACCCGCAGTACCCCTGCCGCACCGCGCGAGACGTGATTGCGAACCATGTCAAAGGGCAGTGGCTTGCGGCCTTGCTCGCACAGCAGTTCGTTAAGCGCCTTGGTCATGTCAGGCGCGGTATCCGCCAGTGTGCCGTCCAGATCGAATAGAACCGTATCAATAATCCGCGGGTTATAGGTCGTAACGGCTGTATTCACTTGGATGGATGCATGGTAAGAGACGAACGGTACGAGGCATGATTAAAATTCGTCTCGACTATTATCACTTCGCTCCTTACGCCTTATCCCTTCACCGCATGCGCCAGGTAATTTACCGTCACATCGCCGGTGAGCTTATAGCTGCGGGTTATAAAGTTATAGCTCATGCCGGCGATATGTACGAGGTCCAGTCTGGCATCGCGCGCCCAGCGGGCGAGTTCGGCGGGGCGAATAAACCGTGCGTACTCGTGCGTACCCTTAGGTAGCATGTCTAGCACATACTCTGCGCCGAGGATCGCGAACAGGAATGATTTAGGGCTGCGATTGATTGTGGAGAAGAACACGTGGCCGCCCGGTTTCGCTACCCGCGTGCAGGCGAATATCGCTGTGGCGGGGTCCGGGACGTGTTCGAGCATCTCCATGCAGGTGACGACGTCAAACGATCCGGGTTGAGCCGCCGCGAGTTCCTCGACGGGGATATTGCGATATTCGATCGCAAGGCCAGATTCCGTGGCGTGTGATCTAGCCGCTGTCAGCGCCGCATCCCCGAGATCTATGCCTGTGACGCGTGCGCCCTTTCGCGTCATACCCTCGGCCAAAATACCCCCGCCACAGCCTACGTCCAGTACCTGTTTGCCTTTGAGGCGCGCGCGTCGGTCGATGTAATCGAGGCGCAGCGGATTGATGTCGTGTAAGGGTTTGAATTCGCCTTGCGTATCCCACCAGCGATGCGCATTGCGCTCGAACTTGGCAAGCTCGGTGCTATCGGCGTTTACCTTGGATTTTGCATGCACAGATCTTAGAGTGCTAGGGCTCGGAACAAAAGGAAGCGTTCATACTTGATTGGGTCTGAGTGACGCATGCAACAATCTATGCCCGAAAGGTCTGGATACGCGCTTTCCACTCGCGCGCTTTGGCGCCTACTTCGGCCTCATCGACCGTCATCAGGTGCCGCTGGCTTAATACCTGCTGACCCGCGATCCAGACGTCGGTGACCTGATTGCGGCCCGTGGCATAGACCAACTGCGAGATAGGATCGTAGAGCGGTATGGATTCGAGCTCATCCAAACGCACGGCGGCAATATCCGCTGCCTTACCGACTTCCAGTGAGCCGGTCTGATCGGCAAGACCTAGCGCCGTGGCACCGTTAAGTGTGGCCATGCGCAAGGCACTCGCTGCGGGCAGGGCAGTGGCATCGTTGGCGACTGCTTTGGCAAGGATTGCGGCGGTGTGCATCTCGCCGAACATGTCGAGATCGTTATTGCTGGCGGCGCCGTCGGTGCCAAGCGCGACGTTGACGCCCACATTCATCAGGTGTTGCACCGGGCAAAAGCCACTGGCTAGCTTAAGGTTTGATTCCGGGCAGTGCAGGACGTTTGTCCCCGTGGTAGCGACCTGCTCGACATCGGCTGCGGTCAGTTGCGTCATATGCACGGCGAGCAGCGCGGGCGAGAGCAGACCCAGCCCCGCCAGCCGCTGCAACGGACGCCCGCCATGCGTCTTGATGCTCTGTGCGATCTCATCGGCGGTCTCGTGTACGTGCATGTGCAGGGGGATGTTGAGCTCGTCGGCGTAGGTTCGTATACGCGCCAGCGGTTCGTCCGCCACCGTATAGGGGGCGTGCGGCGCAAACGCACTGGCGATGAGCGTGTCGCCCTTATATTCGTCATGTACCGCCAAGGCCTTGCTGATGTATTCATCGGCCGTGTCGGCATAGACAGTAGGAAAATCAATGACGATCAACCCCACGCAGGCGCGCATGCCCGCAACCGTCGCCGCGCGCGCTGCAACCTCAGGGAAGAAATACATGTCATTGAAGCAAGTGATGCCACCGCGCAACATCTCAGCCATTGAGAGCAAAGTGCCGTCGTACACAAAGGCCTCATTCACCCAGCGGCGTTCGGCCGGCCAGATGTGTTCATGGAGCCAGTCCATCAGCGGCAGATCATCGGCCAGCCCGCGAAACAGACTCATGGCCGCATGCGTATGTGCATTGATAAGGCCCGGGATCAAGGCGTGCGCGCTCAAGTTCAGCGTCGTTTCTGCACGGTATTGAGCATCCGCCGCCGCACTGGGCAGTATCTCCACAATGCGGCCTTGATCGATAGCCAAAGCATGATGCTCAAGCACCGTACCGTGTGGCTCCACTGGAATGACCCAGCGCGCCTTCAATAAAGTGGCAACCGCACGCATGGGCGCAGACTATACTAGGGAAGTTCTGAATAAGTCCATCCAGGCTACGCAACACAGCCCGCGTGTGGTTAAGAGGAATGATAGGCAGAAAAACGCCCGTGATCCCAAACCGGGATCACGGGTGTACTGCAGCGTTACTCCATGACGGTCTTCTGACCGAGAATGGTGATGTCGACTCTTCGATTTTTGGCGCGGCCCTCGGGAGTTGCGTTACTGTCGATCGGAGCCGTCTCACCATAGCCACGAGTTGTAATGACATTGGCGGGAATGCCTGACTCGACGAACTCGTTCTTGACGCTAGCCGCCCGTCGTTCCGACAGTCCTTGATTATAGGCCTCGCTCCCAAGACTGTCAGTATGTCCGGAGATGTCGATACGCAGGTCTTTGATGTTGCCCATCTTCAGCCGCCGCGCCAAATTCTCTATCTCTTGAATTCCGCCAGCAGTGAGTTGGGCGCTGTCGAACGAAAAGTAGGTGTCGGCGCCCAGGCTAACTTTTTCTACGACGGGTTGTGGCGGTGGCGGCGGTACCGGCTGCGGCTCTGCGACGACAGGTTTCGGTTTCGGTTCTGGCTTTGGCACCAGCTCCGGATTACATTCCCGGGTGGCGTCGGCCTCGGTCCAGTCGGGACTCTTCCAACATTCGCCTTCGGCGTTCTTGTACGGTTCTCCCTCGGGGTCGGTCCAATAGGCTCCGGGATTGCCGACGGCATAGATCGGGGGGGCAAAGAATAGGCCGCTGGCGACGGCGGCGATCACTCGGTATTTTATTTTCATCAAGGTCTCCCTAATGATCTGTGGGCAAGCAGAAGTATAGCAACTTGCGTGGACGGTGTTTTCATTTTTCGTGCAAAAAGCAACAAGCGCGGGCGTATTGTCATCGGAGAGCCGATAATGATAAGAACTTGTCCCGACGTCAAGGTGACATTTCGCTTCGCCACTTGCTTAGATTACGCATGCCTTCGTACTCAACCGAAAATTTTCCGCGGCCACGATGATGACAATCCTGCCGCATCAATGTAATCGACTGCATGCTAACTACGCGTTACTAGCCGATGAGTCGATCATATTCCTGCTTGATGATCTGGTAGCACCCGCAAGATACATCTTTTAAACGCTGGCTATCCATTATCGTGCTCGGCCCGCGCTGATAGGTAATTAAGCCCGCGGTCTGCAGCGCGCCCACGACGATCGTAATGATGGCGCGGCGCACGCTGAGCATCTCTGACAGGAATTCATGGGTAAGATAAAACCCGTCGGAGTTCACCGATCATGGGTCATCTGCAGCCAGCGTGCGCAGCGCTCCTCGATCGAGTGCTGCCGGTGAAAGGCGACGGACTGCGCGATCTACGTGAACATGGTCTGGGTGTAACGCGCAGAACTTGGTTCAGCGCGCCGCCATGCCGGACCTCCTCCTGAAGTGCAGTGACCTTCAAGCACGGTGCCTCGTCGGGAACCTGTCCCAACGACTGCATCGGCGAAGCATTAGAGCCGAGATAACTCGACAGTGCGACTGTACCCTCGTTGCTGATGGTTGCGACCTCGATGGGCTGTTCGTCCTCAAGGGCGGTCACCAGCGAGGCCATACCCTCGAGAAGAAAGTAGACGTACTCCGGGGCTTCATTGGGTTTGAGCAGCGTCTGCTTAAAGCTTAGGGGAATACGCTCAAGTTGTGGGAGCGGACGCTCTTAGTCTTGCTTGGGCAGCGCTCCCAGTAGGCGGTTACGTCTGCCAGCTTCGGGATCAACGTTTAAAGAGACCACAAGTTCTCCAAGGGCGCGCGGGCACGATTCACATCGCGCCGCCGGATCGACACCTCGTGTTGGGAATCCACTGCAGGTTTATGCTGTTTCAAGCGGGTAAAGTCCATTATGTCCGACCCGCCGCAAATCCGCTGTTCGAGAGCGCCGTCGCGGTCTTTGGCCGCAGGACACTGGGAGTCGTATTGACAGGCATGGGCCCGGACGGCGCTAAGGCTATCAATCGAGTGCATGGCGCAGTCGTTGTGCAGGACCCGGCCGTTGCGGAAGCGTACGCTATGCTCACCGCCGTCATCGAACGATACGCGCCGGACATCGTCTTACCACTGCGCTCGATCGCCAATGCTCTGGTCGCCTTGGTGATGGCGCCTGACGCTGCTGCCTTGTCCAGCAGGGCGTCGGTCGCATTTTCGAGACGTATCATGAGCTCAGCGTCCGTAGGTACGACTTACGATTTATAGGCAAAGGCACCAATAATACTCCGGCGGCTTTTGGATGGAATTCCGGGGCTAGCCTTCTGTCTTTAGCAGTATGGTCTCTTTATCTTGAATCAATACAGAAGGTCGATGCAGAGTCATGATCAGGTAAGGGCAGTCGAGTGGGCCGGCGATCGCCTGCGTCTATTAGATCAGCGCAAGCTTCCTGAATCGGTCGAATATGTCGAGCTCACATGCTGCGAGGCGGTCGCCAAGGCCATCACGGATATGGTGGTCAGGGGAGCGCCTGCAATCGGCATCACGGCCGCTTACGGCGTCGTGCTGGCGGCCAAGGCCCGCTACGCTGAATCTCCAGCGGATTGGAGGCGGGCGCTTGAGACCGACCTGAAATTGCTGGCGAATGCGAGGCCCACGGCCGTGAATCTGCGTTGGGCGCTAGCGCGCATGCGCGCGCGCATGGATGTATTGGCGTGCGATCCTATCGGCGCGTTGTCGGCAGAGGCAAAGCAGATACAGGCGCAGGACATCGCCGCGAATTATCGCATGGGCCAATTGGGGGCTGCGCTTCTGGATGGCAAACCGGTGCTTACCCACTGCAATACGGGTTCGCTCGCCACCGGCGGTTACGGCACAGCGCTCGGCGTGATCCGCAGCGCGTTCAAGGCTGGACGTCTCGAACGGGTGTACGCAGATGAGACGCGGCCCTGGCTGCAAGGCTCGCGCTTAACAGCATGGGAACTCGTGCAAGACCAGATTCCAGTGACCTTGATCTGCGATGGCGCGGTCTCCAGTTTATTACACGCGGGCACGATTGGCTGGGTGATCGTGGGCGCCGACCGGATCGCCGCCAATGGCGACGTCGCGAATAAGATCGGTACTTATAATCTTGCAGTGAGTGCCAGATACCACGGCGTGAAATTCATGGTGGTGGCGCCTACCAGCACCATCGATTTGAGCACCGCGTGCGGTGCAGACATTACAATCGAGAATCGCGACACCGGTGAGGTCCTTTCCTCGCGGGCGCTCCGCGACAAGGGTGCCACGGCATGGAATCCAGTATTCGATGTCACCCCTGCGGAACTGGTGGACGTATTGGTCACCGAACGGGGCATCGTGCATAGGCCCAATGCCGCTAAACTTGTCGCGTTAATTAAAAACGGCGCCACCGCGGCGCCGTTGCGGGATTCCTAGTGCGATAGGTTTTTTGGCCGGTTCGGATTCTCGACAGCGCCGCCAGACTGGCTACTCATGCTGGACTTGCCAGTGGCCAATGCTTTTCTTTTTTCAAAGGCCGCGAATTCATTCTTATTCAGTTGTCCGTCTCCATCATCAAGAGATTTAAACATCTTGGCCAGCTTGGGATTACTTTTGGCCTCCCTGACGCTGATCTGACCATCGCCGTTTGTATCGAGCGCCTGGAATGCTGGGCTTGGCGGTTTATTGGCCATGCCGGGGTTGACACCGGGACCACGCATATCACCACTGGTTTGTTGGTTAGGCTGAGCCTTAAGTGGACCCGTAGGCCCTTGGCCCTGTTGTCCCGTCGGCGCCTGGTTTTGCTGGTTATTACATGCGGCGACGCCGAATGCCAATAGCAGTGTGCTTAAGACCTTCAGCAACGGCCTCAACGGCTTGCCGTTTGAGGTTGGGTAAGTCTGCTTATCAAGAAATTGCATAGTGCGTTCTCCTTAAAGAGTATATGACGTCTCACAGCTGGTCAGCCGCACCGGGGTTTAATCCTAGCTAGACCAAGCACCTACTGCTCATGGCTTAGGCCTGTTGTTACGATCGTCAAAAACGCCGTGAGTTTCGTCTATCGTACAGCGTAGAAATAGTAATACGCGGACCCTTTTCATCCTATCGGTTTAGTCTGAACGGCGGCTGCAGTCATGCTCCTATATCGCTTGCTATTCCTAGTGACAGGCTAAGCCATACCGATCGCTGCATTACGCGATACAGCCACAGCAATGGGACCACGCCCAGGATGGCGATTACGAACTGCCGAAGTTGAAACCGCTAACGGGCCCCATGCCCAGTGCCTTACCGATGAAGCCTCCGACCAGTGCGCCCGCGATACCGAGCAGTATGGTAATGATAAAGCCCCTGGATCCTTGCCCGGTATGATCAGCTTAGCGACGATACCAGCGATGAGGCCGAAGATTATCCACGCGAGACTACTCATTTCGCCTTCCTCCTTAAGTTTCTTGCGGCCGACTGTTTAGCGGCATCAGGCTTTCCGGCGCTGATGACACTCCGCCGGGACTGTCGCGTTTATATGCAAGCGCTGGACCCTTGCGCATCGCCAGCCAATAAGTAGTAGCAGATCCGTCCCCACCGTCCGTGCATGGTGACAATGGCATCTGCCGACGAATCTGCGAGTTTCTTTCAAATGGTATGCTGGATTGCGCATGTTATAATGCGGTACGTTCAACACTAACTTCGAGCGCCTCAGGCGCCATTCTTTATTTAATGGCCGAATTCGCAAAAGAAATACTGTCGGTCAATCTCGAAGACGAAATGCGTCAGTCTTACCTCGATTACGCGATGAGCGTGATCGTGGGACGCGCGTTACCGGACGTTCGGGATGGTCTCAAACCTGTGCATCGGCGCGTACTCTTTGCCATGAGCTTGCTTGGCAACGACTGGAACAAGCCATACAAGAAGTCAGCCCGCGTGGTGGGCGATGTCATCGGTAAATACCACCCGCATGGCGAATCAGCGGTCTACGACGCTATCGTGCGCATGGCACAACCGTTCAGTATGCGTTACATGCTAGTGGACGGGCAGGGCAACTTTGGTTCAGTGGATGGCGATGCGCCTGCGGCCATGCGTTATACCGAGGTGCGCATGGCGCGTATCGCGCATGAGATTCTGGCGGACCTCGACAAAGAGACGGTCGATTTCGTACAGAATTACGACGAGACCGAGCGCGAACCTTCGGTTCTGCCGGCGCGCGTTCCGAATCTGCTGGTCAATGGATCGGCAGGCATTGCGGTGGGTATGGCGACCAACATCCCGCCACACAATCTGACCGAAATCATCAATGCCAGCGTGGCGCTTATCGATAATCCACAGATCGACCTCGCTGGATTGATGGCGCATGTGCCGGGGCCGGATTTCCCCACGGCTGGCATCATCAACGGCGTGTGCGGGATCAGTGAGGCCTACGGCACGGGTCGTGGACGCATCTATGTGCGTGCGCGCAGTTCGGTTGAGATCGACAGCAATGGCAGAGAACGCATCGTGGTGACCGAACTGCCTTATCAAGTCAATAAGGCGCGTCTGTTGGAGAAGATCGCTGAGCTGGTCAAGGATAAGAAGCTCGAAGGCATCTCCGAACTGCGCGATGAATCGGATAAAGACGGCATGCGCATGATCATCGAGCTCAAGCGCGGCGAGGTGGCCGAGGTTATTCTGAATAACCTCTACCAGCACACCCAGATGCAGAACGTGTTCGGAATCAATATGGTGGCACTGGTCGACGGTCAGCCACGCCTGGTTACGCTCAAGCAGGCACTACAATCGTTCTTGCGCCACCGCCGTGATGTAGTTACACGGCGTACGATCTTTGATCTGCGCAAGGCTCGGGAACGCGCACACGTGCTTGAAGGGCAGGCGGTTGCACTCGCCAATATCGATCCTGTCATCGCGCTGATCAAGGCTTCGCCGACGCCGGCCGAGGCCAAGGCCGCACTGATGGCGCGCGCATGGAAACCTGGGATTGTTACCGAGCTGCTGGCGCGCAGTGGCGCCGAGGATTCTCGGCCTGACGGCCTCGCGCCCGAATTTGGTTTATCCGATGCTGGCTATCACCTGTCCGACGCGCAGGCGCAAGCGATCTTAGATTTACGCCTGCAACGGCTCACCGCGCTAGAGCAGGATAAGATCGTTGCAGATTATGGCAATCTGCTTTCGAGCATTGCCCACTTACTCAAGATTCTGCGCAATCCGGATCGCCTGTTGCAGGTTATCCGCGACGAGCTTATCGCAGCCAGAGATCAATTCGGTGATTCACGTCGCACCGAGATCTTACAGAACCAACTGGATCTCACCATCGAAGATCTGATTCCTGCGGAAGAGGTTGTGGTCACCCTATCGCATGCAGGTTACGCGAAATCGCAGCCGCTAGGTAGCTACCGCGCACAACGTCGCGGTGGGCGCGGCAAGGCGGTGGTCTCGTTCAGGGCCGAGGATTTCATTGACAAGCTGTTCGTGGCCAATACGCATGATACGCTCCTATGCTTCTCGAGCCGCGGCAAGGTGTATTGGCTCAAGGTCTATGAGCTACCGCAGGGCGGGCGTGGCGCGCGCGGCAAACCCATAGTTAACCTGTTGCCGCTGGAGGAAGGTGAACGCATCAACGCGGTGCGATCCATCCGAGAATTTGCCGCCGATTGCTTCGTACTCATGGCGACCAGTGGCGGTGTAATCAAGAAAACGCCATTGGCCGAATTTTCACGGCCTCGCCCCAGCGGCATCATCGCTGTCGATCTCCATGAGAACGATGCTTTAATCGGCGTGGCGATTACCGATGGTTCCGAGGACGTTATGCTGGTAAGCAACATAGGTAAGGCGATTCGTTTCAACGAATCCGAGGTGCGTCCCATGGGCCGTGCTGCCACCGGTGTGCGCGGCATCCGCTTAGGCAAAGGACAGAAGGTGATCTCTTTATTAACCGTCCATGCAGGCACTGCAAAGGACGCGGTGCTGATCGCCACCGAGCACGGCTTTGGCAAACGTACGCCGTTGGCGGATTTCCCTCTGCAAGGGCGCGGTGGGCAGGGCGTTATCGCGATTCAAGCGAATAGCCGCAATGGGGCCGTGATCGGGGCCGTGCTAGTCGGCGGCGAGGACGAGATCATGCTTATTACTGACAGCGGTAACCTTGTCAGGACCACCGTTGTTGGAATCCCTATCGTCGGCCGTAATACCC
This sequence comes from Gammaproteobacteria bacterium, assembly GCA_036259115.1. GTDB lineage: Bacteria > Pseudomonadota > Gammaproteobacteria > JACCYU01 > JACCYU01 > JAPSGG01. The sequence goes on along the minus strand of DATACK010000223.1, from coordinate 1,610 downwards.
AAGGCGTGACTTTGATCCGTCTGGGCGAAGGCGAGCGGCTGGCCGAAATCGAGCGGATCGAGGGTCTCAACGGCGACGAAGCTGGCGAGCCGTTGCCGGACGATGCATCCAATGCGCAGTGACCTTGCTGCGATACCTTACTGTTACTATCCGCGAAGGAGTGATTAATGCCAAGGGTGTTTAATTTCAGCGCCGGCCCCGCGATGTTGCCGACCGAGGTCATGGAATGGGCCGCACAAGAACTGCTCGATTGGCGTGGGAGCGGTATGTCGGTGATGGAGATGAGCCATCGAAGCACAGAGTTCATGTCTATCGCGCAAGAAGCGGAGGCAGATTTACGCGAATTGATGGCGATTCCGGATAACTATCGCGTGCTGTTCCTGCAGGGTGGCGCTAGCAGCCAATTCGCAATGGTGCCGCTTAATCTTTCAAGAGGCAAACGCAGCGCGGACTATATCAACACAGGCTATTGGTCGAAGCAGGCCATCAACGAGGCCAGGCGATTTTGCCAGGTCAACACCGCGGCCTCTTCTGAGGACAGCGGCTTCATGACGATTCCTACGTTTGCAACCTGGAATATGGATCCCGACTCCGCTTATGTGCATTACACGCCCAATGAGACGATTGGTGGAGTAGAGTTCGACTGGGTCCCTGACACGAGAGGCGTACCGCTAGTCGCTGATCTGTCGTCGGCCATATTGTCCCGCCCGTTCGATGTGGTGAGTCACGCGGTATTCTATGCCGGCGCGCAAAAAAACATCGGTCCGGCGGGGTTGACGGTGGTAATCGTGCGCGACGATCTGATCGGAGATCCGGTGCCGGGTACACCTGGCATGTTCGACTATAGCAATCATGTCCGGGCAGAATCTATGTACAACACGCCACCTTGCTTCGCCTGGTATATGGCGGGGTTGGTCTTCAAATGGGTGAAAGCACAGGGTGGGGTTACAGCAATGGCAGAGCGTAACCTCCGCAAGGCAGAGAAACTGTACAGCGCCATCGACGCTTCCGGTTTGTATCGCAATCCGGTGGATCCCGCCTATCGCTCGCGCATGAACGTACCGTTTACCTTGGCTGATTCTAATCTGGATGATGCCTTCTTGCAGGAGGCCGCTGACGCAGGACTGCATGCGCTCAAGGGCCATCGTTCGGTCGGCGGCATGCGCGCGAGCATCTACAATGCCATGCCGGAAGCAGGTGTCGATACATTGATAGCGTTCATGACAGAGTTCGAGCGCCGCCATGGTTAGGCCATTGAGAGGCGAGTGGCGGAGATTTTGAATGCACGGGCGAGAATTACTTTGGCGGGTGCCGGACTGATCTCGAGCACGCTGAACGTGGCGGCCATTAGCGCTCTAGTCACTTTCCTGACCCTAGTGATCGTGGCCTATCCGTCGATCCTCGTCGATGTCTAATGTCGAAGCCTTTCCGGATTTTGTCGGGGACATCCGCGTTATCGGCAGCGCTTGCAAATTAAGCGAGATAGAATCGCACCGCTGGCGAACGTAAGCCTGATTGGCGTGTGGCTCATGCTAGCCATGGTCAGTTCGTCGCTGGCATTTGAGCACATCGTGCTCTATCAGGTGCTGTTGGCAGGCCATTGGCGGGCA
>DATACK010000222.1:0-1511 GCA_036259115.1 Gammaproteobacteria bacterium | reverse complement strand
TCTTCTGATGGCTCACGATGTTCCTCCACTGGAGCAACTCGTAATCGGGCCACTCTGAGAACAAGGGCTGCGCCAAATAGTGCTAAAGATTTACCTCCATTTATCGTTGAAAGTTACATCTTGGCCAGTCGCTGCTTAGCGACCTCGGCCCGCAGCAACAACTCCTGCACTGCAGAGAGCGCCGCGCTGGGCACGTCTTCAAGCCACCCTAAACTAATCGCACAGTGAGATCTGCATGCGACATCTCAGCGCACAACTGATCCGCGGCAACGGCAAGTGCATCAGCCTGCGCCTGCAGTTCCCGGCGGCACCGCTGCTTGACCTCAGCCGTGTGCTCGGCCAGCGTGGCGAAGAATCCGTCCACAGCCGCACGCACCTTTGCCGCAGTGCCAAAGCAGGTGTTCGCCGTGACATCTTCACGTATCCAATCCCAGATCGCCTCATCTGGGTTGAAATCCGGGCTGTAGGCGGGCAGTCCGACCAAACGCAGCTTGAGGTTCGACGTGGCCAGATACTCACGCAACTCCGGTCCACGATGGGCCGGGCCATTGTCCCAGATCACAATCAACGGTTCGGCATACCTGGCCCGCAGTTGCTGCAGAAACGCAACCGAGGTCGCCGCGGTGGTCGTGTCGGAGACAGACATCGCCTCAACCTCGCCTGTCTCCAGACACACCGCCGAGTAGTAGGTTGCTTTCTCACCCCGTCTGGGACTGCGCGACTCCACCAGCGCCGCTTGGCCACGCAAGACCCACACCGAGCGCAGATCCGCATCCGCTCGGAAGTGGGCTTCGTCGACAAAGACGATCTTGGCTCCTGTCTGCTCGGCTTCGCGCCGCAAGGCGTCATAGGCGGCGACAAAGGCGGCTCGTTTCTCGGGATTGGCCTTGCACAGCCGTTTCTTGGGCCGCTTGAGCACAAACCCAAGCCGATGCAGGTAGTTCAAACACCAGCGACTCCTGAGGGTGTGGCCGAAGCGCAACTGCACGAACTGCCGCACCGCCTTCCAGTTCCATTTCGCCAGTTCGACCCCGACCGCTTGGGGAGCGCCTTGCACCGCCGCCTTCAGCTCGGCTTGTTGCGCCGGGGTGAGGGCGGGGGGGAACCGCCGGTCTGCTCGAATGCCAGTCCGCTCGGGCCGTGCTGGCGAAGATGGTCAACCCAGTCGCCAATCGTGTGGGCATCCCGCTCCAAGGCGTCAGCAACCTGGACGGCTGACCAGCCGCGGAGCAGGAGCCAGATCGCGTGCCAGCGTTCGCGCTCGCGGGGCGTCGGTGCGCTATACATCCGTTCACGCACCGCTCGCGCATCCAGTTGCCAGCGTCCAAGCATCGTGAGCATATCGTTCATCGCAGCGCCTCGCAAAAGTGGGCTAGCACCAGCAGTGTACCACGACCACGCTGCGGGTTTCACCGTGCGATTAGTTTAGACACAAACTTACTGTGTCATAAACGGTCGTTTCTGAGAGATGTGGGCAGATAGCCATGCACCGTCCGTTCTATTCCTTAGTT
>DATACK010000221.1:0-1701 GCA_036259115.1 Gammaproteobacteria bacterium | reverse complement strand
TTCAGTCTTATCTGCGCGAGCAGATGCCCACTTGGCGCACGCAATATGAGGGCGTGGAAAATATGACCGTGGCGGTGATGGGCTGCGTAGTAAACGGCCCCGGCGAGAGCAAACACGCCAACATCGGCATCAGTCTACCTGGCACGGGCGAGTCGCCCACCGCGCCGGTGTTTATCGATGGCAAGAAAACGGTCACCCTAAAGGGTGAATCGATCGCGCGAGAATTTCAGGCATTAGTTCAAGAATACGTGCAAAGTCATTACGGAGAAAGACCGACCACTACCACCGTGCATGGCAGTTAATCCGGTAGCGCGTTGCGTTGTTAGTCGTGAGCCGACAGCCGCTCCTACGACACGGCTTGCCGCTCAGTGGTACATATCTTCTGCTTTCACCTTGCCTCGAAACACATAATAAGCGTTCGCCGTATACAACAATATGATTGGTATGATAATCGCCACCCCCACGAGGAGAAAAATCTGTGATTCCGGCGGCGAGGCGACTTGCCAAATAGTAAGGCTGCGCGGGACGATATAGGGCCACAGGCTGACAGCCAGCCCCGCCAAGGTGAGAAGATATAACACCACACATAACACAAATGGGGCATGCTCGCTCCCCTTACGCAATGCGTTGTAAAAGCCAAATGCTACGATGCCGGTTAATACCGGCACCGGCGATAGATATAGTAGATTTGGCCAGCTAAACCAGCGCTGTGCGATGTCGGGATCAGCCAATGGCGTCCAGATGCTGACTAAGGCCACGAACGCGAGCATCACCACCAGCAGTCTAACCGCTGTTTGTCGCGCCCAATGCTGCAAATGACCTTCGGTCTTAATGAGTAGCCAGCAAGCCCCTAGTAGTGCATAACCACACACAACCGCCACGCCCGTCATGAGGCTAAACGGCGATAACCAGTCGAACACCCCGCCGGCATATGTGCGTCCCTCCACGTTGAAGCCGAGCACATAGGCGCCCAATACGAGACCCTGGCAGAACGCCGCCGTCACGCAGCCTACGATGAACGATAAATCCCAGATCGTCCGCCATATCTCGTGCCGTTCGGCCTTAAATCGAAATTCAAAGGCAACACCGCGAAATACTAATGCGATCAGCATGACGATCAAAGGCAAGTACAAGATCGACAGCAGCAGCGAAAAGGCTTCAGGAAACGCCGCGAACAGACTTGTCCCTCCGAGCACCAGCCAGGTCTGATTGCCATCCCACACCGGCACTACGCTGCCCATCATCAGATCGCGTGCGTCATCATCCTTGACAAATGGGAATAAGATTCCCACGCCAAGCGAGAAGCCATCTAGCAGCACATACATCGTCACGCCGAAAGCGATGATGCCGGCCCAGATTAGCGGCAGGTCCATCCGCGTAACCTGCTGTCGAACAGATGATAAAAGCAACGTTCTCCGATCGTCATTGATTTTTTCGCGGATTTATCCGTAAAACGCGGGACTGCGCGTGTCGGCACGCTCGGGCGATGCATCCGGTATTTCACCACCAGGCCCTCTGCGGATCATAAGCAATAGGAACCATAAGAAGGCGCCGAATAGCGCACAATAGACCGCCAGAAACGCCGCCAGCGAGAAACCGACTTCAGCGCCGACCAGCGCTGTGGAGACCGCATCAGCTGTACGCAACATGTCATGCACGACCCAAGGCTGGCGTCCTGCCTCGGTGGTCACCCAGCCCGCG
>DATACK010000220.1:0-1743 GCA_036259115.1 Gammaproteobacteria bacterium | reverse complement strand
TCGACTGCGGATTTGAATGGCGATGGCTTTGTGACCACGGACGAGGTCGTTGCCATGGGCAAAGCGGGCTTGAGCAACCAAGAAATGATCGATCGCCTGCAGGCGACCGGACAGGTATTCGCGCTCAATGCCAAGCAAAAGAATGACCTGACTGAGGCAGGTGTAAGCCCAGAGGTTGTCGCAGCTATGGATAATATCAATCGAGACAAGTGAGAACAATTGCTAGAAGAGCACAACGATGTCATCAGTCGTAATCCGCAAGGCTAGTGTGCGCGAATATTCACTGGGCGAGCGGCGAATGAGCCGCAAAGCGCCGATATACGGAAGTATCGGCTGGACTGCAAGCAGCGCAGGAACTGGGAAGTGCAGCAGGCGCGCCGCGGCATTTCAGTCGCGCTTCCTTCTAAACTTGGCTATCCTCATCTCATTAAGAGAGCTAGCCTCCAACATCCTGTGCTCGGCGTTCGCCGAATTGAACGCTCAGTGAACATTCAATCGCGATTCACCCATCTTCACTATATTTTGTATTCTGAGCGCCATTAGCCGGGCCGATACTTTCTCGTATTTCGCCTGCGCCTGTACTCACACTGATTAGCCACCGCCAGGCATGGGCTTACCGGTACGCGGATATTCAACCCAACGGAAACACGATAATGAAAATATTTGACGCGATCACCTTTGTCCTGATCATCATCGGCGGCCTCAACTGGGGCCTGGTAGGAATATTTGCCTTCAATCTAGTAGGCGCTATCTTCGACGGCAACCTGAGCGGCTGGAGTCGTCTGATTTACATCCTTGTAGGTTTGAGCGCCCTTTATCACGCCATAGCCTTCAAGGCGATTCATCAGCGCTGGCGATCTCGTATGGTGCGCACGACATGATTGTGGTCTTCACGGACTGCTGAAACTTCTCGGCATTGCTTTATATCCGGAAGCGTATACCCCATCGATTAATGTCTTCTCGCCTGCACGAAAGATGACGAAGAGCAGGTTATCGAGGCTTGTATATACGCTACTTGAGTTGCACGCCTTGCGCTTGCAGCGTCTGGTTCATCAGGCGGCCCCAACCGTGATTGGCCGCCGGATTCGCCGGACTTGGATGCGGCGCCGTGCCGACCTTGATTCCATCAAGCGCGCACCGTGCGCGCGCCGCGGCGAACTGACCTATTCCGATGACATGGCGTGGCGCCAGCCATTCCACGGCGCGCGCCAGGGCACGATCACAAGCCTCGAAAAGGTTGATTTGTTCCGCGCGCGGCAGTCTATCCGGGGTGCGGTTGCGTCCGCTCTCTTCTAAAAAACAGAGCGGACAGTAATTAAGAACGAAAAAGCGCGCGAAGAACGCCTCCGCGCTACCAAAGGTATCCTTAGCCCAGCCCCACAGACGCTGCCCGCTGATCTCGCGACGCGGACAGTTGAATCCCAGTATAGGCCGCTTGGAATGCTGCGTCTGCGGTGCCTTGACCTGGCCTGAGATGCCCATCCAGTCACGCACCAAGCGAGGATCGCCAAACGGCACACCCGTTTGCATCATGCCCCAAGGCCCAGGATTCATGCCAAGTAAAACCACTTCGCGCCGCCCTGCGCCGAACCGTGCCAGATAGGTCTCGTAGTTATTCCAGGCGTAATCGAGCGGGTTGTAGACATGCGTTACCGGTGCCGCGAAATGTAGTGCAGCCATGTCACGCTTAAGCGTGTCGGCGACCACTATAAGTTCAACCAAGGCGCTAATCCAAGGAGCGAC
>DATACK010000219.1:0-27100 GCA_036259115.1 Gammaproteobacteria bacterium | reverse complement strand
AGCTTCTCACATGACAGGCATGGGCATCTCACGTCTGGTGGTTGCCAAGATTCTCAATCATGTCGAAAGTGGTATTACTGCCGTCTACGACCGGCATAGCTATGATGCGGAAAAGCGCCAGGCGCTTAATGCCTGGGGACGTAAGATACAGTCTATTCTCCACGGAGAGCCTAACGACGTAGTGCCTTTGCAAAGTAGACCTGGCCCCGGCATCGGACGCCCAGGCATTATCGCGCAGAGAACTTTACCTGATGCCGGATAGCCATTGGCTCTGGTGAACACAATATATTACGTTCACTGATGGCATAAACCGCATGGTATTTGCTTGCACGCGCTGACTAATGGTGATAGGCCAGCTGCTATAAGCGCACAGTACATGAGACAGCCGCCTGCGGCGCCAAGACACATAGCAAGGTTATTCGATCGACCGACTAGAGGCTACTGCGCGGACTACCTGACCCCTAGTTCTCAAGACTCCACCTCTTGGACAAGCTACGATAGTGTCATGCCGAATAGGCAGGCTGTTTGCCGCCGGGCGCCTTGCGGACGTTTCAATGCACACGTAGGCCGCCTATGGATAATGAGGATTGCCCTAGTTACCAGGCAAATTCTTCGCAACCCTGCCGTCCGGCAGAAAATAGGGCTTTCTGACTTCACCATTTGGCGACTTGAAATCGCGGGTGAATTCCCTCAGCGCATATAGCTATCTTCAAACGCGCTCGGCTGGTATGAGCACGAAATCGACGCCTGGCTTGAACAACGTGAGCGCCGAAAGTGTCGTTCGACTTGTGATCACAAGCAGCCGACATCACACACGGTGCGTCGCAATGGGGGTACGCCATGACCTCACTCGACAAGAGTCGCAAGCCACTATGCAGGGCGCATGCACGGGCGAGAACATCGCCGGGAAACGAAGAAACGGCAACAAACCCGCCCCTAAGCGTCCTGCATCAAGCTTTATCCAAGTCGATGCGCATCATGCCATCGGTGCGGATTCATGTAGCCGGCCGTTTTACAAAGGCACCACTATAAAGGTGGCTATAAATGAGAGCCGATAGCGTTTTTCGGAATACTTGAGCAATGTGTGCATGGCCTTTGGCAGCGATCGGTACAGACGTGCGGTGCATAAAGCCTAGCTTGATGAAACTATCAGCAAGGTATCCTTTGCTCTAGCTGTGACTTTCCAAGCACCGTCGGGGGCGATATTCCCAGAATCGAAGCTCCCGTCCTGGGCTGTAACCGTGTGGAAGAAGTCCTTGTTCTTCCAGATCATTACGTCTCGTCTCCCTGCTTGATCTTAAGTTGATCAGGAATAAATTTCATTCTCTCGATGATGATCTGGGTTCTTCACTTCTGGTGGCATTCGTGCCGTGATTAGCGTTTAGCGGCCCCGTCGCTGCCATGGAAAAGAATGCGGCGACCAGGCCAATGCAGGAAGCTGTGGAGATGTAAGCAGATTTCGGACAGTCGTATCTTGAGGCGCTGAAAGCCGTCAACGCCAGGTCTAAACGTGAAATGTAACACCTAAATTGGTGAGAGTTTTATAGATGCACTCCGCGAGGCGAGCTATTGGCCGTGCTCGCCGGTCAAGCTTTTTGACGTGCGTTCTGGCTCTTCTCGTAGCTCGATTTCCGCCAGGTGTTCAGCGGACCTGCGGGTATAAGGGACGGATGCGAGTTCCATGGATTAAATCGAAGACTTTCCTCAGCATCTTGCTCTATCCTGGAGGTGACAGTAAGAGAACCCGCGATCTTCCAGCGCGCTCCTACACGCGCAGCCAAAAAATCGAACTTAAGACGGCCTGCTGCAGCCGCCGCAGCAATGTCCCCGAAGGTTTCGTCGGCCCAACCTTGGAGCTCTACACCCGGCTTGGCACCGAACAAGATCTGCTCGCCATCTAACGAGGGTCTGTATGGCAGCAGCGTCGAATAGTAGTGACGGAAAAACCCTCTTGCGGGCGTCAAGAGTCGCTGCATGATCGGTCCATTGCCAGATGTAACGAGAAGGAAGTCTTGATCCCGCCCAGGTCCAGCCAAGTCCCGCAGCTTGATTGCAAGACCTAAGAAGTCAGGCATCTTCTGTGGTAACCCTAAGCCCCTAGAGAAGCGAACGACCGCATCGACGGAAGTACCCGCGGCGAACCTTAGTAACGGGTCAATCTGGTCTTCAGGCAGAAACGCCAGCGTAGCTGAGTAAGCCACTCCGTCTGGATGGAACACCCGCTTTCCCCGAAGGGCTGAAAGGAACCCAAAAAGGCCGGCCGCAACACCGTTTAGGGGCAACGCCGCCCGCTCCCAGATCGTCATCTTTCCCTCGATGGATCGAAACGTAAGCCTAACAGGTCATGGCCATCCATCTACGGCTTCTTTAGCTTGCTCTCCGATGTGTACTCAACGGGATACTTGCTATGCAGAGCCACGTGTGCCTTGATAGCAACGGCCAGCATAAACTTCTCTAAAAAATAAGTTTTGGATAAAACACAAAGCTGATTCTTATGCTCAAAGTCGTAACCGATGCCTTTACAACTCTAACTTGCGGAGCCTGCAGTTGCAAATTGCTGGATGACACACGGCCGTGCCGGACAGGCTCCGGCAATAGACCGGCACGACTCTGGCAACTTCAGATTAGATGTGCCCAAACTCGCCAGGAAACTAGCTTCAGCACAGTTGTATTATCGCCTTGTACGAGTAAGCTCCGCGAAGTCAGCTGGTCTGGTTCGTTGGTCATAGTGCATAAAGTTCATTCGTCGCATCACTATGCGGCTCGATCAAACTGCTCGGAAACCCGATGTAGGCATTCAGTACGAGCCAATGGGACACATTGTTCCTTTTACACAAACACTCGCACTGAAGCACGTGGAGTCGATTAGTTAGAACCTTCTATCTGAACGAGGAGTTGGGCACCGTGGACTTTAGGTAGATAGGGTGCTTCTCATGCTGATTTTCGCTGGCCAGCATAGGATGGTTCAGATGAGGGAACGCCGAAATAGCCACCTAAAGGTGGCACGGGAAATTTTTGCGCTTTGCAGTAAGTCCCTAGCCACGCGCCTTAGCGATGGCGTTATACGTGTGAGATAAAGGGTGAGTCAACCACATTCTCCAGGATTCACAGAGATACGAATCATCCGGGGGGCTCCTCGTCAAGCAACGCGAGCTTGACTCTGACAGATCGGAAATCTTAGCCGTGTGTGAAAATAAGCAACTGAGGAGGTAGACGATGAACAAATTCGATCAAGTAGGGTGCCGACACACGGTCAGCACAGACCTGAATGTTATCCAAAGACATCGTTTGCTAGCTATCATATGCTGCAACGCGGGCGACCGGGCTGATTCGGTTGTCCCTGTTTGAGAAACTACTAGATGCTAACATCATCGAGCACTCGTCATGTTAATGGTGTAGATTTGCACGTGGTCGAAGCGGGCCCCAAGCATGGGCCGCTCGTTATCTTGCTCCACGGCTTTCCTGACTTTTGGTGGGGTTGGCGGCGTCAGATCGAGCCGCTTATCGAACAGGGCTTTTTTGTCGTCTTACCTGACCAACGTGGCTATAACTTAAGTGACAAGCCGCTAGGTGTCGACGCCTACAACGTCGATGCGCTCGCCGCGGATGTCGTCGGCTTAGCTGATATATATGGCCGATTCGTTTTTCGCTTAGTCGGACACGACTGGGGCGGCATCGTCGCGTGGTGGACAGCCGTGCGCTTTCCTGCGCGAGTTGAACGTCTGATCATCTTGAATGCGCCGCACCCGGATGTATGGAACCTCTTAGGGCGTCACCGTTTGAGACAAGCGCTCAGGAGCGCTTATGTCGGCTTCTTTCAGTTCCCTCGGCTGCCAGAGGCTTTGTTGAAGGCGCGCAACTTTGCGCTGCTGCGTCTATCTTTGACCCGCACCAGTCGTCCGAGTACGTTCACACCTGAGGATATCGCGCGCTACGTTCAAGCTTGGGCGCAGCCCGGCGCGCTTACTGCGATGCTCAACTACTATCGAGCCTTGCGGCACAAGCCGAAAGGCCCTCCCAGACGAGTTCGTTCGGCAACTCTAGTGATCTGGGGGACACGGGACATATTCCTCGAACAGGCGGTGGCGCAGGCAAGTCTGGATCTATGTGACCGTGGTGAGAGCTTTTTCCTCGACACTGCCACGCACTGGGTTCACCTCGAGGAGGCTAAGGCCGTAAATACCGCCGCTATACGGTTCTTCAAAGCCGACTGAGCATCTCGCTCGTGCGCATAGTATCCTGTGTTGTAAGTTTTGGTCTTATCTCCAACTAGCAACAACTCACTCAATCCGGATTGCTCGCAATATGTGAAACGTGCACGCCTGGATCACACACTTGGTTTGCTAAAGTAGCAAAGAATAGCAATGGCGGGTAACAGGGGCTCTAAACCAAGCGAGAAGCGAGGTGGCCGCCAATAGGGGCACCAAACAAAGAGACGCTGGCTGTCGCAGACACGCTAGAGGTACTAGTCGGCGATCCAATTGAGGGGATGGCGAGAATCGTTATGGATAAGCCGGCGGAGGGGGCTTACGCGCGCGCATGTACAAGGAACTGGCACAGTACGTTGCCTGTAAGAAGGTCATCGAGGTGAGCAGTGAGGAGGCTGGCCCCGTACCGATCAAGATTTCGTGGGCACAATGGTAATCCCTTGCAACGGCAATTCCGTCTGACAAGTTAACCTATTAGTTAACCGTACAGTCAAGTGCTTAGCTTTAAAAAATGGCCAGAAAGAACCTAGTCCAGCTACCTCGAACCCACGAGAAGATCAGGGCAGGTATGTTGATAAATCGTCTGATGGATCATGTACTTAGCAAGTGCGATATGCCGCCCAGTCAGGTACGCGCAGCACAGCTAGTGCTGCGTAAGATTTTATCCGATCTAAAGCCCGTCAAAGTCGAGTATGAGAGCCCACCAACTTATGTGGTTGCCATCCGCGCGGCGAGCTACCGATATGATCAACACAAGATCGCCAAGGCGCAAAAAGCCGAAGGCTAGAGGCAAGAACAGACTCGTGAGGCAAGGAAGGAGATCTACAAGAGGGCCAAAGCGACGGATAAATGCATGCAAAAAGGCGGTAGTTTTGACGGTGCCTAGCGCATATCACATCAAGAGTCAGGTTGCTTTGAACGGCTTGAAGGCAGCGTGTATCCAGCCCGCGCACCAACCTCTATAATTCAATCGGGCAAACAGTTTGACAACTGTCTCGCACCGCCAGTATGCAGCCTGCCAAGTGCTACCCATATTGTTACTCGCACGCCACTTTACGCCGATAACTCAGATCTATTTACAGTAAGTTATTTAAACATAATGTTATTCTGAAGAGATTAGAATCGCTTGACTGCCGATCTTATATCATGCGAATTCAGCCTGATGGTCGAGCTTTTGTACGCCGATGAGCAAGAATATCAACATAGCCTCAAAGTCCCATCGCAACACCATCTTCGTTGAAGATGCCGAGGTTCTCAAACATCAGTCCTATGCCGATGGACAATACGTGCTGCGCCTGCGCGCTTCAAAGTGCGCGGATCGCGCCGAACCCGGCCAATTTGTTCATTTGCAATGCGATCCCAACTTACCTATGCGCCGGCCGTTTTCGATCATGCAGGCTTCGCCTTCGCAGGAATCGATTGACATCTTTTATAAGATCTTAGGCACGGGTACACGCTTGCTTTCTAAGCGCCAACAAAGAGAAATCTTGAACGTGATAGGCCCTATCGGCCAGCCATTTGTACCGCACCGCAAGCGGCCTCGGCCCCTGCTTTTGGGTGGTGGTGTTGGCATGCCACCCATGATCTTTCTTGCTGAACGGCTGCAGGCGGACAAGCACTGGAGACCTTTCGTCATCTTGGGCTCTGAGATATTGTTTCCGTTCAAGCCACAGCCCTCGCGAATCATCGTACCCGACATGCCCGAGGATGTGATCGCTGCCATGCCGCTGCTGGAAGACTCGGGCATCCCTTCGCGCCTGACTAGCCGCCAGGATTTCCCAGGTTGTTTCAACGGGCTGATTACTGATCTCGCCCGGTTATGGCTTGAGCGGATTAGTACTGCCGAACTCGCCGAGATTGAGATATTCGCTTGTGGTCCACATGCTATGCTGAGGGCGGTCGCCGAGCTCGCGCAGGATTTTGAGCTACCCTGTCAGATGTCGCTTGAAGAGTACATGGCCTGCGCGGTCGGCGGTTGCGCGGGCTGCGCCGTTCAAGTTCAGACCGAGCAGGGTCTCACGATGCAACGCGTGTGCGTGGATGGGCCGGTATTCGAGGCGCAAGCCGTGTTTCCCCGCCGCATCTCTCCGAGCGGCTGATTCATTCAGCACAATAAATTGGTTTTTGTGGGATTACGAGAACCTAACTCTACTCGGCGCACCTCTGCCCCCACAGTCATTGAGCATACCTTCAGGCGGGCCACGCGCTTCATCGATCAAAAAGCCTTGTGTGGTTTCTAGTATATCGTTCGGCAACTGCAAATCATCAGATGCCTTGTCCAGACCCTGGACGCCACCACCGAAGTTGATGCGCCACTCAAGATCACTACGCGAATCGGCGCTGGCGAGCGCATCCTGAAGGTTGATCTTTCCAGTTCTTACCAAGTCACAGAGCGACTGATAGAAGGTTCGCATGCCGGTGACCCAGCCCTTCTCCATGGTTTCTTTCATCTCGCCGAACTTGCCGTTCTTGATGAGTTCGCTGGTACACGGTGTATTGATCAATACGCCTACAGCAGGCACGCGCTTGCCGTTTAGGCCCATTACCAGCCGTTGCGAGATGATACCCGCGCAGATTCAGCAATAGATCCATTAAGATCTGTGCTTAGCGTCGGGCGGGAAAAGTTAAGGACACGATCTAAGGGCTGACTGGCATTGACAGCGTGTAAGGTGGTAAGGCACAAGTGTCCAGTATCGGCGTAGGCGACAGCTGCCTCCATGGCGCGCCGGTCGCGCACCTCACCAATCATGATGACGCGCAGCGCCTCGCGCATGGCCTTACGCAGCGCGTTGCCGTAAGACAAGACATCCAATCCTACATCGCATTGCCCACGATAGGCTTCTTGTGCGTAAAGACAAACTCGATAGGATTCTCGAGCGTCAGAATATGACCGCTGCGACGCTCATTGCAGTAATCGATCATCGACGCCAACGTGCTGGATTTGCCCGCGTCAGTGGCGCCACCACCATTACCAGACCGCTACGGTGCATGAGTAGATCCTTCAACACTGGGAAGGCCGAGCGATTCCATGGAAGGAATGGAGCTCTTGATATAACGCACTACCATGGACATTGCACCGCGCTGTTGATAGATTTTCACGCAGAAGCGATCAGTCCCTGCGGGCTGGCAGGCCGAGATTCATCTCCCGAGCCTGCTCAAATTCGCGAACCTGCTTTTCATTCATCATGCCGTACGCGATGTGCTTGACCAAACCAGGCTCCATAATGGCGCGATTGATCGGCACATCTCGTCGTTAATCTTGATACTGACCGGAGCACCGGTGGTTAAGAAAAAATCAGAACCATTTTTCTCCGTCATCAGCCTCAAGTGCGGAGTGATATTCATGACCGCGGTTTTCATCACGCTGATAGAGTCTCTTCAGGCTTTTCCTCCAGCTATAGATGATTTATATCATCGAGCAAAGAGTTGCTTTTGATTCTTTACCCTTAAGCTTGATGCGCAAGCGCAAGTCGTTAACCGAATCTGCGTTGCGTAGTGCGTCCTCGTAGGTTACAAGTCCGCTCTCCAGCAATCGGAATAGATGCTGATCGAAGGTCTGCATGCCCGCCTCATTGGAGCGGGCGATCCGCGACTTCATTTCGTGAATCTCCCCCTTGAAAATCAGATTGGCCATTAAAGGCGCGCTAAGCATTAAATCGATTGCCGTCATACGGCCCTTACCACTGATCTTGGCTAGCAGGCGCTGGGAAATCACCGCCTTTAAGCTCAGTGATAGATCCATCAGCACCTGAGGGCGACGCTCTTCAGGGGAAAATTGATAATGCGGTCTAATGCCTGATTCGTGCTATTAGCATGTAGTGTCGAGAGGCATAAGTGCCCGGTCTCAGAAAACGAGATAGCGTATTGCATGATCTCGCGGTCGCGTGTCTCGCCGATCACTATTACATTCGGGGCCTGGCGCAACGTATTCTTCAAAGCGACCTGGTAGCTTTCCCTATCCACGCCCGCCTCGCGCGAAGTAACCACGCAGCTCTTGTGGGCGTGCACAAATTCGACCAGATCCTCAATGGTAATAATGTGGCCTTGGCTGTTCCCGTTGCGATAGCCGATCATAGCGGCAAGCGAAGTCGATTTACCCGAACGGGTGCCGCCGACGAAGAGCATTAGTGCCCGCTTGGTCATGGCCACATCCTTGAACACCAGCAGCGAGCTAATTGCTCAAAATCTGGAATCTCGCTTTTGATCACGTGCGCTACTATGCCCGTGCTCCCCCGCTGAGAGAATGTGTTCACGTGGAATCGTGACAACTCGGCCAGGCCTATGGCGAAGTTACATTCTTTGGTCCTTTCAAACTCAGCGGATTGTCGATCATTCATGATCGAACGCACCAGCATTTAAGTATGCATCGGCGACAGCGGCTGATCGGTCTTCGGTACTATCTTACCGTCGACCTTCATTGAAGGTGCCGCACCGACGGTGATGGACAAACCGGAACCGTTCTTGCTGACCAGCGTTTTCAGCAAGTCGTGCACGAAACGCGTTGCCTTATGGGGATCCATTTGAAACCAGTATCCCTACAGCCATTATCCTGCTTGAGTCTTAAAAATTGTCCTTTCGCCGCCTTTCTACACACCTCTTCTTTGCTGATCTCTCCTTATGCAACAAGGTCCTTCCTTCAGATCCTGATTCAACGTCTGCACACCTAAGCGGTGGTTGGTGTGAATGACGCAATACATGTGTGCGATCTTATCCTCGCGGATCAGGTTGCGAATAGCGGGCGCGGCGATCATGATCTCATGCGTGGTAGACTGGCCGATAAATCCAGGGCCGATGCGCCGTTTTTGATGCTGAAACAAGCAGTTGTGCGATATCCATTCGATCTCTACCAATACCCTTTATACTTCTTGGTACGCGCATTCAACGCACGGCTATAGCTGCTTCGCCCAATGGGATCTTGCCCAGACAGGCCAGGGTAATGTATCACTGCGCAAAGAGACGGTTTTACAAAAAGCGACGGGGCGCCATTTTCTGGATGATTAAAGGTAGGTATGAATGAGCGCCAGCCGTTTGGCACGACGTGAATGCCGTTGAAAGAGATCCTTCCATGCGACTTGTGCGGGCGCATTGCGCGCGTGCGAGAGATCATCGCTCAAGCCGAGCGGCGTCACGGCCGCCCAACCGGCGGCGTGACTGTAGTGGCTGCCAGCAAGGCGCAGCCCATACCGCGCATTCGTGCCGCAGCGGAATGCGGGCTGCATCTATTTGGTGAGAATTATGTGCAAGAGGCCGAACCTAAAATCATTGCATTGCGCGAGCTTTGCTGGCATTTCATTGGGCCGTTGCAAGCCAATAAAACGCGCAAAGTGGCAAAGCTGTTTGACTGGGTGCACAGCATCGACCGGCTAAAGATCGCTGTTAGGCTGAGCGCACAACGGCCAGAGCTAGACACACCGCTAGACGTATGTCTGCAAGTCAACATCAGCCGCGAGCCTGCTAAATCCGGCGTTCTGATTGAGAATTTGCCCAAGTTAGCGGAGCAGGTCGCAAGCTTAGCGCATCTCAGACTGCGCGGCTTGATGGCCATTCCGGCACCCTCAACCGAGGCCGCAGCACAGCGACGTGCATTTGCCGCTGTGCGCATGGCGCTGGAAGATCTCAACCGCCGCGGTCATCGTCTGGATACCCTATCCATGGGCATGAGCGGCGATCTGGAAGCGGCTATCGCCGAAGGCGCGACTATGGTACGCGTCGGCACTGCCATCTTCGGACCGAGGGTATGACCTTTTAGGCGAGCCGGATCGGCCTTTTAATAGACAAGACGCTCGTCTAATCCGCGCACCGACGCAGTGAGCCATGATTTCTTAATTCACGCGTTCTGCCCTGACTCTTATACACTACAGACCGAAGATACAAGGATAAGCCATGATCCAACGTAGCATTGCCTTCATCGGCGGCGGCAATATGGCGCGCAGCATCATCGGCGGTCTGATAGCCGGCGGCTGGCCCCAGGACAAATTCTGGGTCGCCGATCCAGACCCTGCGCAGCGGCAGTTGCTGCTTGCACAACATCCCGCTTTGCACGCGACTGAAGACAATGTACAGGCTGCCAAGAAAGCCGCGATCTTGCTTATGGCGGTCAAGCCACAGGTTCTACAGTCAGTAGCGCAAGCGCTATCCGCTACTGTTCAGGCTTACAAGCCACTGATCGTGTCGATCGCGGCGGGAATCCGCGTCGCCGATTTGGAGCGCTGGCTGGGCGGCGAATTGGCTGTGGTGCGCTGCATGCCTAATACTCCGGCGTTGGTGCAAGCTGCGGCCACTGGTTTGTACGCGAATAAACACGTGACTTGCGAACAGCGCACGATAGCCGAGGCGATTTTAGGTGCTGTCGGTATTACAGTTTGGGTCGAAGACGAAAGGCAGCTCGATGCGGTGACCGCACTGTCCGGTAGTGGACCGGCTTACTTCCTGCTTGTCATGGAGGCTATGGAACGATCTGGCATCGAGCTGGGTCTGACGCCGGAGATCGCACGCAGACTAACGCTCCAGACAGCGTTTGGCACGGCCAAACTTGCGCTGGATAGTCGCGATGACGCAGCCACACTGCGTGCGCGAGTGACATCTAAGGGCGGCACGACCGAACGCGCCATCGCCGAGCTCGAATCAGGCGAACTACGCCGGTTATTTGCATGCGCCTTGGCCGCGGCGGCCCATCGCGCACAAGAACTGGCCGACCAATTTGCGGAGAGATCATCATGAATGATGTTGCAGCCCACATCGCGTCATTTCTGGTTCATACGCTTTGCACGCTTTACATCGCGGCCCTGATGTTGCGCGTGCTGCTGGCGCTGGTGAGGGCGGATTTCTATAACCCGTTTTCTCAGTTCCTTGTGACGATAACCAATCCGGTGGTCGTGCCGCTACGCCGAGTTGTACCTAGTGTAGGCGGCGCAGATAGCGCTTCGATTATTTTGATCGTGGGATTGAAGATACTCGAGCTGTTACTGCTCGTTATGATCGCTGGTGCCGCGCCTAGCTTTCCAGCGCTAATCGTTGTGGCTATTCTTCAACTCGCCGAATTGCTGATCTACATTTTTATCTTCGCACTCATCGTGCAGGCCGCCATAAGCTGGATAGCGCCCGCACAGGTCTATGAGAATCCGGTCGTATCGATTTTGGATGATCTTACACAGCCGCTATTGCAGCCGGTGCGACGGGTACTGCCACCGGTAGGTATGGTTGACTTATCACCGCTGGCGGTAATCATCGGGTTATACGTGTTATTGATCATTCTGCGGTCTCTGTATTAGATATAGAGGTTACGATCATTGACCTACCCCTGCGCGCAATACACTATTGCACTTCTCGATTGAACTTGGTGCCTGACGAATGGCCGCACGTGCTCTTGCGGACTCTGTTGGTTTTGTACGTCCGCAAATAATTCACTTCGATCAACCGCTGCCGTTGGACTGCGGCCGGGAACTGGCGCAGTTCGACCTAGCCTATGAGAGCTATGGTGAGCTCAACGCCAGCCGCTCCAATGCAGTGCTAGTATGCCATGCCTTATCCGGAGATCAGCATGCCGCCGGTTATCATAGCGCCTCAGACCGCAAACCAGGTTGGTGGGATCCCTTCATAGGCCCGGGCAAGCCATTCGATACTGATAAATTCTTCGTGGTGTGTCCCAACAATCTGGGTGGTTGCCGGGGTTCAACGGGCCCTAATAGCATCAATCCAGAGACAGGCAAGTACTATGGCGCGGACTTTCCGGTTGTCACCATCAAGGATTGGGTGCGCTGCCAGGCACGCTTCGCCGACGCCTTGGGTATAAGGCAATGGGCGGCGGTAGTCGGCGGGTCGTTGGGCGGCATGCAGGCCATGCAATGGGCGATCGACTATCCAGAGCGCATCGGGCATGCTGTGGTGATCGCCGCCGCAGCCCGTTTATCCGCGCAGAATATCGCGTTCAACGAGGTCGCCCGGCGGGCGATCTATTCAGATCCCGACTTCCACGGCGGACATTACTACGATCACGACACGGTGCCGGCGCGGGGACTGATGCTGGCCCGCATGATTGGCCATATCACCTATCTCTCGGATGATGCCATGCGTGCCAAATTCGGTCGGGAACTGCACGAAGGCAAGCTGAATTTCGGTTATGACGTGGAATTCCAGGTCGAGAGTTATCTGCGCCATCAGGGCCAATCGTTCGTCGATCGCTTTGACGCCAATACCTATTTGCTGATGACCAAGGTGTTAGATTATTTCGACCCGGCAGCCGATTACAACAACTGTCTGTCCGACGCATTTCGCAGGGCCACAGCACGCTTCCTCGTGATCTCGTTCACCGGTGATTGGCGCTTTGCGCCAGCGCGCTCGCGCGAAATTGTCCGGGCGCTCTTAGACGCCGATCGCGAGGTCACCTACGCGGTGATCGAAGCCAATCAGGGGCACGATGCATTCTTGATGCCGATTCCGCAATACCTCAAAGTA
Organism: Gammaproteobacteria bacterium; assembly: GCA_036259115.1. Taxonomy (GTDB): domain Bacteria; phylum Pseudomonadota; class Gammaproteobacteria; order JACCYU01; family JACCYU01; genus JAPSGG01. The sequence goes on along the minus strand of DATACK010000219.1, from coordinate 14,438 downwards.
GTTCGCACGTACATGCGACGCGTTGCACAAGGGCTGGATTCATCGCCCTGATGCGCGCAGATCTTGAAATTATCTCCGAGTGGATTCAGCCTGGCACGCGCGTGCTGGATCTGGGCTGTGGCGACGGCACGCTGCTTGAACACTTGAGCAACTCGCGCGACGTGACAGGTTACGGTCTGGAGATCGACGACGATAACATCATCCGCTGCATCGAGCGCGGTGTGCAGGTCATCAAAACCGATCTAGATGCAGGTTTGGCCGATTTTTTCGACGAGGATTCTTTCGATTACGTGGTCATGACCCAGACCTTGCAAGCCGTGCGCTACCCCGCTGACCTGTTGGATGACATGCTGCGCGTCGGGCGCGAAGGCATCGTCACCTTTCCCAACATCGGACATTGGCAAAGTCGTCTGCACTTGGGCCTAAGCGGGCGCATGCCCATTACCCGCGCACTGCCAAGTGAATGGTACGACACCGCCAACATTCATCTTTGCTCACTTAGAGATTTCGAAGGGCTGTGCCGTCAACGCAAAATCGAGATCCTACAGCGCACAGTCGTCGATTACGCGCATCGCACCAGTTGGGGGGCACGGTTATTGCCCAACCTGCTGGGTGAGATCGCACTTTATCGTTTTTGTCGCCGGCGCAACTGACCTACCGCGGGCTGAGTTAATCGGCACAACCAATATCCCCTTTCAAGGCGCAGGATTGACTCTTTATGCGCCAGTACGCGCTTAAGTGATTCGCTATCCTGATTTTTGCCTATACTTCTGCTTATTAGGTCGTGAAGAGCCTGCTCGGAGGAGGATATATGCAAATACTAAAGATGCTGGTTTTGATGTTTGTCTATGCCGCCTTGATTGCAGTCTGGGGCGAAACCAAGGCTGATCAAAGCGAGAAGTTCGGTGACTATATCATCCATTACAACACAGCTACTACGGATATCCTTCAGCCACAGATTGCGAAATTATACGGTATTACCCGCAGCAGCAATCGCGCTCTCCTCACCGTGATGGTATTAAAAAAAGCCGCAGATATCACCACGACACCAGTCAAGGCGCAGCTTCAAGTCAATGCAGTTAACTTAAATAACCAAATGAAGTTGTTGTCGATGCGCGAGATTACCGAGGACGGCGCTATCTACTACATCGGAGAGTTCCCGATATCGAACGAGGAGACGCTGGATTTCGATTTAACGGTGACCACTGATGGCAGCGTCAGCCACTCAGTAGCATTCCGAAAACAATTCTTTACGGACTAAGCCGGCCGGTCTTGGCGTATGGGCGCAACCCAGCTTGTCATTAAAAAGGCGTCTTTATAACATTGATGAAAGGTTGGGCAGAAGAAAAAGCGCAGTTGGCGGCTGTCGCCAGCCATAGATTATCGTGCTACTTTATCCCGCACCGTGTCCGTACAACGACTATGTGAGGAGCAATTGATGGCTATAAAACAAAACGCCGCAAACACCGCGAAGAAGTCGCCGACCAAGTCCGAGATACTGACGCATATCGCCAATGACACCGGCATGACTCGTAAGCAGGTTGACGCCGTGTTGAGCTCTTTGCAAAACTTGATAGCCAAGAGCCTAAAAGCGCGCAACGCAGGGTTGTTCAGCCTGCCAGGCCTGATGAAGATAAAGGTGGTTAAAAAGCCTGCGACCAAGGCGCGCAAGGGCATCAATCCATTTACCGGCGAAGAAACGACGTTCAAGGCCAAGCCTGCCCGTAAGGCGATTAAGATCCAGCCTCTGAAGGGTTTGAAAGATATGGTCTAAAACGAATCACAATAATGCCGCGAGTCGGTCAACGGCTCGCGGCATTATTGTGTTCGCCGGCAATGAGCTAGCTTTTCTTTACCGCCTCCTGCATACGCAGCTTAGCTCTTATAAAATCTTTATGTGGTACGTAGAGTAAGTCAGCTATTTTTCGTATCTGCGCCTCTTCGTATTTATCGAGGCTGTGATCGGCAAAAGCCACGCGCCACATGTCTTCCACAATTCTGCATTTCTGTTCGGGCGTGAAATGATCGTTGATCATGCGCAAAAATGGATGCATTGATACCATGTCTTCATCTTTGGCTAGCACCAGCTCAAGCAAGGTCTGAGTATCTTCTTCACTAAAGCCGAATTGCTGCTTGAGCGCCTCGGCGATAACTTTCAGCTCATCCTCCCCAACGTTAAAATCAGCGCGGCTAACCTCAAGCAAAAGCCCTGCGGCGGCTATTTGCAAGGTCAGCGCCTCCGGGCGTCGATGCTCGCGTGAGGCGCCCTGGGTTAAAAATGTTTTTATTAAATCGAGCATGATTAGTATCGGCCTGTGGCCGCGCAGCTAATTCCTACCATAGCGCGGCTCGTATAAACCATCTTTGAAATTATCGAACAGATTTCCTATCAGCGGATGCTCGATGGGCTCACGGCTCGTTCCGCACCCAGGTTTTGCTCTGCGACATACGTTCGTATGTTCTGGCCGTCGACCAAGATATGATACAAGGCTTATCCTTAGCGAACGCGAAAGCGCGACCCGCTCATACCATTCTTGCTCGCCATTGAATTCCAGACCCACGTCGTAGATGACGCCTCGATACGGAACAATTTATGGTATCAACCTGTCCAATGGGAAAAGTCGCTGTACGCATCGTAATCTCCGCCGTCATCCGATAAACTCGCCCATTCTCTTCGCTATCGGATGCGGCGGCATATAAAACATTCGAGTCGTCTTCCGCGTCCGGGTTCAATGACCGCCCGTGATTCGCCGCGCCGCTGCGGCGATCGGCTTCACGACGGTGGCGCGACGCATGTTACCAGGCCAGAGCAAGATCACGCCCAGCAGCATCATAGCCAGCTGGAGAATCAATCCCTGCACACTAGGATAAATGCCTAAGATTTCAATGCGCGGAAACGATATCGGACTTACTGGCAGCTTGCCCGCCTCCTGCAATGCCGCCACGCCCTTGCCGGCAAGAATCAGCGCCAGTATGAACATAAATACACCGCTGACGGCAAAGAACTGCCGCAGCGGAATGCGCATGCTGTAGCGCAGAATCAACCATGCGGCAATCACCAGCGCAACTGCAGCCACGGCCATGCCGGCCAGCACCATGCCATAGCCTTGGGTATTGGTCTGCATCCACAATGTCTGATAAAAAAGAATCGTCTCGAACACCTCGCGGTACACGGCGATAAAAGACAACCCTGCCAAGCCCCATAATGTACCGCGGGTGAGGGCCTTCTTTACACTGCCTTCGATGAAGCATTGCCATTGGCGCGCATGGGTCTTGTCGTGCATCCAGAAGCCTACATAGAACAGTATGCCGGCAGCCATCAGTGCGGCAACACCTTCGGTCATCTCGCGACGAGCCCCGCTGATTTCAATTAGGTAGGCCGAAGCCAGCCAAGTTATAAGTCCCAGCGCCAGCGCGCCCACCCAACCAAGGTGCAAGTACGCCAGGCCGTCACGCCGCCCGGTCTTAATCAGAAAAGCCGCCAGTGCCGCCACGACTAATAGGGCTTCCAGACCCTCACGCAACAGGATAACCAACGCGGCGCTAAATACCGCGCCGCCAGTCAATGCCGTCGAGCCGAGCTGCTGCTGAGCCTGATCTAATAGTCCATATAACTTCTGCAATTGTTGTTTCACGGCATCAATGGGCGCGCCCTGGCGCAGTAAATTGCGGTAATGCGTCATTGCCTCTTCGATGGTAACGCGCAACCCGCTTGCTACCGCATCGAGGCTGCTTTCGACAAGCTCGAAGCCTTCCATATATGCATTGACCGCCGCCTGGTAGGCCGCATCGCTATCTTTCTCGCGGTAACGAGTAAAGCTCTCGGCAAGCTGTCTGCGCGTGTAAGCAAGCGGCTTGTCCCGCTGAGAAAAAAGCTCCGCAGGATGCGTACGCAAATAGGCCACGAGCGCGGCGCCATCGCCCGTTTTGATCGGCGCATCAGCGGGTGTCGTGGTGGTAAAGGTTTGAATATCGGATAACGGTAGTGCCGTTTTCCCTTGCTTCCATAATTGCGCACCTCGTGCGACCGCGGCTGGATCGGCCGCTAACTGGCCGACATAAAAGGCAAGGCTCCAGCATTCATGCTCGTTCAAACTTCTAAATGCCGGCATGGCAGTACCTTTGACGCCCAGTCTGATAGTGTTATAAAGGCCATACAGAGTGCGGTGCAGATAGCGCGTTCGCTCATGAAAGTTAGTTGGCGGCGGTTCAAGGTGTGTTGCCTGCGGACCGTCGCCGCGACCCTCGCGTCCATGACATGCGACACAATTCTGCACAAAGAGCCTGCGTGCCAAGTCGAGATCAGGCGGCTGGCGCGGGACGACAATCACGTTGTAATGGGTGACCACTGCCGTTCGCATGGATGATGTCAGATCAGCCACTTTATCGGCGGGTGCGTGGCGCTTGACCATGCGGATGAGATCATCGGCCTGCGCGCGCAGCCGGACCTTGACCGGCAATGCAGGCAGTACTGCAGTTTGATCGGCAATAGCGGCAGCGAAACCCTGCATCTCCTGATACTCGGCGTCATCGATGATTTCTCCGTTCGCGACTGCTGCTGGATAATCAACCCCAACGTAATCCAGCATTTGGATCAGGTTTTCCAAGCGCTGGCCAGCTACGCACAGCCCTGGCAAGAAGATCAGCAGCAGCAATAGATTTCTCATGTGTAATATCGACCGCAGGTGAGCAGCAAATTAAAAAGTATAATCATTATCATTTGTATACTGAAGTACGAGTTCAGCCAACCGCAAAAAAGAAAGGCGATCTGGCAAAGCGGAGTGGATAGACTAGACTCATGCCGATGTGCTTAATCGTATTCGCCTACCGCAGGCATCCCGACTACCACCTTATCTTGGCCGCTAACCGCGACGAGACCTATGACCGCCCGACACTGTCACTTGCGCATTGGCAAGACGCACCCGAAATTGTGGCTGGTCGTGATCTGATAAGCGGAGGCACCTGGCTTGGTGTGACGCGCAACGGCCGATTCGCGGCAGTGACTAATTATCGCGTACCACAAGTTGCGCGCGAGCAGCCTCCATCGCGTGGACTGCTCGCTGCGAACTTCCTGCAGGGAGGTGAGGCACCGCCCATCTATTTGGAAAATCTGCGGGCCAGCGCCGCCCGATATGACGGCTTTAGCCTACTGGTGGGTGATAGCCGCGGTATTTATTACTTCAGCAATCGCGAAAACATCCCACGTGAATTGTCCCCTGGACTCTATGGGCTTAGCAATCACCTTCTAGATACGCCTTGGCCGAAGGTTCAGCGCGCTAAAAGTGCGCTGAGACAGATTATTGATGCGGAAAATATAGAACCGCAGCGAATACTAAAACTCTTGGCTGACTCCGAGAGACCTACCGATGACGCACTGCCGGATACCGGCATCGGATTACAGCGGGAGCAGCTACTGTCACCTATCTTCGTTGCCGGTGAAAGATATGGGACGCGCTCGTCGACTGTGCTGTTGATTACCCATGACGGATGCATCTCAATAACCGAGTGCGACAGCCTTAGTGGCAGCATACAATCATATGAGTGGCGACTCGAATCGCCATAACTGGCGCACGCGGCACGTAAGTTGTTACACTGCGCGCTTCCGAAGCCTGACCGCGCTATGGATAAACTCACGAACATCAAAGTCACCGTCGCCCCGGCGGCGCGAACTTCATCGGATAAATCGAAGCTGCAGATCACGGCTGAAAACAAATGTGGATTTTGCACGAACTCTAAATGCTGCACCTATATCACTCAGCATATCGAAGCACCACGCTCAAAATACGACTTCGAACACCTGTTGTGGCAGGTGTCGCATGAAAATGTAGAGGTCTACAAGGATGAAGATGGCTGGTATCTGCTGGTGCAGACGCGCTGTGGTCATCTACAAGTCGATGGACGCTGCGGTATCTATGAAGACCGGCCACAGATCTGCCGTGATTACTCTAACGATTATTGTGAATTTGATGCGCCGGCCGAGGATGACTTTGATCTCTACTTCCCTGATTATCAGTCGCTGCTGGAATACTGCAAGAAACGCTTCAAGCGCTGGGGCAGAGATTAATCCTGCGCTAAGTGCGTGTTACGTTGACTCACTCGAGGAATAAACAACGATATGACCAATGACCTCGCCCAACTGACACAACTGCTTGATGGCGCTCGACGGCTGGCATACAAGGCCGGTGAAAAAATCATGGAAATATACGCTCAGAACTTTGATATTGCCGCCAAAGATGATAAGTCACCGCTAACCGAGGCCGATCTGGTTGCCCACCAAATCATTAAGCAAGGCCTTAGCGCCCTTAAGCCGGAATTTCCGGTGCTTTCTGAAGAATCCAGTCAACTGCCCTACGAGAGACGTGCGAGTTGGGAGACCTATTGGCTGGTCGATCCATTAGATGGCACGCGCGAATTCATCAAACGCAACGGGGAGTTCACCGTCAACATCGCACTCATTCAGGGCCACAATGCTGTGCTAGGCGTGGTTGCAGCGCCCGCTAAGGAGCTCAGCTATTACGCCTGCCGCGGACAAGGCGCGTATAAGGTTGACGGCGGGCGTCCCGTGCGCATTCAAGTGCGCAAACCAACGCCAAAACGCCCGGTAGTGGTTGGCAGCCGCTCGCACGCCGGTAATTCGCTGACTGCATTTCTTGGCAGGCTAGGCGATCACGAGTTGATCAGCATGGGCAGTGCCTTGAAATTTTGTCTGGTGGCCGAGGGCCTGGCCGACATCTATCCCCGCTTCGGCCCAACCTCCGAGTGGGACACGGCGGCCGCGCAATGCGTAGCGGAGGAGGCTGGTGCACAAGTCACTGACCTCACCATGAATAGGCTCTGTTACAACACCAAGGACTCACTGCTCAATCCACACTTCTTAGTGATCGGGAATCCTGAGTTTGGATGGTCCACCTATCTCTAATTGCCACGTAGCGCTTTAATTCCATGAGTCGCGTTGTGGATACTAAACCAACTACCCCGTGTCGAGTTGAAAAATCTTAACGTGAGTGTGCGGCCGACCTATCCTACAAGGGTGCCATGCAAGTACGATAGCAAATTCTGGCGCGCTGCAAGATCATCGTTGATCCTGTCAGCAGGCCGTCTCTCAAGACACATACCTATCAGCTGCGGCCATCCGCCCGTGCAAACTTGAAGGACCGATTGAAGCGGACTTCAGATCCGTAATGGCTGTATCCACATTTATCGTAAGCCCAAAATCGGCATGCCATCAGAGATCCAGCGCAAGAGATCTCAATCCACGATTATCCATCTGCAAAAGCCCGGCGGCTATAAGCGCCCCCTATGGGATCGGCGAGTACGCCGTATGCCTAGCAGCCTCGCAAAGCAGGCTCACGGCAATTCTCCCTGCTTCGGCAACTGTGTTAGTTTGCGCTCATGCCCCGCCGCGCCCGCCAGTCGTCTACGACGCTCAAGAGCGCAGGCAAAATGATCAGCGTACCGATCAACGCCAACGACAGCGCGATCGTCAATAGCAACCCCATGCTGGCCATACCGCGGTGACGGGATATAGCTAAAGTGCCAAAGGCAGCAATCGTCGTCAGCGCGCTGAAAAAGACCGCCCGTGGCGTACTGCTGGCAAACAGATGATCGATGTCCATGCCAGCGCGCTTGCGCATCATCAGATACACACCGAAAGCGACCGCTATCCCCAGCAACAACGGCAGGGCGATGACATTAGCGAAGTTAAAGTGCACGCCCAGCACGACTGATCCAGCTGTGGTCAACAGCATCGCAAACAGCAGTGGCAACAGCATCAGGAGCATATCTAGCAGACTACGCAGCACCACGAGCATCAGCAAACTCGCGCATACCAAGGCGGTCAAGGCGGCCTGCACGCAGGCGCCAACCACGACTTTGCCAGCCTCAACCAGGCTCACGGGCGCACCAGTGGCGTTTGGCGCGATTGCTTGTACGGCGGCTACGAACTGGCGCATCGCGCTGGTGTTATTCATGCTTTCGCTGGGAAACACCTGTACGCGGGCGCGCCCATCGGCGGTTATATATTGTTGCCGCACATCTTTGGGAATTTCAGCTAAGCTCACTGGACGTGCTTTCAAGAGCGACCTTAGACGAGTCAGCACGTCAGGAAGGTCGCCAATAAGGTTCTTATTGAATGCCGGCAGCACTCGCTCTGGCCATCCGCGCGCCTGCTTGAGGAGCTTCAAATCATGTACGAGACGCGCAAGGCTTGTGCTCAGCTTGGTATTTCTGGCCGTGGAAATCCATTCGCGTGAGTTCTCGATGAAGGTATTAATAGCCTCCTCTGCTTCGGCCGCATTCGGCGCTGGGCCGCGACTTGAGGGCAGCATACTGAATCCTAACACCAGATTCAGGTCGTTAATGATGGCTAGCTTTTCTCGCTGCTGTTCCGGAATATAGCTTGCCAAGGTGATGGCCTTGTCCACCTCGGGCAACTTCTCCACGCGTTTTGCCAGCTTTTGCGCGGCCTTGAGGTCACGCGCCAGGATATCGATGGTGTATGGCGTGGCGTCAGAATTTTTAACTAGGTCCTTGAATGTGGCTACAGACTCTGCGTTTGGGTCCCGCATGTTCACGGGATTGAAATCGAAGCGTGCGCGCGGCGCGATCGCGGCCGCTGCGATGCTTATAACAAGCGCGATCCAGATTATCGCTCGTCTATGGCGAGTTAAAGAAAAGCCAAGCGCCTGGCTTCCGTCACTGCCCTTATTAAGCGCGACGATACGGCCAGGCGTCACGTTTAGCATAGCCGGCAAGACTGTCATATTCGCGGCTAAGGCGATCAACATCCCGGCCGCGGAGATGATGCCGAGTTCGGCGACGCCAGTATAATGGGTTGGGACGAAGGATAGAAAACTGATGGCGGCTGCCGTCGCCGCAAGTGTCAGTGTGCCTCCCACACCGACGGTGGTCGCCACTAACGCAGGGATACGGCCTGCTTGATGCCCGCACTCTTCTCTAAAGCGCATCGCGAACTGAATACCAAAATCCACGCCCATGCCGATGAAGAGCACTGCAAATGTAGCCGAAATCAGGTTTAGGTAACCGATTGCACCGAGCGCGAAGGCGAATGTCCAGGTGAGGCCGATAACAAGCGTAATCAGCACACACACCACTAGTGCAGCCGAGCGCAGGCCGATCAGCAATACTACCCACACCAGCGCAAAAGACAAGCCCGTCGCCAGGCCCGCGTTTGCGGAGACGCTTTGCAGCTCTTCCGCGTCCATAGCGACAGAACCCGTTAAGCGAATGCGCGCACCATCCGCTGTGCGCATGATCTGCTCGGCGTGCGCCCGTACTGCATCGAGCACGGCTTGTCCGGAAGCCAGGCCCGTACCCTTGAGAAGAGGTTTGATCAACACTAAGGACCGCCTGCCTTGCTTAAGAGGCCCGGATTTGGCGAGCAATAACTGCTGCCACGACATCGGTTGCGGTCTGTTATGCAATATGGTGCGCATGGTGCGATCCATCGCATCGAATACCTTGTTCAGTATTGCTCGGTTTTGCTGACTTAATTCTTTCTGCGCAAGCGCTTGGTTCAACACGGAGAACAGCCCCCGAACGCTGGTGTCCTGCGACAATCTGCCGAGAAAAGGTGCGGCCTCTATGAGTTGGTCGGATAATGCCGCCAAGTCCTTCTTACCGAGATATAGCAGACCATTGTGCTCGAAGAACGGGCCGCTCCCGGGTCTGTAAATCCATTTCAGTCGCCGACCCATCTCAGTTCGGAGTACCGACGCCAGGCGCTGGGCGACATCTTCAGCCTGCTGCGCGGTGTCACCATCGATGACGGTTATGGTCAAGTCATTAAGCTGGGGAAAGCTGCGATCGAACTCCCTTTCAAGTACTCGAAACCGCAAAGAAGGGTCGAGCATGTTGAGCGTGCTGGTGTTGAAGCGCAGGTGTGTGGCCGCATAGTAGGCGAAAGCAATTGTAAGTAGCGCGACCGTGATCAATAACCCCTTTGCAGCACGGGCAAAAAAGCCAATCAGATGCTCCAGAATTTTTTGGGGAAAGCGTTCCATCGCGACAACTGGTGGACGTTTCAGTGGCGCTTGACCTTATGATGGGCAGGGGTCATCTACGAGTCGGCTCGTCTCGGTTGAAGATATCAGCTCGTGAAGGGGTGCCGTTCGTATGCTAAGTCCGCGAGCCGTTCCCGATCCGCTGAGCTATTAGCGTACCCAATTCCTCATCCAGACGGTAACCCTCAAGTAGCGGATCATCTCGACTGCATTCACGCATCGCCGCATGAAAATAGAGTTCGGACAAACCTTCGAGAACACAAGTCAGCAATCGCAAAACATAAGCCTCTTGTATACGGCCGCTCTGATTCATGCAAACACGTAATCGTTATCCTTAACTGCGACCTACTACAAACGCGTTTTCATCAGACGTATCCAGGCAGTTAAAAAACGCGAGGCCCCAGCTACTGGAGAGTTCAATACCGCAGATCTGCCAGGCGTAGAGGAACTAACTCACCCGGTACACACGGCGCACAGATTGTACTCGTGGCCGATTTTCAGAATCAAGCTAGACACCGTAAATGTCGCGGTATGCGCATGCGCGGTAAGTTCGAGATCCATTGCACAAACCACCTTTTGAATTGCGTGCGGGGCTCGGATTGCAATCGACGGCTTGCGCGGTACAAAAGCAATGCTCATACACGGTCACTCTAGCTTGGGGAATCGGTCGCTCGGTTTAGATGGCAGGATCATTGGCATCACGCATCTCGAAAATCATTGAAACATCGGGTAATCTTGTTCACAGAACGAGCATAGGTGCTCAACAAGTAACGCTTTAGTCCATAAGTAGCCCTTAGCAGAGCGACAGACGGCGGTGCATTGCTAGCCCCTGCTACTTGATATCCGAAGTCTTGCAACGGCGCAGCCTATAAAGTCCGTAAATAAATAGATGCAGGGCAAGTACGTTCGGATGCATCAAGCCCTGCGACGGACAGAATCGCGCATTCTGCCGCAATGGGGCCTCTCGCCGCAGCCGCCCTTGCTCTAAGTCCGGATAAATTTACCGCCAATTTGCGCGAGCAAGAAGGCTGAAGAAAATGCGCTCGGGCTTGCAGCGGTGCCGATGAAGTCTGAACGCCAATGGACAATCCATTTTTGTTTATGCCAAATCATTAGCAAAAACATAAATGGGAAATCTTTGCGCAGGCACGGCTTAGAGATGACGAGTTTTTCGCTTTTCTGTCAGCTTTTATCGTAGACCCTCAATAAGCCACGTATCGTATGCTGCTTTACCCCGTCAACTGGTATCCACCCCCAACCGCCAGACCAAGGTAGATTACATAGCCGCCCATAAGCAAACCGCCGGCTGTTCGACCGATTCGTCTACGCCACAGGAAGATTGAGATTGCTACCAGCGCCGCCATCATGAAGGACCAATAAAAGCCGAGCACTGATCTCTCAAGCGGCAGTGGATGGATCAAGGCGATGACACCCACGTTGAACAGAACGAAGAACAAGATTGTTCCCATGATGTTGCCGATAACCACTTCAGCACGACCCTGTCGTGCAGGGACGAACATACGGAAAATCTCCTCGACACTTACGGCGGCTGCCACAATGATCATGCCAAACATAGTTTCATCCCAATCAAGCGCTCGCAGAATGCCGCGGACGCTCCAATTAAATAGCGCGGCCCCGATAACGATGGCTATAGTGCCGCCTATCATCACGGCCGGCGCCCACCAGCGCGGGCGCTCAGGTGCGGCCACCACCTCTTCGATCTGCTTCTCGTCGAGTTTGAAGAGAGGGTGCCATCGGGTTGTCCTCACCACGTATCCTATCAGCGCCAGTGAGACTATTAGCAAGACAGTGCCGTCCGAACGAGACAGCACGCCATCCAATCCCAACGCTGCCATAGGCAGCGGACTGAGCAATGTCACTATGATCAGGCGCCTCGGTATGTCTACTCGCAGCGGCCATAAGATAGCCGTAATGCCCGCAGCGAAGGTCAGCAAGAAGACCGCCGCGCCGATGGCCGTACCCATGCTGATTCCCGGCAGCCCTTGGATGGCCCCAGCGATACCAACTGCAAGATTATCAGGGTCGAATCCATTGAACAGAAACCCGAGCGTGAATGAAGAAATACCGAAAGCGGCCGAGGCTTCAAGAAGTCCATCGGTAAACTTCTCCGCGCCCTCGATGATCAACCAGAGGCTGATCGCAAAGATTACAATGAATACCGCGACCATCCACGTCATGGCATTGTAGTTTTCCGGGAAAGAATCCTATCTTGAGGTCGCGGCAGCCTCGTCAAGATCAAAACGCCCATAGTCATTACAAGCGCGGGAGCATCAGCAGATTCAGAAGCGTCGAGGTGATCAGGTCGACAGGATGCTGCCCAGGCGATTACAGCCCTTTAATATGCAGCTCACATCGCAGTGCGGGGGACGGAAATCGTAAGGCAATGTCGCGCCCATCTTCATAGCCAGTTACCACCACGCCCTCAACGCGATTATAAGCGATCGGGCTCCGCTCACTGATCGCTCTGGGGAATCGCGTCCGTAGCCCGCCGCATCGTGCTGCTAGATACTTCGGCGCTTGAACGGCAGCTGGACAAGCAGGTCGACCTGACCTCCTGACCGCTCACGATCCGGCCGGCGGCGAGCATGCCACATCGTGCCAGTCCGGCAGCAGATCCTCCTCAAGGACCTGGTACCAGGTGGGATGGCAGGCGGCACTCGTTCGGGCAGCGCACTGATCAATGGCCGTCCGCAGCTCTGCTTGGCCACTAGGGGACTCAGGGCCGCTGCCCAGTCGCGGGCCGGTCCCCGACCACCAGGAGTCCGTTGCGGCCGGGCTCAGCGAGCCACTGCACAGTCCGCGCACCGGCCGGCAGCCCCGGGGGCAAGCCGCTGGCCATGGCCTCGGCGACGACGTTGCCGCCTATCTCGCTGAGGGATAGAAAGGCGAACACGTGACAGCCAGTGTAGATTGCGGTCAGCTCGGTGTGTGGGCCGTAACCCAGCAGCGCAACCCCGTCGCCGAGCAGGGAGGCTTGATGGGGGCATCGGTGCCGCGACCGGCGACCACGAGAGTGACCGCTATCCTCCTCGCGCAGCAGGCGTACCGCATGGCCAAGTAGCATCGCGCGCTTCGAGGCGTCCACGCGGCCGACAACAGAACGCCCACCTCACCGGCGGGCAGCAATTTCCGGCGGGAAACTGCCGGGAAGAAGTGCTTCCATCGATCCCGTGACGCAGCCGACCGACGCACTGCGACCCGACAACGGCCTTCAGCTCGGCATGGTCGCCCTTGCAGGCCACGAGCACACGCTGGCAGCGCCGCAGCCGATCGCGCATCCGACGCATCAACACCTGGATCGCTCCCGCCGGGTTCAGTGTGGCCAGCGGGCGCCGCACAGGCTCTGGCAGGCGGTCAAACAGCTCACTGACATACACTCTTGCCAATGCCGGGACGTCGGTGTGCAGGGAGGCGAACAGCGGCACGCGCTCGATGGCCGTCCGACGCATCGCCGTGCAAGCGAAGGCGAAGCAGTGCGTGAGGGGCCACACGTCGCGCGCGCACCCGGCGGGTCAGCCCGGGGTGACAGGGCGGCAGATTCGTGGCGCCCACTGCGCCGAACGTACCGGACAGCCGACCGGTGCCGAGGACAGGCGGCGGTGCCCCAAAGCGCGCGTGCGGACCAATGGGGTCGACGGACAGTCGATCCCCGAACACGTACACAGTCACGTCGAGCTCGGCACAGTCAGCGGTTGCCTCAGCCAGCCGCTTCCAGCACTTGGTGTGCCGCCCTGAGGCGAGCCCTCGCTTGAGTTCGACGAGAACGGCAACGAACAGCGGTCGGGACATCGGTTTCTAGCAGGCCGTATCCACTGCGTCCGACCTGTTCGAGCACCGATGCGGCAGCCATTTCCTTGTCTCTTCGCGGACAGGTGCTGTAGTGGATCCGATCCAGGATCGTTGTCATAGACCGTGTTCATGGTAAATAAGCCGAGTTTACAAAAGCGGCTCCTTCAGATGGAATAATTCACTATCCTATGCTGATGAGTGTGCTGCCTGACAGACCTATCAATATTACAGAAAGGTAAGAAGCACGCTTGACCACATTCTGCGCCACCATAAAAGTAAGGTGATTTGAAGAAACCGCGAGTGTCACTAATTCGGTGTAAGCGTTTTCGTTATGAATGGAGAGTTCCCAGCAGGTGTTCCGCGTAACGCCATTCGCTCGGAATTTGTAGCGCTACGAGTCTGGGCGCAGCAGATCCTCATTGCCATGGGAAACTTCGCAAAAGCATGACGCCATCTGGGCCCATATACAGGTCAACCTGTATATAGGCGCAGATGGCGGGCACTTACAAGTAAACCTGGGGCTGCAATGAAGATATATGGGCTGGTGTTGCTTCATACCGCGATGCAGCGCGCCAGTCTCCTCAGCTTGATTGCGGTACTACCCGC
>DATACK010000218.1:0-12368 GCA_036259115.1 Gammaproteobacteria bacterium | reverse complement strand
GCCATTCACAATTTGATCAACTAATGAGGGCACTCAAATGCGCGCGATTTCTCGGAAATCACAATTCATGCTTGTTGTCATGGCGATGGTGGGCGTTTTCGCGGGAGGTGCCGGTATGGCAATAGCCGCCGGAACAAAGGTGATGCTGAGCGGCGACCAGGTAGTGCCGCCGGTGAAAACCTCCGCATCGGGCAGCGGCACGATCACAGTCGGCACCGACAAGTCCATCAGCGGCAGCATAACCACTTCGGGTGTCGCGGGTATGATGGCGCATATCCACCAAGCAGCGCCCGGGAAGAACGGTCCACCCATTATTCCTCTCAAGAAGACGTCTGACAACAAGTGGTCTGTTCCGCCGGACACAAAGTTGACCGAGGCGCAATACAAAAGCTATAAGGCGAGCAATCTCTATGTCAACGTGCATAGTAAGGCCCATCCAAATGGAGAAATCCGTGGACAGATAAAACCGCAATAATGGACCCTGCAGGCGGGCTATCTTTCTTTTGTCAGATCCCGCTTGTGGTGCCTTGGATAATGGTATCTCCGCAGTACAAAGATGCTGGGAGGTTCTAAATCTATGAACGTTAAGCGCAATCTAGGCACCGACAGACAGCATTCATTCGCGCTGGCGTCTTGCTAGGATTAACTCTACGGACTGCTGCCTGCTACAGCAATCGCGATCACCGTAAGCCCCAGGATGAGATTCATAACGACGATGACGCGGATCTGCCTCAAGCTGCGCGCGCCAGATTCGACATCGCCAGCGTCCACGGCGTGCCGTAGGCGTTTGTAGGGCGCAAAAAACAGGTGCAGGTAAAGCAGAATCATGACGATGCCCAGCACCTGCATGACATTGATATGCCAGCCTAGATTCGTCATGCCACCCAGGTAACCGAAAATCATCCAATAGCCGGTAATCGGCAATATGATAATCGCAAGCCACACCCACGCGAAGAACCGTCGAAAGATGCTCCTCCACATTCGGAGACGCACGGCGGATTCCAGCAACTCTGCTGCCGTAGGCCTCAAGATCAGGAGAGCGAAAAACATGCCGCCGACCCAAACGGTGGCGGCGAGTAGGTGTAACGCGATCAGGATGAACATGCGGCCCGGCCGTTTTCGGTGATGTTATCTCAGTGCGTAGAGCGGCGCCTGCTTGTCGGATCAGTGGGCCACCTAAACTTCGGGTGCATGTGGCCGCGCGACAGCGTTGTCCGCACAATCAATGCCAAGAGGCTCAAGTCGCTGAAAGGCATTTTGCGCCCCTTTGCAATCGAACAGAGCAGGATGGATGAGGTGCGCCAGAAGCGCCGTTCCTTCGATTACTCGCGGGCCTGGGCGTGCGAAATAGGCGTTGGCATCAACCGCGTAGACTCTGCCTTGACGAACCGCCGGAAGTTCATTCCAGCCGGGATGGTCGAACAGCGCGGGCGCCTGGGCGATCGTCTGCTCCAGATTAAAGCCACAGGGCGCCAGGATCAAAACCTCGGGTGCCCATTGCAAGACATCGTTCCAGTCAATGCGCACCGAATCGGCTGCCTCGTGCGCGAGCTCATCCACACCGCCGGCGATCCTGACCATCTCAGGCAGCCAATGTCCACCACAGTAAACTGGGTCCAACCATTCCATGCAAAACACACGGGGGCGGCGCGATATAGCGCGGGTCGCCGCCTCGACTTGCGCCAGCCTGGCACGGCCTTGCTTGATGAGATCCTTGGCTTGTTTAGAGCGCCCTGTGGCTTCGCCTAACTGGCGCATATTGTCGGCAATCTGCGCCAATGTTTTGGGTGTCATCCATAGGATTTGTGGCTTTGGAGTCAGTAAACTTAGCGCCTGAGCGACTTCATTTCCAGACGGCGCGCAGACCTGACACAAGTCCTGCGTAAGGATCAGATCGGGCGCAAGTTCCCGCAAAAGCTGTTCATCGACTGCGTAAAGGCTCAATCCCTCACGTAGCCGCGCCGCGACGGCGGCATCGATCTCGCGCTGGTTCATGCGCTCGATCGGCAACGCATTACGGACGACTATAGGTTTCCCCTGGATCTCCGGCGGATAATCACACTCGTGGGTAATGCCAACGAGGCGCTCATTTAATCCCAGCGCGCAGGCCATTTCAGTCGCGGAGGGAAGGAATGAAACGATGCGTTGCGCCGTCATCGCTTATGCGCCTAAGTCAAGTTTAAGCCGTTTGTGGTTTAAGTGGCGCGGGTTCACGCAAGATCGGGAATCGGTGCTGTGCAAGCGCGAATCCGCCGAATAGTATGGCGGTGTAGAACGCATCACCCAACAGGGTGCGCTGGAAAAACGGCAGGGCGGCTACGTAACATTCAATCAGACCGGCCATCGTCTTTGGATATAAAGAGCCAAAGACCCAGACGCCGAAGTTGGTCATTATGAAAAAGAGAAGTGAGCTTGTTAGCGCGGCACAAGCGATCCATAGCGGCGTGCGCCGCTCGCGCAGCAGCATCCCGATGCCGACAACGAGGACGAAACTCCCATAGACGACCTCCATATGCGGATAAAAACCTAGCACCAGATCGCTTAAAAACAGCGCCAAGAGCGGTATTAGGAAGGCCAGGCGCTTATCGGACAGATGCGCGCCGCTGAATAGCGCTACCGCCGTGATGGGTGCGACGTTGAAAGGGTGTGGTATCAGGCGCAAGGCCGCCGCTCCCAGGATGATGCCCACCAGCACGACCAATCGAGGATTTAACATATTGACTCCTAGCATATCTGAGCTCTTAAGCTTAGTCCTGTAAGCCGCACTCTATCATTCCGGTACTAAATCGCAAAACCAGAAGTTGCCTTTGGCTACTGTCTCACCAATGGAAAATTTCACGGCTTGTTTGAAATTCGGTCCATCAAAGACAAAGGAATGAAATTCCCCATTTTCACCGCACGGATCAACATCCGAAGGCAGCACGGAGAGAAAATGCTCGTTGATCATCATACCGGCGAATGACGGATTTAGCAGTTCACCGTTGACGCAGGCGATGATGGCCTTGAAGCCAAGCTTGACGAACTCGCCAATAAAGGCGGTCGTATCTCGCTGCCACACAGGATAAAGACCTCGCATGTCCTGCCGCGCCAGGAATTGATCACGGTAGGCTTTGATGTCCTCAAGAAAAAGGTCACCGAATATCACTTGGTCAATTCCATGCGAACGGTAGATGCGAAGCGCCTCCGCCATCTCACGTTCATACTCCTCGTTCGCCGCGCCTTTTGAGATGAAGACTTCGCAAAGCGGCAGGTCGAGACTTGCCGCCTGCGCTTGGAGCAACACGCGCCGAACGCCATGCATGCTGATCCGGTCATAATCGCGCGTTACCGTCGTCAACAGCGCCGTGACACGGTATTCATTGGCTTTTTGAATTTCGTAAAGCGCAAGGCAACTGTCTTTCCCGCCGCTCCACGACATCAGCACAGGTTCCACAGGTCTGCCTCGTCTGTTTGGAAGATTCTAAATGATGCCTCGCGCCAGGTCCGCGTAGCGCGACGGGTTGGCACTATCATTGGTTGTTCCTCTTGGTTATTCCTTCAGGCCGGGTGTCATCATCCACTATCAAGATAGACCGCAATAATAAGCGCTTATACCGCAATTAATAGCACAGGATTTTGCGTACCAAGAGATTTGGCGATGCGTTTTCCGGAACGATTCAAAGGATGACTGAATCCAACGAGTGCTTGGCTGACTATACAAACGGTCATCATGGTTGTAATTCGTCGTTGCCGAGGGGGCGAGTCTAGTGAGTAAAAGCCACGTCGTATCGAGTTATCGGTTTTGTACCCTTTGCGTTGCAATAATCTTTTGCTTTGCTTGGACGCAGGAGTCCGCTGCCGCGCCTGCTTCCGATCAACCGTATGGCAATAAGGATGCCGTGATAAAGACCACGTTAAGAAATGGCCTGCGCGTGGAGATCGTACCGAATGATCTCGCACCCGTGGTGACCACCGTGATGAACTTTCACGCGGGCTCCAATGAAGCGCCCGCGGGTTTCCCCGGTATGGCGCACGCGCAAGAACACATGATGTTTCGGGGCAGGCCGGGACTATCCGCCGCGCAACTCTCCTCGATCTCCGCGGCGATGGGCGGAGATTTCAACGCCGATACGCAGCAGACGGTCACGCAGTATTTCTTCACCGTGCCCGCCAAATATCTGGATGTGGCACTGTACATCGAAGCTCACCGCATGCAAGGCGTATTCGACAGCCAAACGCTTTGATCCAATAGAGCGTGGCGCGATTGAACAAGAGGTCGCGCGTGACGTGCCTGATCCGGAATACATCGTTTATAATTAGAAGATCCTGGCGCGTATGTTCCGCGACACGCCGTACGCACAAGACGCCCTGGGTACCCGTCGGTCCTTCGATAAGACGACCAGGCGATGCTGCACAAGTTGTACGATACTTGGTACGCGCCCAAAAACGCTACGTTGATTATCGCGGGCAGCGTCGATCCCGGCGACGCGTTGTCTCAGATCAAGCAGCTTTTCAATTCGATGAAGCATAAAAAGTTGCCTTCCACGGTTTCAACTGAAGCCCGTCAGGGCCAGCGTAATCCAAATGCCCACGGATCAACCTTACGGGCTGGCGATGCTGACCTTTCGCATGCCGGGGTATAAGTATCGGGACTTTGCCGCGGCGCAAGTTTTAGCGCAGGTATTGAGCAGCCAGAGTTCGTCCTTCTACAGTCGTCTGGTGCCTACCGGCAAGGCGCTGAGGGCAGATTTCGATTTGGATTCGGTGCGACCCGCCAGTGTCGGTTATGCGGTCGCCGCTTTCCCGGATGGCACAAATGCAAAGGTATTGGTAAGCAATGTGCGGAAAATACTGAGCAATATTGCCGCCAGCGGCGCGCCGGACGAGATGGTCAGCGCCGCCAAACGCCAGCTTGCGACCGATGCGGAGGCGCAGAAGGATTCTATTTCCGGTTTGGCCATGCAGTGGTCGCAGGCTTTAGTGGAAGGTCGCAATTCCCCATAGGATGACGAGTGCGCGATCGAGCATGTCATCGCCAAGGATGTGAACCGCGTGGCACGGCGTTATCTCGATGAAAAGCATGCGGTCGTCGGGATCTTAACGCCGCATGGCTCAGACCAATCCGCGGCCGTAAGCGGTTTCAGTGGCGAGAAATCTTTTGCGCCGTCGCATGTGAATCAGGTCAAGCTCCCACGTTGGGCCGCCAAACCGCTTGCCTCCATCAGCCCGTCAGAGCCAGCGGTTCATCCCATGGCGACACGACTCGCCAACCTGAGGACGAGATGGAGCAGGTGTTCAAACCTTTCTATAGAGTCGAGCGGTCGCGTAGCCGCAATGCCGGCGGCGCGGGCCTAGGTCTTGCTGTGGCACGCACCATCGTACGCGGTCACGGCGGCAATATAGCGTTTCAACCGGTTGCAAGGCGGCCTGCGACTGACGGTCACTTTGCCCCGGCCCGGTTGATGCAATGACTTTTTATTCTTTACTATTCCCGCCGCCGACTAAGTAAACCCTTTTGAAATCTTGGTCGAGCCAAGGTTCGACTTCAGGATGAACAATAGAGGCGTGTTTGCGTTGATAAAACTATCATGCGTGCGCTGAGTGCTGCGCAATCAAGAGAACTGTCGAGTGGTCTGACCCATCGCCGGATGTGGCTTACATTTGGCGGGCTGATGCTTGGCATGTTACTGGCGGCGTTGGACCAGACGATCGTAGCCACCGCGCTGCCGACCATCGTGGGCGATCTTGGCGGGCTTGAGCACCTGTCCTGGGTGGTGACCGGTTATCTGCTTGCCTCTACGGCCTCTATGCCGTTATGGGGGAAGCTCGGTGATCTGTATGGCCGCAAGCGGATGTTCCAAGGTGCGATCATATTGTTTTTAATCGGCTCAGCCTTATGTGGGTTAAGCCGCAACATGGTGGAGTTAATCGGCTTTCGCGCGTTGCAAGGCTTGGGCGGTGGCGGCTTGATCGTGAGCGCGCTGGGGGTTGTCGGTGACATTGTATCGCCGCGCGAACGTGGTCGCTATCAAGGCATATTCGGCGCGGTGTTCGCGGTCAGCAGTGTGGCCGGTCCACTTCTGGGTGGATTCTTCGTTGATCATCTCTCCTGGCAATGGGTCTTTTACATCAATCTCCCCATCGGCGCCATTTCACTCGCAGTGGCCGCCGTGACTTTGCGCCTGCCAAGCCGCCGCGTGCAACACGCCATCGATTATTTGGGCATTGTGCTACTGACAACCGCCACCACCTGCCTGGTTTTGATCACCACCTTAGGTGGCACCACCTATGACTGGGACTCTGCGCAAATCATCGGGCTCGCCGTTGCCGCGGTTCTGTCATTGATCGCTTTTATCGCGGCGGAGCGGCGCGCACGCGAGCCGGTGCTGCCGCTGGCTCTATTCCACAATTCGGTGTTCTCCGTCACCAGTGCAATCGGATTCGTCGTCGGGTTTGCGCTGCTGGGCGTCACCACCTTTTTGCCGCTGTTTTTGCAGATCGTCAATGGCGTCAGCCCAACCAGCTCTGGGCTGCGGCTGGCGCCAATGATGATCGGCTTACTTATTACATCGGTCGTGAGCGGCCAACTGATCAGCCGCTTTGGCCGCTACAAGATCTTTCCGACCTTGGGCACTGTGGTCATGGCCGTGGGCCTATATCTTTTGTCGCGCATGGATGCGCATACCAGCGCACTGGCATCCTCCGGATTTATGCTGCTACTCGGGCTGGGGCTCGGTATGGTCATGCAGGTGCTGGTGATCGCGGTGCAAAATGCAGTCGATTATCGCGATTTAGGCACCGCCACGTCAGGCGTGACGTACTTTCGCTCCATCGGTGGCGCGTTCGGCGTCGCTGTCTTTGGCGCCATCTTCACCAACCGCCTAGAATTCAATCTAAGCCGGTTTCTGCCGGTGCTGCCGACCAGTTCCCATTTCGACGTGCTGCAGTCGAATCCGGCGGCATTGCACAAACTGCCCAATGCGATGCAGGCCGGCGTAGTGCAGGCATATGCCGGTTCGCTACAGGCAGTTTTCCTCGCTGCTGTCCCGTTCGCTGCAGCCGCTTTCGTGCTGGCCCTACTGCTCAAAGAGAAGCCGCTTAGGCAAACGGCTCAGGTGCCTGATCCGGGCGATACTTATGCGATGCCGGCTGCCAAGACCTCACGCCAAGAGCTCGAACGGGCGCTAAGCGTGCTCGCCAACAGAACAAGCCGATGGCAGGCGTATGAGGCGTTGGCACAACGTGCAGGCGTGGCACTGGATGCGCCGCAGAGCTGGCTACTGCTGCACATCGATGAGCACGGGCCGACGACGTTAGCGGGCCTCGCCGAGGCCTTGGATCTCTCGCCCGCAGCGCTGACGCCGATCCTTAGTGGACTTGTCCGAGCTGGGCTGATTGAAGGTGATTCTAGCAAAGCGATGGAACAGCCCACGCTCACTAGCAAGGGACGACGTGCGATTGAACGATTGGTTGCGGCGCGTCGGGATCGGCTTGCTGAGCTGCTGGCAGGCTGGCCCGCGGACCAGCGAGCGGAGTGTGCTGACATGCTGGTGCGTCTGGCGCGCAGTCTGCTGGCCGAGGATCTGCGCGAGCAATTACGAGGGACTTAGGGCACTTTAGCCTCACATGTAGCACATAGTCACGGCATGCTGCGAGTTTGACAGTCTGTTTGTAGGAGCGACTTTAGCCGTGATCGATAGATTCGCGAATGGAAGCGGCTCCTACAAGCGGGCAACATCTTGAGCTGTCTGCAATGCGCGACGGTTCGTAGGCTACTTGAGCCGCATGCCAGGTTGCGCACCGGCATCGGGTTTGAGCAGGAAGATGTCTTTGCCACCAGGCCCTGCGGCGAGCAGCATGCCTTCGGACACTCCGAAGCGCATCTTACGCGGCGCCAGATTCGCGACCACAATGGTCAAACGGCCGATCAGTTGTTCCGGCGTGTAAGCCGCCTTGATGCCGGCGAAGATCGTGCGTGTCTCGCCACCTAAGTCGATGCGCAGCTTCAAGAGCTTATCGGCGCCCTCAATGGGTTGCGCCTGAACGATTTTCGCCAGCCGCAAATCGAGTTTCGCGAAGTCTTCGTACTCGATCTGCGGCGCTATGGGCTCCAATTCCAAGGCGCTCTTAGCACTGGGTGCTATCTTGCCGGCGCCTTCCTTGGAAGCTTCGGTCATTGTGTTGATTTCGTGTTGTTCGATGCGGGTCATGAGCGGCTTGAACTCCTTGATCGTATGGTTGAGCAGCGGCTGTTTTATATCCGACCAGGTCAATGAGTCTATATTCAGGAACGCCTCCGCGCGTTCAGCCATGCGTGGCAACACGGGCCTTAGATAAGCTGTCAAGATGCGAAACAGGTTCAAGCCCATCGTGCAGATGGTCTGCACCTCATCCTCGCGGCCAGGTTCTTTGGCAAGCGCCCAGGGCTTGTGCTGGTCGATGTATTGATTGGCCAGATCCGCGAGCGACATGATCTCCGTTGCGACGTTCTTGAACTCGCGGGCCTCGTATGCTGCGGAGATATCGTCGCCAGCGGCCACGAAGCGCGCGAACAATGGCTCATCGGCGAGTTTATCCGCCAATCTGCCTTGGAATTGCTTGTTGATGAAACCTGCACAGCGACTGGCGATGTTGACGAACTTTCCGACTAAGTTGCTGTTAACGCGGTAAATCAAGTCCTCGAAGTTGAGGTCAATGTCATCGATGCCAGCACCAAGCTTGGCGGCGAAGTAATAGCGCAGATACTCCGGATTTTTGACGTGCTCCAGATACGTGCGCGCAGTGATGAAGGTACCGCGCGACTTGGACATCTTTTGTCCGTTGATGGTGAGAAAGCCGTGGCAGTACACGCCGGTGGGCTTGCGAAGATCCGCGCCTTCTAGCATCGCCGGCCAAAACAGGGTGTGGAAATAGGCGATGTCTTTGCCGATGAAGTGATAGAGCTCGGTTTTGCTGTCCCTGGCCCAATACTCATTGAAGCTAGCCCCGGACGGTAATCCAGGGTTCAGCTGCGCGCGATCGCACAGATTTTTGAAGCTCGCCATGTAGCCGATCGGCGCGTCCAGCCATACGTAGAAATATTTACCAGGCGCATCCGGAATTTCAAACCCGAAGTATGGTGCGTCGCGCGAGATGTCCCAATCCTGCAGGCCGGCCTCAAACCACTCGTTGAGCTTATTGCGGATCTCAGGTTGCAGTGATCCGCGTTTGATCCATTCGGTCAGTGTACCTTCGAATTTGCCCAAGGTGAAAAAGTAGTGTTCCGACTCCCGCGTCTCGGGTGTTGCGCCGGACAGCACCGAGCGCGCATGCCTCAAATCCGTGGGCGCATAGGTAGCGCCGCAGACCTCGCAGGCATCGCCGTATTGATCGGGCGAGCCACAGCGCGGGCATTCGCCCTTGATGAAACGATCCGGCAGGAACATCTTGGCTTCAGGGTCATAAGCCTGCGAGATGATGCGTTTGGTGATAAAGCCTTTGTCACGCAGCCGCCGGTAAATCTCTTCGGCGAAAGCGCGATTTTCCGGCGAATGCGTGCTGTAGTAATTGTCGAATGCGATGAGAAATCCCGCGAAATCCGCGCGGTGCTCGCGCCCCATCCGCTCGATCAGTTGCTCCGGCGTAATTCCCAACTCGCGCGCCTTGAGCATGATGGGCGTGCCGTGCGCGTCATCCGCGCACACGTAGATGCAATCGTGGCCGCGCATCTTCTGAAAACGTACCCAGATGTCGGTCTGGATGTATTCCACCAGATGCCCCAGGTGAATGGGACCGTTGGCATAGGGCAGCGCGCTCGTGACGAGGATTGTTCTAGGCGTTTCGTGAATGAGTTTGCGTGCCATGTTGCGTTCAACACATACCTTTTGGAGATAAATTACGTGGATCGCAAACCTTTCAGAAAGTTTTTTGCGTTTTACGCAATATACCTTAACAGTTAGTCAAATCCGCTGCCACGGTGAGCCCCGCCGGTTATCGTGACACTGTGCTTGGTGTACAATTTAGGTTAGTTGCGTGTGGCAATGCGCGTGGCAAGCCGCCACTGCTGGAGGCGTAGAGTGACTGAAATCAAACGAGAGCAGATCCAAGCTGTGCTCTCTGGGATCATCGATCTTAATCTGGGCAAAGACTTAGTCGCAGCCAAGGTCGTGCAAGGCATCCACATCGAGGGCGACCAGGCGCGTGTGGCGCTGGTGCTAGGCTATCCGGCCGAAGGCTACAAGGCGCAGCTCGCCAACATGATCAGTACGGCTGTCGGAGGCATCGAAGGCGTGCGCGGGGTGCAAGTGGATATATCCTGGAAGATTCAGGCGCACGCGGTGCAAAAGAGCGCCAAGCGCATGCAAAATATCAAGAATATCATCGCGGTGGCTTCCGGCAAGGGCGGTGTCGGGAAATCCACCACCGCCGTCAATCTGGCGCTGGCGCTCGCGGCCGAAGGCGCGATTGCCGGTGTGCTGGATGCCGACATCTATGGTCCCAGTCAGCCGCGCATGCTGGGCGTATCGGGCCAGCCGGAATCAAAGGACGGTAAGAGCCTGGAGCCGAAGGAAAATTACGGCGTTCAGGCGATGTCGATCGGGTTTCTGATCGACGAGGAGACGCCGATGATCTGGCGCGGGCCAATGGTCACCCAGGCCTTGGAGCAGTTGCTGAGCGACACCCGCTGGCGCGACCTCGATTACCTGATCATCGATCTGCCGCCTGGCACTGGCGATATTCAATTGACTTTGGCGCAGAAGATTCCGGTCTCAGGTGCTGTCATCGTCACCACGCCGCAGGATATCGCGCTGCTCGATGCGCGCAAGAGCTTAAAGATGTTCGAGAAGGTCGATGTACCTGTGCTGGGCATCGTTGAGAATATGAGTACCCACATCTGCACCAACTGCGGGCACGAAGAGCCCATCTTCGGCAAAGGTGGAGCGGCGCGCATGGCCAAGGATTATTCGGTCGACGTGCTGGGTTCGCTGCCGCTAGACATGCGCATCCGTGAACAGGCCGACGGCGGCAGGCCCACGGTGGTGGCCGATCCTACAGGCCCGGTGGCGCAGAGCTATCGTAATATCGCGCGGCGTACCGCGGCCAAGCTGTCTCTGCGGAGCAAGGATTTCAGCGCACGGTTTCCAAAGATCGTCATCCAAAATAATTAAAGAGCGGCCCTAGCCGCGGTATGTCCATCGGCATTGAAATCGCGACTGACGTCGCTCCTATAGGTGGAACTGCGCGCGTATGAGCATCAAATCCGACCGCTGGATTCGGCGCATGGTGGAAGAACACCGCATAATCGAGCCGTTTGAGCCAAGGCAGGTGCGGGTCAATGGTAATGGCCGGATTGTATCGTACGGTGTTTCGAGCTACGGCTACGACGTGCGCTGCTCAGACGAGTTCAAGATCTTCACCAACATCAATTCCGCGATCGTTGATCCCAAAAGGTTCGATGACAAGAGCTTCGTGGATCTCAAGGCCAACGTGTGCATCATTCCGCCTAATTCCTTTGCCCTCGCGCGCACGGTGGAATATTTCCGCATCCCGCGCAACGTGCTCACGATTTGCCTTGGGAAATCGACGTACGCGCGTTGCGGCATAATCGTAAACGTAACGCCTTTGGAGCCTGAATGGGAAGGGCACGTCACGTTAGAATTCTCCAATACCACGCCGTTGCCGGCTAAGGTCTACGCCAACGAGGGCGTGGCACAGGTGGTGTTTTTGGAATCCGATGAGGTCTGCGAGACCTCATACAAAGACCGCGGCGGCAAATACATGGGTCAAAGGGGCGTGCAGCTACCTAAAACCTGAGCGTCTGGACATCGGCTTGATTGCACCGTACTGATTTAGAGAGGGACTCGATCATGCGTAAGCTGTGGATGGGTTTGAGTGTTGCGGCGGTGCTCGTCGGCGTGACGTTAACTGCACCAGAGGCGGCTTTTGCGGCTGGCAGCGAAATCCGCTGCGAGATAGATTTCTCACCACATGGTTGGTCGTTTTTTTACAAGACTGCGGAAGGCAAGGGTAAAGTGACCTGCTCGAACGCACAAAGCATGCGCGTTAAGCTTTACGTCACGCGTGGCGGCTTGACTGTAGGCAAGTCGACAATCGATAACGGGCACGGTGTATTCTCTGGCTTGTACAACATCAAGGAAGTGCTCGGCAGTTATGCGGCAGGTACTGCGCACGCTGTGCGGTTAAATCCGCGCAGGCTATGGCCTTGACCAAGGGCGCGGTTTCCCTTGCACTTAGCGGCACTGGGCGGGGTTAGTATATAGGTGTTGATTTCAGCAAGTTCACAATCAGCCCGCTCGGTGCGGAGTAGCGTGGTGAGTCAATCCAAAGAACCGGATCATACTTTTCCCTCCAGAACATACTTAGACAAGGCAGGCGGATAAGGCGTCATA
>DATACK010000217.1:0-9506 GCA_036259115.1 Gammaproteobacteria bacterium | reverse complement strand
ACCGCACAGCCGGGGCCTTGAGGTCGAGCATCAGCGGCACAAAGAGCTGACGCATCTTGGTCTGATCGGCAGTCCTGCCATATACACCTCATAGCCGAGGATAGGCTGCGTGCTGCCGGCCTACTTCAAGGTCAGCGTGCGCATACCGGCCGCTTTGGTCTCCGGCCAATCCCCATCAAGCCCACAACCACTGCCAGTAGATAGATCAGCTTGTTCATGTCCTTGAACCCCCAGTTGAGCAAAAGGCCCGCTAAGACCACAATCTCCACACTTCTGAAAGGCGCACAAGTCCTGCCTATGCGCAATACCGCACTTCATTGGCAAGCCGGCGATCATAGTCCCACATCCTGCAAACCCTTAGCCCCGTGGCTTTGTGTCCCTGCCTTTCGCGGGGTTTACCGTTTCAGAAGTCGCACCAACTCCACCAGGTACAGCCCAATCCAAAAAGCGCCTATGCCACTAAACACCCCGCGCACAAGATAGATGGCCGACACGCGCGTAATCGCCACATAAACGATACCGCAGCTCACATCAGCCACTGAATCAAGCCGCAGTAACGTACTCGCTTATGATGATCAGCGGTCGCAGCACAGTCTAAATGGGTTATCAGCTCAGCACCGAGCGTATCTAACTTGCCGATGCATATACGTTAGGTGGCAAGTGTCGGTTTGCTTTATTCGCGCGGATCTATCGCACAGGAGCCATCTTACTACTTGGAGATTTAACGATAGCAGCGCCGATACCCCGCGGATCGGAGCCGGCCTCTACATGGTTTGCAGCGCGATCCCAGATGACGACTTGCATGTTGCCGTAGTCATCATCGAGTTCATGCAGCGTATGCCCCATCGCCTTCAAGTGGCGCACCACCGACGGTGCGAGCGCCCCCGGTTCGAACTGTATCTCATCGGGTAAATACTGGTGATGAAAACGTGGCAGCGAAATCATGCCTTGCGCGTCACTGCCGTTGATGAACTCAAGCGCGGCCAGCAGCACCATGCTTATGATGCGACTGCCGCCCGGCGTGCCAACTAGACCCAAGCGCCTGCTGGTATCGAGAAAGGTAGGCGTCATGCTGGACAACATACGCTTGCCAGGTGCGATCGCGTTGGCCTCCGCCCCAACCAGGCCATAAACGTTAGGGCTGCCGGGCTTGATTGAAAAATCATCCATCTCATCGTTTAGAAGCACACCGGTTCCCGGCGCCACGAACGCGGACCCGAAGAGATAATTGATCGTCACCGTGGCCGCCACCCGATTGCCGTCGGTGTCCAGAATGGAAAAATGCGTGGTACTTTGGCCTTCAGCGCGGTATTCGGCGATGCGCGGCAGCAGTTGGCTTGGTGTCGCCCGATCCAGACGGATGCTGGCGCGCAGTCCAGCCGCGTACATCGAGTCCATCAGCATCCGCAACGGCATGTCCACGAAATCGGGATCGCCCAAGTATTCAGCGCGATCTCGGTAGGCCCGCCGCAAGGCTTCGACGATTAGATGATCACGAATGACCGTATCCACCTCGTCTAGGGCGTAACCAGAAAGAACGTTGAGCGCCTCGATCAGCATCACTCCGCCAGAGGAAGGCGGCGCAGCGGTGACGATATGCATGCCACGATAACGCCCTTGTAAGGGCTTTCGCTCCTTAATCCGATAGCGCGCCAGGTCTTTCAATTGCCAGATACCACCAGCTGCGCGCACGCCGTCTACAAGCCGTTTAGCAAGTAAACCCTGGTAAAAACCGTCTCTTCCGTGTTTTGCGATCGATCTTAAGGTCGCGGCAAGATCTGGCTGGCGAATCAATGCACCCGGCGCCGGAATTTCACCATTGTGTAGAAAGATCTGCGCCGTCGCATCATACCTGCGCAGCGTCTTCAGTCGGAATTTTGCCTGCTTGCGGTAATAGCTGCTAGCGAGAAATCCTCCCTCCGCAAGTTTGATTGCTGGCGCAAGCGTCTCCTCCAACGGCAACCGTCCGTAATGCTCCGCCAGATACACCAGCGCCGCCGGCGTGCCGGGAATCCCTGCCGCTAACGGGCCATCGATTGACAGGCTTTCAATGACCTGGCCATTGTCGTCTAAATACATGTCACGATGCGCGGCCAGTGGCGCGCGTTCGCGGCCATCGATCATGACATCAAGCCCGTCGCGCGCGCGGTGCAGCAACCAAAACCCGCCGCCACCCAGGCCTGAACTGTAAGGCTCGACCACGCCCAGCGCCGCGGTGACCGCCACTGCGGCATCAAAGGCATTGCCGCCGGCGGCCAGA
The DNA here is from genome assembly GCA_036259115.1 of Gammaproteobacteria bacterium. Taxonomy (GTDB): domain Bacteria; phylum Pseudomonadota; class Gammaproteobacteria; order JACCYU01; family JACCYU01; genus JAPSGG01. Next base: position 7,246 of record DATACK010000217.1, on the reverse strand, counting down.
ATTTTTTGGCCCGCTTGCGTTGCTAATGGATGCGCACTGACAACAGCCGCCGCGGACGGTCGTACATTCGCCGCCCATGCAGGCGCCGCAAACCATAGGAACAGAACGCATAGAACGCGGCGAACAAAAAAGGCCCGCTCAGGCCTTAGGAAACAGCTAAACAGGTAGTCATTTCGAGTATAGCGAGAAATCTTGCGCGGACGCCAAGTGGCTATTTCAAGCGATTGCAAGATTTCTCCCGGGACCTGTGCTCAGTGTCCAGACAAGGGTGATGTAAAAATCAGCGTGCTCTTACGCAGGATGCATCTTGAATATCAGGCGCTCTTGCGCATTAACCCTTTATATTTAAGCATCAACTGTGCACGGCTTTCCTGATGATCCGGAGCCACATGGATGCAGTCCACCGGACATACCTGCTGGCATTGCGGTTCAGCGAAATGGCCCACGCATTCGGTGCAGAGTTTCGGATCAATGACGTAGATTTCCTCACCTGCCGAGATCGCGTTGTTGGGACACTCGGGCTCACACACGTCGCAGTTGATGCATTCGTCGGTGATAATTAACGCCATTGTTAAGGCCTGGACTGAATTTTCTCATTGCCGATGCTAAATTTTACTAGGCGATTGCGTAGCGCAGCCGCAACCGCGGGATCAACAAAGGCTGAGACATCGCCACCCAATGATGCAACCTCGCGCACTAGATTAGAAGACAGAAAGGCGTATTCCTCGGCGGGCGTTAAGAACAGCGATTCGAGTTTTGGATCTAGCTTCCGGTTCATTCCGGCCATCTGGAACTCGTACTCGAAATCCGACACTGCGCGCAGACCGCGCAACACGGCGCGGGCACCGTGCTCACGCGCGAAATCCACTAATAGACCCGCAAAGCCGTACACCTTGACATTATTAATCTCTTTTAGGGCAGTTCTTATCAAGACCACGCGCTCTTCAAGGGTGAAAAACGGCCTTTTGCTAGGGTTTGCTGCTACGCCCAGCACTATTTGATCGAAAAGCCTGGCCGCGCGTCGCACCAGATCGGTGTGCCCATTGGTGATGGGATCGAAGGTGCCCGGATAGACCGCAATTGTCTTCATGACGCGCAGTATCATGCCACGCGCGTTGGCTGGCAAGAACTGCGTGAGATTATAAAGGCGCAGACCGAAACCGCACGGCTCTCGTGCCTTGCCATAAAAGAGGCAAAAGGGCTATGCATGTCTGCTCGAAAGCCAATGAAAAAATTTCGACTTGCTCCGCAGCCAAGATAGATCATAATTAAATAATCGTATAATTAATTAAATCGGAAGTATCTCGTGCCCAGCCATGCTAAGCCAGCGAGACGGAAGCCAGGCCGTCCAGCTACTGCCGACCATACCAGGGCCCAACACGCCTTAGTGGATGCCGCCCGCCGACTATTCGCCGAACAAGGATATTCCGCCGTTTCGATGCGCCAGATTGCAGAAGGCGCGGGTGTCAATCCCGCTATGATCGCGTACTACTTCGGCGGTAAGCCGGGGTTGTATGAGGCCGTACTGGAAGAGACCCTCTCCCCGTTTCTCGCCAAGCTTCGGTCGTTGGCCGAGCAATCGCGTGGCGACATCGGGGACATCCGAGGCGTCCTCGAGGGGTACACCCGCACATTGGCCGGTAATCCATGGATACCCCAATTGCTCGTGCGAGAGGTGCTTTTCGAGAGCGGCCGATTTCGAGAGCGGTTTGTCCGTCAGTTCGCCTCCCGCGGCGGCAACTTACTGTCCCGGCTCGTGCAGCACGAGATCGATGCCGGCCAGCTCAGACGCGATCTTGATCCGGCATTGACCGCGCTATCTCTGATCGGGATGGCGCTGTTCCCGTTTATCAGCTATCCGGTCGCCCGCGAGGTATTTGGACTTGAGATGAACGATGCGCTCGTCCAGCGGCTCATTGAGCATCACATCCGGTTATTCCTACAAGGTGCGGCGGCCGACAAGGTTCGGCCATGAGAGCAACAGCGTATGCTCTTGTGCTGGGAATCGGAACAACAGCGCTCATGGGTGTTCGGCGGATGATGAGCCACCGGCAGTCGTCGGCATCTTGGAGCGCGAGCGCGTAGAACTTATCGCCGAGGCACAGGAGCCTATTGTGGCGATCGAGGTCCGCGAGGGTGATACGGTCAAGGCGGGCCAGATGCTGATGCAATTAGATCAGCGCCGTTACCAAGCCATGCTCGATCGGGCGCGTGCGGCCGTCGAGCGCGCACAGCAGCACCTGGCCGAGTTGTTACGTGGGCCACGCCAAGAGCGCATCAACGAGGCGCGTGCCGAACTCGAAGGCATGGAGGCCATGCTGATCAAACAACAACGTGAATACAAGCGCGTAAGGTCATTGGCTGAGCGGCACGCCGTCAGCCAGGCAGATCTCGACCGCGCAAGTGCGCAGCGCAACATGGCGCTTGCGCGGCGAGATGAGGCGAGAGCACGCCTGCAAGCGCTGCTCAAAGGTACCATAATCCAAGAACTAAATCAGGCCCGCGAGCTGCTTGCCGAGACCAAAGCCGCACTGCGGGAATTAGAAATCAACGCCGACCGACTCACTGTGCGTGCCCCGCGGGACGGCATCATCGATGCGCTTCCATACTACGTCGGCGATCGCCCACCAGCGGGCGCACCGGTCGTGGTGATGCTGGCCGCGGGCGCGCCGTACGCGCGCGTGTACATACCAGCACCGCTACGCGCGCGCATTCATCTGGGCATGCGCGCCACAGTGCATGTTGAAGGCTTGCCTCAAACCTTTACCGGCCATGTGCGCTTTGTCGCTTCAGAGGCTGCCTTCACACCATACTTTGCCTTAACCGAACGGGATCGCAGCCGCCTTACCTTCTTGTCGAAGATTGACTTGATCGGTCCAAAGGCATTGTCTTTGCCGAGCGGACAGCCAGTCAATGTTAATTTCCCCGCGCTAGAACCACGGTAATCGCTATGAGTCCCGATAATGCTATCAGTGCACAAGGCTTAACTCGCCGCTTCGACAAAGTGATAGCCGTAGACCATATAGACCTCAATATCCCGCGCGCGCAGATTTACGGTTTTCTGGGGCCCAATGGCTCTGGCAAGTCAACCACGATCCGTATGCTGTGCGGTCTGCTGCTGCCGAGCGAGGGCAAAGTTGAGGTATTGCGCCACCGGGTACCGCGCGACGCGGAGCGGCTGCGCCTTAAGCTTGGCTATATGACACAACGCTTCTCGCTCTACGAAGATCTAACGGTGCGCGAGAACCTGGAATTCATGGCCGATGTGTATACGCTGCCTTCAGCCCGGCGCGAAGCGCGCATAGATGCCATACTGCAGCGTTATCACCTAGCCGACCGCGCACACCAGCGCGCGGGCACTTTGAGCGGAGGGCTGCGGCAGCGGTTGGCACTAGCGGGCGCCATCTTGCACCAGCCAGAACTCCTATTGCTGGACGAACCCACCAGCGCGGTCGACCCACAAAGCCGCCGCGACTTCTGGGAAAGCCTCTTCGAGCTGGTGAGCCGCGGCACAACGATACTGGTCTCCACGCATTACATGGACGAAGCCGAGCGCTGCCACCGACTTGCGATCCTCGACCGCGGCCGAGTCGTCGCCGAAGGCACTCCTCAGCGGCTTATGGAGACGATCGACGCCACGGTGCTGGAAATCGAGGCTGTTGATGTGCGCGCCGCGCGACGAGTCCTCGATACACAGCCATCCATCAAGAGCTAGGCGCAACTAGGTACACGCCTACGTGCGCTACTGACGTGCGAAACACCCAATGCCCCTGCGCACATTCGCGAGGTGCTTAAGCAAGAGCGGGTCAAAGCTAGCGTGGAAGTGACCGGCGCCACCTTGGAGGACGTGTTCGTGGCCGCCGCCACGTTCACACGGCAGTAATCGATGTTTGCGAACCTCAGACGCACACTTGCCATTGCCGGCAAGGAGCTTCGGCAACTGCGCCGTGACCGGCTGAGCTTCGGCATGATCGTCGGCATTCCGTTGCTGCAGATCACGCTTTTCGGTTACGCGATCAACATGGACGTTCGCCAATTGCCGGCCGGCTTCGTCGACTATGCCAACACGCAACACGCGCGAGCCGATCGCCGACGCCGCGGCCACGCAAGTCATCGATATCACTAAGCATGCCGCTTCAACCGCGGAACTCGAGGCTTTGCTCCAACAAGGCAAAATCGCGGTGGGGCTGTATATTCCACCGGATTTCGAGCGGCGCCTCGAAGAGCGCACTAGGCCCTTGGCACAGCTTTTAGTCGATGGCAGCGACCCGGCCATCGAGGGAGTCGCCAAACAGCTCGCGCAGATGCCTGTTGCCGATCGCTCTTACCCCTACGCGCAGACAGTTCCCACGTTTGCAGTGCGTACCTATTACAACCCCGAGCGGCGTTCGGCCGTGCAGATCGTGCCCGCGCTGATCGGCGTGACCCTGAATCTGACAATGGTGTTGTTCACCACCATCTCCATCGTGCGCGAGCGTGAGCGTGGCAATCTGGAGCTGCTCATTACCACCCCCGTGCGCACGTCGGAGCTCATGATCGGCAAGATCGTGCCCTACGTCCTCATTGGCCTGGTGCAGGTGACACTCATCCTAATGGCCGGCACTTGGTGGTTCGGGGTGCCCATTCGCGGCAGTCTGGTGGACCTCTATCTGGCCGCACTGGTGTTCATCGCCGCCAACCTCGCATTGGGCCTGCTGATCTCCACTATCGCGGAGACGCAGTTTCAGGCCATGCAATTAAGCGTGTTTGTCTATCTGCCATCAATACTATTATCTGGCTTTATGTTCCCCTTCGCCGGCATGCCTCGCGCAGCGCAATGGATCGCAGAGGTGTTCCCGCTCACGCATTTTGTGCGGCTGGTACGCGGCATCCTCCTACGCGGTGCGCATCTATCTGAGCTCCTGCCAGAAGTTTACGCATTGACCGTGTTTTTGGGGGTGATGATGCTGATGGCAATAGTGCGCTTTCGCAAGCGGCTAGATTGATGCGGCGAATGACTCGACCTAGTCGAGCTTCTCGCGCCATGCTTAGAATGGCGCCGCCTCCGAAACAATATCCGATGGTGGGATCATAGGCGTAGTAGCCTTTTAACACCGTGTCGCCAGCCCGGTAGGTCACCACCGTGTAAAGGCTGTACTGCCTGAACCGGCAAGGTGTAGACCAGCAACAAAAACATCAAAGTACTCAGGTACCTTATCGTCTTCTCCCGGGAACCGTATACGGCTGATTGAGCGATCAAGACGCGGCCTGTCGCGCCCACATGCTATCATGCCGCTCGCTTGTCAGGGGGAAGAGATGGAGTTGATCATACTAGTCAAGGCTCTCCTGCTCGGCGTAGTTGAAGGTCTCACCGAATTTCTGCCCATATCCAGCACGGGACACTTGATTATCGCCTCAGACTTGCTTGGCTTTACTGGTGATAAGGCGAACACCTTCGACATCGTGATTCAACTCGCCGCGATCCTCGCTGTATGCTGGTTTTATAGGCGAAGACTGATGAATGTGGCGCGCGGCCTGCCAAGTGATGTGCAGGCGCGAAGATTTGTTGTCAACCTCGCCATAGCCTTTATGCCCGCCGCAGTGCTGGGCTTTTTGTTTCACGACTTTATTAAGGAACATCTATTTACGCCGCCAATTGTCGCGGTAGCGCTGATCGGTGGAGGCATAGTAATCCTGCTCATCGAGCGGCTGAAGCACCATGTTCGAGTGGAGGAAGTCGATACCATGGACTGGCGCGACGCACTGAAGGTTGGCATGGCCCAATCGCTGGCACTGATTCCAGGGGTATCGCGTTCAGGCGCGACCATTATGGGTGGCATCGTCTTCGGCCTCTCGCGTCGGGCCGCCACGGAGTTTTCCTTTTTCCTCGCCATCCCGATCATGTTCGCGGCGACGGGTTTTGATCTGCTCAAGAGTTGGGACGTTTTGCATCCCGCTGACCTGCCCGTGTTCGTCGCCGGCTTTGTTGCAGCTTTCTTGAGCGCGTTAGCGGCAGTCAAGTTCCTGCTGCACTTTATTGCACATCACGGCTTTACAGCCTTTGCCTGGTATCGCATTGCGTTCGGTCTGGTGGTGCTTATGTATTACGTACTCTGAGGAACTTAAATGGGCGATTATCTTACCCTTGCGAAGGCGCTTGAGAACTGCGCACAACGTGCAAGACGTGAGCCACTCACGCTTGGCGATGTGCTCGATTCCATTGGCGAAGCGTCGTATAGCTTTATTTGTATCATCCTGACGCTTCCCTTCCTTCAACCTATCTCACTGGGGCCGCTGGCAACAATAGGCGGACTCACGTTCGCGGCGCTCGGTTGGCAATGGCTGCGAGGTCATGCATCACCGCTGCTTCCAGCGCGTGTGCGCGCAGCACGGATAAACGCCAATTCATGGGACGTGCTGCTGGGCGTGTGCCTGAAGATCTTAAGGTTCTGCCAGCACTTTACGCGCGCGCGATTCTCGGCCTGGGTGAGCGGCAATCGCGGTCGACGTGTGGCAGGCTTGATCATCATTATTGCAGGATTATTGATGTCAGTGCCGTTTTTCGGCCTGCCCTTCAACAACCTTCTTCCGGCGCTGGCCATTCTATTCGTATGTATCGCCGAGCTGGAACGGGACGGTCTGATGATATTCATCGCGTTCGGTTGGCTAATCATTACAGTCGTGTATTTCACATTCGTCTTAGCCATGTTGTGGTTCCTTGGCGAACAAGCCTTGGCGTATTTCCGGTGATCACAAACTTGTCTAACCTGACTGATCAGAAATGATCAGCACAACTTAAGTCTATACACACGTTTATGCGGCTGAGCATCAATGAGGCCCTACACCTTGCAAGCAGCTAGTTCTCAAGGCAACTGAAGTTTTACACGCGTATGTGACCAAGGATAGCGATGTATCTTTCCGTGTGATGACTACACGCACGCCTGACCGCAGACGAAGGAAGCAAACGCATTGCATGTTGAGACTAGCAAAGTAGAGAAAAGTAGAAATGGCTAGAGGATATAAAACCGGCGGCAGTACCAGTGGCGCGCCTAACCACAAAACACAAGCGTCATCGATCGGCTAGAGGCCCTCGGCTGCGATCCCATTGAGGGGCATGGTAAGAATTGCGATGGATGAGAAGGTCGAGATGAGCATCCGGGCGCAGATGTACAAGGAATCCGCGCATACGTCGCACCAAAGAGGCCCATCGAGATCAGCGGTGAGAAGGCTGGTCCCGTACCGATCAGGTTTTCGTGGGCAGAATCGT
>DATACK010000216.1:0-2491 GCA_036259115.1 Gammaproteobacteria bacterium | reverse complement strand
CGACCAGACACGCCGGATATCAGATCAGTCAGCAGAGACGCAAGCGGATGAGGAAGTCTTCGGCTGGCTCAAGACTGTAGCCATGCTTCGCAAGACACGGCATCGAGGTCTGTTGCGCGTCGGGTGGGTCTTCACCTTCGCGGCCGGTGCCTACAACCTCGTTCGGATGCGGAACCTGCGCTCCCCGGCAGTTCGCTCCGCATAACTCCGGGGAGAAGTGTGTCGGGACGCCGCGAGATCGGCAATCCGGACATCCGATTCGTAATCTCCGATACATCTTAATCGGGTCTCTGTCTCATAAGCCTTTGTGACTGCAGTTACAGAGACTTATAGCGCCTCTCCGGAGTCACTTTTTCAGAATCCTGCTAGTACTACTGGGTCATAAACAATAGCGACAGAACGACTTACCGGCGAGTGAGCATTTCCCCTCCAAGCCTATCCTGAAGAAGTATGAGTGCCTACCTGGCCAGATCGCAGAGCGTGATTGAGATCTATGAGCTACTGCTGGTGGCAGCAAGGCGCAGACAGCGAGTGGCGGGTATCTATGATGGTCTGCCCCGATTATTGTGCCTCATGTTTTGGGCCGGAAGCAGCGCCATCTGCACGCTTTGGTGTATCAGGTTGGAGGAGACAGCCATAGCGGTTTGCCGGTAACGCCGGAAACGGCGGGCGTTTGGCATTGCCTTGCGGTGGAGAAACTCAGTCAGGTCGAACTCCGTGCCGGAGAATGGCGAAGCGGAGCCGCGCTCATCCCGCCAAACTTGCATCGATGATGTGGATTTTCGACGTGGACGATCAGCCCGGAGCAGACCCGCAGAACGGGCAGTGAGGCAGTTCCCGCAGTAAAAATCGGGCCAGAGTGAATCGCATGGTCGCGATGGAATGCGGATTATGCCGCTCGGGTCGGCGATCCGCGCGGGCGGAAGTCCGGCGTCGGCCTCGCGGCAACGAATTCGATTTGGCCGGCGCGGGCAGAGGGGGAAAAACGGGTCCGCTCGGCGACCAGGAACCCGTAAGCTGCGATGCATAGCGTGGCGTGATGGTGGAACCCGCGCCAGTTGCGGCCTTCAAAGTGTCCCAAGCCCAGTTCCTGTTTCAGTTCCTGGTAGTCCCGCTCGATGATCCAGCGGTGTTTGGCCATTCGGACGAGAGCTTTGAGCGTGGTGTTGCCAGTCATCGTCGACAGCCAGTACTTAGTGGGTTCGGCTTCGCCCCGCGGCCATTCGATCAGCAGCCACTCTTCAGCGTGTGGTTCGGCCTTCCAGTAGTCTCGATGCGCCGGGCGGATGCGAATAGCGGCAAATCTGGATCGCAACTTCCGCTCCGTGCCTTCACGCCAGGTAATTCCCCGAAAAGCAGCGGAGGGCAGACTCATTGCCAGTTGCTTTACTGCAACGGGTTGATGGTCCGCACTGCGTTGCAACAGCCGCGGCGGGCGTCCCATCTTTCCTCGCGGTTTGGCCGGCAGAGGTTGTTTGCCGGGCTCCCATACTGTTATCGAGCTCTGCACGCCCACCACATACTGCAGCCCGAGGTCGGTGAGTCCCTGACGAAACTCGGTGTTGATGCCATAGGCGGCGTCGGCCAGAACAACTCCCCGAGCCACATTCGCTTCCACGATCGCGCGGATCTGCTCCATGGCGATCTCCGGCTTGGTCTGAAACTCAATCTGTTCGGGCACTTCCGCCTTCCGGCGCCGCTCGGTGTCTTCGGCCCACTCCTTCGGCAGATACAGGCGCCAGGCAAGCGGCAGGCTCGAACTCCACGTCGCCACCGACAGACTTACAGCCACCCGGCAATTTTCCTGCTTTCCCACCTGTCCGCAGTATTGACGTGTTACTCCGACTGAATGCTTGCCCTTCTTGGGAAACCCGGTGTCATCGACGATCCATGCCACCACTGGCCCCTTTTTCTGCATGGCGGGCAAGACCTGTCCGCGCACCTGCTCGAGCATTCCCTCATCGCTCCATGGAGCTTTGGCCACTAAATGATGCAGACACTGACGCATCGGCTGCACATTCACGGGATCCAGGCGCGCGGCCATCGGCTCGACGCTCTTGCGTTCCCCGGGCAGCAGCAGGCCCATGCAGTAATTCTTCAGCGGCGTACGCCTGTCCATGTGTTCCGCGGCATTCGCCAGGCCTTCCATATACGCCGCGAAACGCTTCTGCTGTGGGCCTGGCGCCGATAAGCGGGATCCCACAAAACAATGCTACCACAAAATGTTTGCTTTATGACCCAGTAGTACTAACAGGATGCTGAAAAAGTCCTGGCGCTCGGCTTGAGATCCGGTTATCCTGGGTCTGGATGCGAGGCGCCGATCACCAGCAAAACGCTATGTTCAGTTATCTGTCGCCCGAGGATCGGGTGCCGCAGCATCACCCACTGCGGCCGATCCGCACGATGGTCGATGCAGCGCTGAAAGCGTTGTCTCCTGTGTTCGATCAAATGTACGCATCATTTGGAAGACCATCGATTGCGCCGGAAAAAC
>DATACK010000215.1:0-3218 GCA_036259115.1 Gammaproteobacteria bacterium | reverse complement strand
ACGCCCTACAACGCGCGCGCGCGGGTGGTCGTCAGCCATCCGCTCAAACGACCTGAGTTTGATGCCGAATTGAACGTCAAGAACCTCAAGTTAGAGACCGTAGATAAAAAGCTACCACCTACTACATTAAGGCTCACAGCCTACGCCACAGGCGCGCCGAACGACTTAAAACTCTATGCTCAAGCCACCGCTCACGATCCGAAGTACGGCACTCTGAAGCTGGCATTCGAGGGTGAATTCGCCAAGCAGATTGCCACCATCAATAAGTTTCGTTTGTCTTCCTCCGAGCGGCCGACGCGGCTTGAGGCCGCCGGTCAAATCGCGCTTCAAGGCAAGCAATCGCAGGTCGATTTCAATGCTCACTGGGAGCAACTACGCTGGCCGCTATCGGGAAATCCTCAATTCGCCAGCGGGAAAGGCCATATTAGGGCTAAGGGCGACATAGCTGCCCTGAGCGCGCAGCTCTCCGCGGACATCAGCGGAACCGCACTCACGCAGGCTGGAATCAAAAAGGCGCAGACCATAGAAGCAAGTTTCAGGGGCGGCTTCGCCAACAAGACGAAGACGTTAACCATAGATAAGTTAGCCGTGGCTCTTTCTGAACAACGGCTGCTGGCGCAAGGCCGCCTGTTGTTAGCGGGCAAGCAACCTGAGATCCGTATGCAAACTCATTGGCGGCATGTGCGCTGGCCGCTCGCCGGTCAGCCGCAGGTCATGAGCCCCATAGGCGCGATAAAGGTCAGCGGCACACCCAGTAATCTCAAGGCCAAGCTGGACATTGGCGTAGGCGAAGATGGGCGTATCGAGGGTAAAGCACGACGCGCGGGCGATAATATCAAGTTGGCCCTTGACTGGCGCAAACTGCGCTGGCCGCTGACGGGTGTTGCAAAGGTGAAGAGTTCTCGGGGAAGTCTGGACGCCAAAGGCACTATTAAGGCCATGCGGGCGCGGCTCATTGCCACCTTAGGTAGCGTCGCGCTAATCAATGCCGGGTCCAAGGCGACACAGACTTTGAAGGTAAACTTCAGCGGCGGATTCAACAAGCCGAAGAAATTGTTAACCATCGATAAATTATCCGGAGCGTTCGCGCAGCAGGAGCTCATGAGTCATGGGCATGTATCGTTAGCGGGTAAGCAGCCGCGAGTCGATCTGCGCGCTCGATGGAAGCACGTGCGATGGCCTTTGGCGGGGAAGCCGATGATTACCAGTCCGAGCGGTGAGGTTATGGCCCAAGGCACGCCAGAGGATCTGCAAGCGAAACTGAACATAGGCGTGGGCAAGACCGGACGGGTCACGGGCAGCACAAAGCGCGCGGGCGATCATCTCGACTTGGCGCTTAATTGGCGGCAACTGCGCTGGCCGTTAACTAAACCGCAGGTGATCAGTCCAACCGGCGAGTTGATCGTGGCGGGGACCCTGAAAGATTATCGGGCGAAGTTAAACGCGCAGGTGAATGCCCCGAAGCGCACTAACGCCGACATAAGTCTGACGGGGCAGGGGAGCATGCAAGCGCTGCATTTGAACCGCATCGACATCAAAGCCTTACAAGGCCAATTGACGGGCAGCGCGCGCGTGGCGTGGAAACGGGCGTTACAAGGTAAAGTAGCGCTAAACGCCCAGGGTCTCAATCCAGGCCAGTTACTGGCTGACTGGCCCGGCAAACTGGGATTGACTGTCAGGGCCGAAGCGGGCGTGCAAGGTGATCGATTGGTGGCGCACACCGCGCAGCTTAACGTCCGCGGTCGCCTGCGCGATTATCTATTGAAGCTGAACGCGCGCGGCGCCTACGATGGGAAGGGGCTGAAACTGGATCAATTCGCGTTGGTTTCCAGCAAGAGTCGTCTACGCGCCCAGGGGTTAATCGGCGACATGCTGGATATTGCATGGCGCATCGAGAGCCCCGATCTGGGACAGCTTCTGCCGCACGCAGCCGGACGCCTCAGAGGTGAAGGAAATGTACAAGGTTCCGTACGGCAGCCGCGGATAGAAGCGCGATTGTCCGGCAATAAGTTTTCCTACCATGATTTTCACTTGCAAGACCTAAATCTGAATGCCGGCGTGGACTTGAGCGGCAAAAGCCAGTCGCATGTCGCGTTGGCACTGGCAAACGGCCAGGCAGGTGATATTGCACTCGACCGGCTCGTGCTTAATGGTGAAGGCGATCTCGCAGCCCATAGTTTCACGCTGACAGCGCGCACGAGCACCGGTAATGCTGATATCGCATTTAACGGCGCGCTGAAACAGCCATGGCAGCCGTCCATGCGCTGGCGGTTTAAGCTCGACCAGGCAACGCTGAAATATCCCCAGCTGGCAGCCTGGCGATTGGCGTCGCCGGTCACGGGCCAGCTCAGCGCAAAACGTGCTGAACTCGACCACGGCTGCTGGGCGAGTGGTGATGCGCGATTGTGCCTACAAGGCAGCCGCTCGCCAGCCAGCATGCAAGGTATGGTCGAGGTCAAAGACCTCGCCTTCAATTACTTCGCGCGGCTACTGCCGCCGGACGCACGCCTGGAGGGCAGTGTGAGCGGGCGCGGCGAATTCGACCAATTCGCGGGTGATCAACTCGCGGCCACGGTACATGTGCGCACGACTGCCGGCCGCATCGCGAATGTGGTCTCCGCTGAGAACGCTACCGTCAGCGCAGAGCGCGGAGCGTCCGCTGAAGCCGCCACTAATGAGGCGCTGACATTGCTCAGGTTCAGACCCAGCACTGTGGATTTCCAGTTAGGTGAGCGCGGCATGAGATTGCTCGCCGCGCTACGCCTGACGAACGCGGGCGGTATCCACGTCGAAGCGGCCGTGCCGGAAGGCAGCCAGCCGCTAACAGAGCGTCCGCTCAGCGGTCATATCACTATGGATCTACCGGATCTCTCGTTTATCGGCCAATTAGCGCCCGACGTGGGGCATTTTGAAGGACGCCTTGCGGGCGATATGCGATTGGTAGGCAGCATAGTAAATCCACAAGCCCGTGGTCGCGTCGCGCTGACGAATGCCCTGGCCGTACTGAACGGACCGGGCCTTAGAGTGAAGAATATACAGGCCATGCTGGCCGGTGCGGGTAGAAGCGGTATTCACCTTGAGGCCTCCGCCCGGTCCGGCGGTGGTACGCTAAACGTGGGCGGCCAGTTAATGTTCGCCAGCAAAGGTGCGCCGCGCACTAACATCCACATCCGCGGGCAGAATTTTCAAGTCTTCAATACCGTGGATGCTCGGGTGTT
>DATACK010000214.1:0-1563 GCA_036259115.1 Gammaproteobacteria bacterium | reverse complement strand
ATACGATCATCAAGTTCAGCAGGTCACTGGCGTCTTGCCAGGCCTCGGTGATCTCATCCGCCGGATCGGCGCGCACCAGGATCTCAAGAGGACGAGACCCTTTCACCGCTAGAGTGCGGCGAAACTCGATCGGTAGCGGGGACACAACTTGCCTGAACCAGGCTGGCGCGGCGGCAGTCTTGGTTGCGGTGCAACCACTGCTCTGCGCTGATGGCGTACCTTGCTCATCGTACAGGCCGACGCATAGATGGCGGGTGTTTCCGAGGGAGATGACACGCGCGATCAAGCCCTGCTCGTCGCGCGTGTCACCCGTGGCCTCAAGAGTCGTAATAGTCTCTCCGAGTAGTTGTAATGTGAGGTTGGCGGTAGACTGAAGCTCGTCCCGCACGGCGCGGCGTGTGTTGTGAATGACGAGCACTACGCCAAGCACAAGGACTAGCAGAAACAAGAGAGTAATGAACAGGTTCAGGCGAAAACGCAGGCTCATCTTAGAGCTACTAAGTTCAATCCCACACCCGCAGGCATCTTAAGCCGGCACAATCCCGTACCGAATGGCCAACCGCGCAAGTTCCGCACCACTGGCTACGTTCAGCTTAGCTCTGATCTGGGTATGATAATTGGCGACTGTTTTAGCGCTAAGCGATAACAGCTCTGCGATCTCAGTGACCGTATGGCCTTCCGCAAGCAATCTGAAGATATCGAACTCCCGCGGCGAGAGCGCGTTCAATGTACTACATTTATCGGCATGGCTTGATGCCACCAAACGTTCGGCGATGCCCGGTCCTAGATATACCTCGCCCTCCACCACTCGCTGTACCGCCTCCACCAGCACCTCGGCCGCGCTGCCCTTACTGATATATCCGCGCGCGCCCATGTCTAGCGCGCGTTCAATAAAGACAGTCTCATCGTGAATGCTGAATACGAGCACACGCGCCATGCCGTCCCGCTGCATGATCCGTCTTATAGTCTCCAGCCCACTGATTCCAGGTAAGGTGAGGTCCATCACTACCAGATCGAAGGCTTGTTCAGTATAACGCAAGTAGCCCTGCTCGCCCGAGCCGGCTTCAAAGACACTGATGTTAAGTGGCGAGCTTTCCAATAGGCGTCGGTAACCGGCTCGCACGACGGCATGATCGTCGATCAACAGTATCTTCAGTGTCCTTGCTTTTCCATTGCTATTCATTTTTTGACACCTTCTTACTAGATATAGGAGCGGCTTCTAGTCGCGCCGACTATGGTAAGCACCCTCTTATGCAGTTAAACGCAGTAATCACGCGGCCTCGCGGCCCATCCGTCCCATAAAAGCGTTAAAATGGCCGCGTGGAGTTGCACCATGTAATCTTAAGGAGATCACCGTGAGCCTTGTCTTGCGCACGCAATCCTTTCGTTTGCTGCGTTAAAAGCGCTTACCTGAGCATCGTGCGCCTTGAGCGCGAGCATGTGCCTTTTCGCGTCGCTGGCGACCTATTTCTTGTGGCGCTTCTCTCAAGCCACGTACAGGCGAAATAACGTGCTCAGTCCCCTCTATTGTAGCGCCAGTCCAGCCCGACGGTTCTTTAGAAC
>DATACK010000213.1:0-22708 GCA_036259115.1 Gammaproteobacteria bacterium | reverse complement strand
CAATCCTGAGCGGCATGAATACGAGCTTTATCTGGCCGTGGAGGACATCGACCATAACCGCACCGAAACTAAGAGTCCGCTTAACTTTCGGTATCGTGGAACGCTTCAACAAAACAGTGCTCGATGAGTTCTACTGCGTGGCATTCCGCAAGAAGGTCTACCGTACCATCGAGGAACTACAGGTCGACCTGGATGTTTGGATCAAGGGTTACAATGAGGAGCGGCCACATCAGGGACGCTGGTGTTATGGCAAGACACCGATGCAGACCTCCCTTGATAGTCTGCCCTTGGCTAAGGAGAAATTGATCGCCGCCTAACACTATCTGACATTAATGTAATCACGAATTGCCTACACTGCCTGTCAGATGAAATAGTAGTTACTACACTTTATCCAAATCGATGAGCTTTATGACATCGGTGCGGATTCATATAGTTGCTATATCCTATAATAGTTGGTTTATCCTACAAAGGCGGCGCTAAAGGATGGCTTCGAGTGGGAACCGATTCTCTGGTACGCCATACTTGAGCAATGTGTGCATGGCCTTTGGCAGCGGTCGCTACAGACGCGCGGTGCGGAAAGGTTGGCCCGAACTACGGCTGAGAATCAGCGGGTTACATACCGCACCATCACCGCACACAGGTCATTGCCCCTCTCCTAAGCCTTTATCATTGCCCACAACCCACTAGAAAGGTGTCGTTGTCATCACCCCGCAGAGTACATCATCGTCTTCCCGCTCACAGATCAAATTGGCATCATCCGGTTTTACTGCACATTACAACTTTCACCCGAGCATGTGCGAAGCGCGTTGAGCTTATTCGCTAGCTCGGCCATGATCTCGCTGTAGGCGCTATCTGCATGGCGGCTTTCAAGCTGATAGGGATCATAGCTCGGTGAGCTCTCGCGCATGTCATATAACTCTCTCTCCGGTATCATGCTCAACATAAAGAAAAGATTTATTGCGTACCGCCTGATATGATCGGGTCTCGATAAGCAGGTCGCGTTCAGCTCCAAGGATAGGAACAAACACCAAGGGCAGCAGCGATCGGCCATCCATAATCAAGCCAGCCGTGGCGCCAGTAAGTTGGACAATGGTGGGGGCAAGATCAATGTTTGCGACAAATTGGTTAACATTCACACCTTTCGGAAAGATCACACCTCGAATGAGTAGCGGCATGCGTACGTCCTCGTCATTGATCGGGCCCTTGCCTGTCTTAAGCCGATGCTCGCCATAAAAAAGGCGTTGTCAGAGTCTCCCATAGTGGTAGCCCGGTTGCCGCATGGCAAGGCTTTCTAGAATTTGCCAATCCGCATCGAGTATAGTCAACACGATGGTAATCAGCTCACGCTTTGAAAGCGTCCACCAGGATCCGCTTCCGGGATGAGGGTGGTTGAATAGAACGCTGTCCTAAGCAATAAGTGTTTTTGATCTTGCGTAACAAGATAATAGAGCATATCGGGGTTTATCCGCCGACCCAGATGGCAGTGGCACGGCCGCGTGGCCTATGCAGCAACAACTAAGTTTTTGTCCTGTTGGGGGTATGAAACATTGCCGCTGATCAATACTTGCTTATTGATCAGTGGCTTTTAGCATCGATTCGGTAGAGACCACCACCCAGCGTCTGTTCGGCCATTTGCTGCAGCCCCATGTCTAGGCTTAATACTAAGTCTCTGCCTGGCACCGGCGGCTGCTGATCCGGCGCCTACAAATGTCGGCCTTGCGCGTTGATCTCCACGTGCTGAAATCCGGCCTTATCATGCAGTAAATGCTCGTAGTACTTTTCAATGCCAAGCTTGCCGATGGCTGGTGCCGTTATAATTTTTTTAGGATGCAGTTCGCTTAATTCTTGCTCATTGATGCGCCCGATATAATCCACCGCGTGCGCGGCAAGATTCTAGTTTGGATACCAGCCGCTTGAGTCGGCGACGATGTCCACACCGGGGAACAGGTGCCGGTTGACCGCGAAGGTGACGACATTCTCATCGCTCATGTTGGACAGTAACGCAATTGCATGAAACGGCTGCTTGCGTTTCAGCTCAGCGTAAAAGCGGCTCATGTCCACATCGTTGAGCTTGAAAATCCCGCCCAAGCGCGCCAAGGCTCTTCCAAGTTCGTTACCTGTTAGGGTGTAATCTCCGGCTGATAGCTGGGCAGGTTCTCTGCGACCACAACACCGTTACGATCGTAAATAAAGCCGCGCGGCGGCGGTAGCGCCACCAGTTTTACGCGGTTTTCTTGCGATAGGGTCTTGAAATGATCGTGATTGACGAGCTGCAGGAATGCCATGCGGCCCGCGATGAGGGCCAACAGCAGCAAGGTTCCAACCGCAGCTACTAGCGCGCGTACGGCAAAACGTCTGCGTTCCTGGCGTAGGTTCTTAAACGCCTCTCGGGCTGCCATGGGTTTTTTGCAGGGCCGTATTGCGCGGCTGATCAGATGTTTTTCGCTAATGCCGTGCGCCTTACATGTCGCGGCGCCACAAAGACTGGATATCGCAACTGGAGAGGTGATTACATCGTGCCGCCATCGGCACCAGCGTGCGACGCTGCCTCTTTCATCCCCTGGTCACGACCGCATGCCGTCCGCATCTGGCGCCTGTCAACCAGGCAAGCGCCTGCGAAATGGTACGCCGTGCTCACATATAATGCCGACCATGCTATGGTTGACGAGTCGGACATTGAGCTAAGCCATATAAACATATAAGCACGCTGCTTATAAGCATAAGAAGCGAAACCATCCGTTGCGCCAGATTCGATTCGCCGCACTTATTTTGTTATTCCTGTCGCTGCCGGCGATAGCTAGCGCGGCGCAGCGAACCTGGGCATTGTGTAAGACACCCGCCGCACCGCCGCCGCCTCCCCAGCAGCCATTAGAGCCAGACACACCTATCGATCTTACTGCTGACCAAGCGCACATGAAAGCCAGAGGCACCTCGGTACTGCTGGGCGATGTGAAGATGTGGCGCGACGGTCAGTTTCTGCGTGCTGACGAGCTTTATTACACGCCCGCACGCCAGCATATCCTAGCGCGCGGGCACATTCGATTCGAGAACCAAGGCCTGACAGTAATCGGGCCTAAGGCAGAATTGCAGCTCAACAGCAATAAAGCCAGCTTCGCACGTCCCAGGTATCGATACGCACCGCGTCACGCACGTGGCCAGGCCTCGCGCATCTATCGGCAATCGCCGGATGTAGCAGTGCTAGAGGATGCGACTTACACCACCTGCGAGCCGGGCAATAACGATTGGCTGTTGAGTGCGAATAAGGTCACGCTGGATCGTAAAAGCGGCGCCGGCACGGCCCGCAATGTGATAGTACGCTTCAAAAATGTGCCGCTGCTCTACACACCATGGATCCGTTTCCCAATCGACAACCGGCGCAAGTCCGGTTTTCTGTTCCCCGGCGCCGGTTTCTCTAACCGTTCCGGATTTATGCTAGAGGTGCCCTACTACTGGAATATCGCGCCTAACCGTGATGCCACGTTCACACCCAAAATCTTAAGCGAACGGGGCCTGCAACTCCAATCTGAGTTCCGCTATTTGAATCCATCCAACTCAGGCGAGCTTGATTTTGAATTTCTCGATGATCGAAAGGCCGACGATCTGCGTTACCTCGCCAGGATACGACACAGCGGTTCACCGCTGCCGCGCGTGCGTACGGTCATCGATGCTAGCCGCGTCTCGGATGATGATTATTTCGAGGACTTTGGTAATTCGCTCAGCGTCGCCAGCACCCCCTATCTGCAGCAGCGCGCCGATGTCACTTATGAGGGAGGTTTTTGGGATGCGCTTGCGCGCGTACAGAATTTCCAGATTATCGACAGCAGATTTCCGTCTATTGTCGAGCCTTACGCGCGGCTCCCACAGATCTTGCTCGCAGGCGCGCTGCCAGATCAGCGCTTCGGGCTCGGCTACGACTTGAACGCTGAATGGGTGAATTTCGCAAATGACGAGCGGATAACAGGCCGACGCCTGGATCTCGATCTGGGCGTCGAGCGGCCCTTCACCGGCGCGTCCTACTTCATCGATCCTTCGTTGCACCTTCACCACACTCGTTATTCGCTCGATGAAACCAATGCCTTGTTTCCAGATGCTAACATCACGCGCACCTTGCCCATCGTCAGCTTGGATAGCGGGCTGCTGTTCGATCGCCTCCTAGCTGGTGGCAAAATCCTGCAGACCTTGCAGCCGCGGCTGTTTTATTTGTATGTGCCGTTTCGAAAACAAGATGACATTCCCATCTTCGATACCACGCGGCTGGACTTCAGCTTCGCACAATTGTTTCGTAAAAATCGCTTCAGCGGCCCCGATCGTATCGGCGATGCCAACCAGTTGGCCCTGGCCCTGACCAGTCGCTTTCTGAGAACTGACACTGGACTAGAGATCTTGAGCGCCAACATCGGCGGGATTCTTTACTTCGATGATCGCCGCATCACCCTGCTCAATCAGCCCTCCATGGACGACAGCACTTCGGATCTGGCCGCCGGGCTCACATTAAATCTGAACAATCGTTGGACGGCCAGCGCCGACGCGCTGTGGGATCCGCACGAACATGAAGTCGATCTGGGCGCTGCGCGGCTGCGCTATTTGGGTGCCAATAACCGCGTGCTAAATGTGGCCTATCGCTTCCTGCGCACCAATCCCCAAATATTCGCACTGACTCAGGATATACACCAAACAGACATCGCCTTCGCCTGGCCACTTTCCGATCATTGGAGTGCGGTGGGGCGCTGGAACTACGATCTCGTGGTGCAACGTAACCTAGAACTGTTGGCTGGATTTGAATACGAAAGTTGTTGCTATAAGCTTAGGTTTGCGGCGCGGCGATTTGTCATCGGGGACGAGATCGGTGGCCAGATCAGCGATGAAACTCGGTACAATAACTCTATCGAGGTACAATTGGTGCTCAAGGGCCTGGCGCAATTTGGCTCCCCGCTGGGAGAGCTGTTAGAACGCGGCATTCTAGGCTATCGAAGTTATGATTAATCTTTTCAAGGTGCGCTCGCTACGCTATGGCGCACGCGGCGCTTCGACACACGAGACAATGCTATGAATAAACGCTTGACGCTTGCGCTAATCGTCGCGGCTGTGCTGCGGCCGGGTTTTACCGCCGAGCAAGATGGCCGGCTGCTCGATCGGATCGTAGCGGTGGTCGAAAACGACGTCATCACGCAAAGCGAGCTCAACCAGCGCATCCACGTCATTGAACGCCAGTACGCCGGCAGCGCGACCGAATTGCCGCCGCCTATCCAGCTTGAGCGTCAAGTGCTGGAGCGCATGGTGATCGAGAGCCTGCAACTGCAAATGGCCAAGGCGCGCGGCATCCGCGTCGACGATCTCACTTTGAATCAGACGATGCAGGATCTCGCCGCTCGCAATCACATGAGTCTCCCGCAGTTCCATGACCGGCTGGCGGCGGAGGGCATTGACTATGCGAGTTTTCGCGAACAGGTGCGCAATGAGCTGATCATGTCGGCCTTACGCAATCGAGTGGTCGGCAGTCAGGTGCAGGTCACCGACGAGGAAATTGATGATTTGCTGGCCCAGCAGGCCAGCTCTGCCAACAGTGGCGTGCAGTATCACCTGCGCCATATTCTGATCGCGCTGCCCGAGGGCGCCAGCCCGGAACAGATTCAGGCAGCGCTCAAACGCGCGAAAGAGGTGCGCAAGCGCGCCTTGGCTGGGGCGAATTTTGCAAAATTAGCGGTCAATGAGTCGGATGATCAAAATGCGCTCGAAGGCGGTGATTTCGGTTGGCGCACGGCCGCGGAAATGCCGACCTTGTTCGCGCGGGATGTCGCGACCATGCAGGATGGAGACATCAGCGGGATCATTCGTAGCCCCAGCGGCTTTCATATCATTCAGATGGTCGGGCGTCGCGGCGGCCCGCGCGCCATGGTGGAGCAAACGCACGCGCGCCATATTCTCATCCAGCCAAATGAGCTCGTAAGCGAAGAAGAGGCCCGCCAGCGCCTGGAGACCATCCGCAGTCGCATCGACGCCGGTGCCCACTTCGGCGCGTTGGCCAAGGCCAATTCCGACGACAAGGCCAGCGCGGTGGATGGCGGCGATTTGGGCTGGGTTAGTCCGGGAGAGATGATGCCTGACTTCGAACAGGTCATGAACAGCCTTGAGGCTGGTCAGATCAGCGAACCTTTTCGCACCCAGTTTGGATGGCATATCGTACAGGTGCTG
This sequence comes from Gammaproteobacteria bacterium, assembly GCA_036259115.1. Lineage (GTDB taxonomy): Bacteria > Pseudomonadota > Gammaproteobacteria > JACCYU01 > JACCYU01 > JAPSGG01. The sequence continues at coordinate 16,516 of DATACK010000213.1, read as the reverse complement.
GACCGCCGCCAGCATGACAGCACTCAGGAATTGCAGCGCGACCGCGCGGCGGAAACCATTCGCCAGCGCAAATTTGAAGAAGATACAGAGCTATGGCTACGCCGTCTGCGCGACGAGAGCTACGTGGAGTACCGGCTGGAGCCTAACGGCGAGACTGAGGCTAATCATCAAGGTTGACCTGTCAATATCGCATCGCCATCACGCCCGGAGAGCCGGCCGGCATCGGCCCCGATATCGCAGTGGCGTTGAGCCAGTGCGCCTTTGACGCGGAACTGGTGATTATCGCCGACCCGCGGGTGCTAATCGAGCGTGCGCGGCTGTTGAGCATACCCATAAAGCTCAAAATCTTCGATCCGCGCCAATGGCGACAGGCACATGAGCCGGGTGAATTGAAAGTGTTGCCTGTATCTGTGCAGGTCGCGGCGCAGCCCGGCGCGCTTGATCCTGCGAATGCTAATTATGTGCTCGAAACCTTGCGCCACGCCATTGATGGCTGCTTGCGTGGGGACTTCGACGCGCTGGTGACTGGGCCGGTGCAAAAAAGTGCCATTAACGATGCCGGTATTCCCTTCATCGGCCATACAGAATTTCTTGCGCAGCGCACCGGCGGTTATCCCGTCATGATGCTAGTGGCAAACGGGTTGCGCGTGGCGCTGGCAACCACGCATCTGCCGCTGGCGCAGGTGAGCCAAGCGATCACAGGCGAATGTTTAAGGCAAGTCATCGGCGTGCTTAATAAAGACCTGCGGGATCGGTTTGGTATCTGCAATCCGCGGCTGTTGGTCTGCGGCCTCAATCCGCATGCCGGCGAGGCAGGCCACCTAGGGCGCGAAGAAATCGAGGTCATCGCCCCTGCGCTCGACGCGCTGCGGACGGAAGGCATAGCTCTAGTCGGCCCGCTGCCGGCCGACACGCTGTTTACGCCGCAATACCTCAAAGGCGCCGCCGCCGTGCTTGCCATGTACCATGATCAGGGCCTGCCGGTGCTGAAATACGCGGGCTTTGGCCATGCGGTAAACGTGACACTAGGTCTGCCTATTATCCGCACTTCGGTCGATCATGGCACTGCGCTCCAGCTCGCCGGCACCGGCAAGGCGGATGCCGGCAGCCTCATGGCGGCGCTGCAACTCGCTATCGAGCTGTGCCGCAACCGGCCGCCATATACAGCACACCGCATATAGAACATGTCGGCCGATGACTGAAGGACAATTTAGTTATGATCCAGCTCGGTCTCGTTAACGCCGACGGCCGCGATTGCGCCTAGGACGCTCCTCTTGAACTCGCAGGCTGTTGCCGCGCATGGACTTACCGTCTAATGCGGCGATCGCCGCCCGGGCCTCATGACCCTCCATGTTCACCTGACCGAAACCCCGGCAGGTGCGTTTGAATACATCGCGCGCCAGCTTCAAGCTGAACACCTTACCGTGTTGGCTAAATAGGTCGTTCACCTCATCGTCCGTAGCGTCGGGCGGTAAATTACGAATGGACAGAGTTTTCAGGCAAATTCCTTCGGTGGTTTGAATCCGATGTCAGATGCTTCATACGGTACGCTACCCCACGCCAAGTTACAAGTCTATTTGCCAATGTTACTTATTTTTAATAGTCATCCTTCACTATCCGACCGCATGCACCCTAATCCGATCCATGCGCCCAACCAACCACTCGATCGTACTAGCACTTGGAGAGACACGATGAACTTCGGCTTTCTGCTTTTCCCCGGACTTGAAGAGCTGGATCTTATCGGCCCCTGGGAGATGATTACGACATGGGGCCAGCAAGTGGGCGGTCCACAAGCCTGCTTCACAGTCAGCGAAACCGGCACACATATAACCTGTGCAAAGGGACTGCGGATCGCCCCCGACTACGACTTCGAAAGCTGACCACCGCTGGATTATCTGCTGGTGCCAGGCGGCTTAGGCACGCGCACAGAGATCAAGAACCATAAACTAGTTTACTTTGTCGCGGCCCAGGCCCGATCCTGTCAGGCGATAATCGCCGTGTGCACGGGCGCCTTTATTCTTCATGCCGCTGGGTTGTTGCATGGCAAGCGCGCCACTACACATTGGGCGTCGCTTGGGCGGTTAAGGGACTTGCCGGACGTGACAGTGGTGGAGGCACGCTACGTACAAGATGGCAATATATGGACTTCCGCGGGAATCTCCGCTGGCATCGACGTGTCGCTCGCGCTGATTGCCGATCAGGCAGGAGAAGAGATCGCGGCCAGAGTGCAACTTGCCACTGAGTATTATCCAGCGCATAAGCTATACGCAGCGCCCGGCGAAAACCCGCAAGTCCCTATCTATATCAAACGAGTGGCGGGACCGGCTTAAATCAATATCCTAATCCGACACGTGTAGCATGGCTGTAAAAGTCGCCGCCGAATGTTTGCGCCTCGGCAAGCCCTGGACTCCCCGCCATCTTGAATTTTGTATCAAAGCTGGCGAAGCGGCGGTAATGGATAGTGGCGGTTAAACGATACTGTAGCTGAGACTTATGACTGCCTATGCAGCAGGTACGGTGTCCTTGGCATCGACGATATCATCCATCCTGGTGGTTTGAGCCAAAAGAGTAGGCACTATTGCGCCCATCGATTAAGGTCTCGGTGAACCATCTCAGCGAGACCCTCGCCGAGGTCGACTAATGGGCTTAGCACTATGCCGAAATCACCCAAGTAGCCGTTGACCCTAGCGGAAAGCATCGGCAAAGCGATAGCCGGTGGGCCGTCCGCAGCGTTGCCTATCTCGTAGTCCAGATTAATCTTACTAAGGCCTTCCTGAGCCTGATAGTCGTAATCAGGCACACAAAAGCGTCGCGCAGAAAAGGACAGCGGTGATAAACGTATAACTTTCCTTGGGGCTAATTTCTAACCTTGAAATTGGTTCGGGCACGGTTAGTTTCTGTGCTATAGGCTGTAAATAGGCGTTGATATCAGGCAATGGGCCAAATATTGAACCATCAATACTTGCTTGCATCCCGCACAAGCGCCGAGCATTATTTGTTCAACCTGGCGAGGCTCACGAGGTAAGCCCATATGGAACAGTATCAGCATATTGTTCATATCATTGCGTTGACCCTAGGTCTGTCCTGGGCCAGCGGCATCAACCTCTACGCCGCCATGCTGATGTTAGGGCTGCTTGGGGCCTCCGGCTATATCGACCTGCCGCCGGGCCTTGAGATACTGTCCGATCCACTGGTCATGAGCGCATCTGGCCTGATGTACGCGATCGAGTTTTTCGCCGATAAAACACCGGGCATCGACTCAGGCTGGGATGCCCTGCACACCTTTATACGCATCCCAGCCGGCGCGGTATTAGCGGCCGGCGCGGTGAGCCAGGTTGGGCCGGCGGCGCAGCTCGCCGCGGCTATCGTGGGCGGCAGTATAGCAGCGGGCACACACTTCACCAAAGCGGGTTCGCGCCTGCTGATCAACACGTCGCCTGAACCTTTTACTAATTGGGGTGCGTCCATTGCCGAGGATCTCGCCATAATCGGCGGTCTATGGATGGCGCTCAGCCATCCAATCCCGTTTATCACGCTGGCGCTAATGGTTATTGCGCTGCTGATCTGGTTGTTGCCGAAGCTCTGGCGCGCGATCGTGCGGGCATTTGGGCGGCTTGGAGAATTCTTGAGCCGAAAACCGCAACCGCCGCTGACATTCACTGGCAATAAGGCCATCGCAAAACTGCCCGCGCTTCATAGCAGTTAGCCGCGTGGCGGATAGTCTCTCAAGGCTACTCAATCGGCTATGTACACCCGTGGTGGAATAACGCCTCTTTTCGTATGCGCCCTACATAAGGGTTACCGTACTACGCCGACAAACATGCCGCTAAACGGCCTGAAGCAATCAACAACGAAAGGCAGCGGATTAGCGCTGTGCCCATCTATATTACGCACACGCTGTGGACCCCTTTAAAATCGACGCGTCGGAATTGACAGAATAACTGGATGGGCGATCACGCTCACAATCATGTTCGATGCACGCTCTACTTAACCCTGCCGGCCGGCGTTTTCCGCAAGCACGCACAAGCACTCAATGCCCGGCAGCGCTCGCGTGCGCGACGAAAATAACGCCGCCTAGACCTGCTTTCCCCACCAAAGGGGTTGCCAGGCACGCTGCGCCGGATAGTACCAAACCGCCGCTTGCCATCCGCGGCAGTACAGACCCGGTCGAGAAGCCGCTTTTAGTCACGATCTTTATCGTATTTGCACTCCTGATCGGCAGCGCCATTACCGCTTATCGAAGTACGCATGAGGTGCTCGAGGTGCTCCAGGCCACGCTATTGGCGCTGAAGGACGTTGAAGCCGGCAGCCGTGGGTATGTCATCACCGGTGATCGGAGTTATCTCAAACCATATGACTTGGTGCTCACCGCCATTGATGAACATCTCATGCGGTGCAGGCGGCTGACCGCCAACGGCGGCGATCAGCCGCAAAGATTGGCTAAGGCCGAAGCCTCGATCTCATAAAAGCTCGCGCTCACGGCACAGATCATCCACGCGCGCGAACCAGGGCTTGGCCGCCGTGCGGCGGCTGACAGCGGTCAATGACAGCGAGCGGCAAATGAATGCGTTGCGGACAGTCTTTACTAACATGGTGAACACGGAAAATCGGCGCCTACGTGGCTGCCTCATACATGCGAATTTTAAAGGAACAGGCGGTGGCCACGACACTGGTGACATTGCCGCTGATTTTGATCCAGTTAGGATTGCCTTTTTGCTCATCAGCGTCAACTCGCGGGCCGCGCGGCAACCGAGACCGCCTTGCAAACACTGGCCAATTATGACGAATTAACGGGATTCGCCAACCGGCGTCAAGTAAACTACCGCCTTCGATGAGGTCGCGCGCGCCGCACTATAGCCTTTCTCTGGCGGTTATTATGCTGACTATCGATCACTTAAAGACAAGCAACGATATCTACGGCCATCCTATGGGCAATGCAGTGTTGGCTCGGGTGGCCGAGCATCTGCAGGCAGTAGTGCGCAGCACCAATACGCCCGCGCGCTTCGGTGGTGAGGAATTCGTGGTAATTCTGCCCGAGAACGGCCTGTGAGGGGCATTCGCGTTGGCCGAGCGTATTCGCCATACGGTTGCAGCAAAGCCCTACATAGCCGCCAAAAGCTCCGAACCTGCACTCGCGCCATAACGCTCACGCCCAGCGCGGGCGTGACGGAACTCGGCAGTGATGGCAAGATCAACACCGACGCCGCTTTGATTGCGGCTGCCGATCAGGCGCTTTATCAGGCTAAACCGCCAGGGCCGCAATCGTACCGTATCGCTGGCGCCTGTGCTCGATGCTCAGCTTATCCTGTCGCTTGCAGACTGGGCCCTTCGCCTGAGAATCCGCGGGATCAAACATGGCCGAACCTCACTCAAGCCCTCAGTCGCCGCGTCTGGCCATCAGCTAGTAGCATTACCGCAGAGACAACCGCCGTGCAGAGGCCGCGCAAGTTCTTGGTTCATGATGCTTTGCCTGCTTAGCGCCTCTGCAACCTATGCGTAAGGATCAAACCAGCGATGTTACATCGTCCACGCAGGCGCTTTGGGCAGCACTTTTTACACGATACGGGTGTAATCCAACGCATCGTAAATGCGATCGCGCCACAGCCAGACCAATGCATGGTAGAAATCGGACCGGGCCTTGGCGCCATTACGGTCCCGCTACTCAAGCGGCTCGGGCGTTTGCACGTGGTTGAGTTGGATCGCGACGTGATTCCGGAACTTACGAGGCGGTGCGCGGGCATCGGCGAGCTGAGTATTCACTCACACGATGCACTCAACTTCGACTTTTCTAGTCTGGCGCCCAAAGCAGGCAAGTTGCGAATAGCAGGCAATCTGCCTTATAACATTTCTACGCCACTGATCTTTCATCTGTTGAGGCAAGCGCATGCGATCGAAGACATGCATTTTCTGTTGCAACGGGAGGTGGTTGAACGGATCACGGCCAGTCCCGGCGGTCGCACCTATGGGCGGTTGTCGGTGATGGTGCAATATCGCTGCCGATGCGAACGTCTGTTTGCGGTCGACAGCGGAGTCTTTTCGCCACGACCTCAAGTCGAGTCCGCCTTACTGCGACTTGTACCCTGCTCGCGACCACAGATTAAAGTCATTGATGAAAAGTGGTTTGCACGCATCGTGAAGCACGCGTTTGCCCAAAGGCGCAAGACGCTTAGGAATGCCCTCAAACAGCTGCTCGGCACCGGAGACATTGAGGCCGCGGGCGTTGATCCAAGCCTACGATCCGAAATGCTGACATTGGAGCAGTTTGCGGCGTTGGCTAACGTCAAGCCGGCCGATCCGTTAGTCATGGATGAGCATGAATAAAAAGACGCTGGGTTTTCCGCAGTATCCTATATATCTTTTGCACCTATAATGGTTATATGAACGATACCAACATCTACAACATTAAAGTTAAAGTTGCCACCGCCTTCGTCGAAAGCCAATCCGACGCCGCACAGAATCGCTACGTGTTCGCGTACACGGTGACCATACATAATGTGGGCAGCATTCCCGCCAAGCTCCTGACCCGCCATTGGATCATCACCGATGCCAATGGTAAGGTGCAAGAGGTGCGGGGCGATGGCGTAGTAGGCGAGCAGCCTCATCTGCGGCCGGGCGAGGGCTTTCAGTACACCAGCGGTGCTATGCTAGAGACGCCGGTGGGTACCATGCGCGGCAGCTATCAAATGCTGGCTGATGACGGCACCGAATTCGACGCCGAGATCTCGCCTTTCACATTGTCGATTCCGCGCGCATTGCATTAAGGCGTTCTTATGCCGCACATCCGCCCGGCCTGCGAGCTAGCAAGCTACGTAGGTACGGCTATTTGCTACATGGTTGCGGCTGAAACTGCGCCTACACATATGATGCTAAACGATGAGTCTTTTGTAGCAACCGATTAAGCTATGGCTATCTATGCAATAGGTGACATTCAGGGATGCTACGAAGAATTCAGGGCACTACTCAAGCAGCTCAGGTTCCACGCCGGCCGCGACCGCCTGTGGTTGGTCGGCGATCTGGTCAATCGCGGGCCTAAGTCCTTGGAGATACTGCGCTTCGTAAAGGATTTAGGCGAGACCGCGCTATGCGTGCTGGGCAATCACGACCTGCACCTGCTGGCTGAGCATGTCGGCGCGCGTCAAACCAAACCAGGCAGCAGCCTGCGCGCCGTACTGGAGGCGCATGACCGTGAGGAGCTCATCGATTGGCTGCGCCGCAGGCCGCTCCTACACCATGATGAAACGTTAGGCTACACCATGTTGCACGCGGGACTCGTACCGCAATGGGATTTGGGCATCGCGCGCACCTGCGCCGCAGAAGTCGAGCATTTGCTGCGCGGTGACGACTATCAACAGCTCATGTACAACATGTATGGCGACCAACCCGATCTCTGGTCCGCGAGTCTGACCGGCTGGCCTCGCGCGCGGGTCATCATCAATGTCTTCACGCGCCTGCGCTACTGCGACGCGGAAGGCCGCATGGACATGCATGCGAGTGGGCCGCCTGGCAACCAGCCATCCCATTTAATGCCCTGGTTTCAAGTGCCGGATCGACGGAACAAGGACATAAACATCGTCTTCGGACATTGGGCAGCGCTCGGCTATCACCGTGCACCCGGCATCATCGCGCTCGACAGTGGCTGCGTGTGGGGTGGCGCACTTACCGCAGTGCGTTTGGATGCCAACACCAGCGCGCCCATACACTTGCCGTGCGAGGGTGTTCGCGCCAGTGCTTAATGGTGCAAGCGGTAATCTAAATGGATCGGCGTTTGAGAATAGCTAAACCGGCATACCCGAGCGCTTTGCCGATGGTTCATCTGCCTGCCTCCGCTTTCAGGCGCGACCCTGGGCTAATCTTTGCCTGAAGCCAGCCGATCGGCCAGGCGTGTTGTCTCTGGCAACCGATAGCGCGTGGTACAGCGCATAACGTACGCGATTGCGGCTACTAGGCTAATCTTGTTTCCAGGCGAAACATACACGGGCTTGACGTTGGTGCGGGTGCGTAGTGCTGCACCGATGGTCTCGCCGCGCTGCTTGACCGGCGCCCAGCTGCCACGCTCTGCGGGCACTTCAGCATGGAAGCCAATCAATAATGATTTCGCAACGCCAATGGTCGGCCAGTCGGTCAATACTCCGATGTGACTGGCTATTCCAAACCTGCGCGGATGCGCGATGCCCTGGCCGTCGCATAATAATAAATCGGGCGGAATCGTTAATTGCGCCAGCGCATCCAACACCGCGGGCACTTCGCGGAATGACAGTAGGCCAGGCACATAAGGAAAACTCGTCGAACGGCGCGCGATCACCTGTTCTTCAATCTCAAGTGACGGAAACGACAACACCACCACCGCTGCTCGCGTTACCGCGCCGCGCGCCTCGAAGCCTACGTCGATGCCGGCGACATGATCAACCTTGTCTACGCAGTCGTCTTGGATGACGTGGCTGCGCAGTTCGTTTTGAATCGCACGCGCCTCGGCCGGCGTGACGTTCCAAGCGTGCGAATACCGTAATGAGAGCTGCATGCCTGTCATGCGTGCGATATGCGCGTCTCCTTACACCCGCCCAAACCGTATCGATTCTCCTAACCAGCACTTAATCAGCGCATCCACGTGCGGCGACTGTTCCGCGACCATGCGCTTGGTCACCGCCCGGATTTTCGGCAATAGATCTTGATCTCGCGTCAAATCGGCGATGCGCAATTGCAGCACGCCGGTCTGACGCGTGCCCAGCACCTCGCCAGGACCACGTAACTTAAGGTCGATGCGCGCGATCTCAAAGCCGTCGTTAGTCCGGCGCAGCGCATCGAGCCGTTGCCGCGCGTGATCCGACAGCGGTGGGCGATAAAGCAATACGCAGCTACTCTCAATATCGCTCCGGCCCACGCGGCCGCGCAGTTGATGGAGTTGAGCCAATCCTAAGCGCTCGGCATTCTCGATGATCATCAGCGAGGCATTAGGCACGTCCACGCCGACTTCGATCACGGTAGTGGCCACCAACAGATCAATAGCGCGCGCCTTCAGATCAGCCATCACCCGTTGCTTTTCCTCCGGCTTCATGCGCCCATGTACCAGTCCGACGCGCAAGTGTGGCAAAGCATCGCTTAGCAATGCGTGTGTATCCTCGGCAGCGCGGCACTGTAAGACTTCCGACTCCTCGATCAAGATACACACCCAGTAGGCCTGTCGTCCTTGCCCACAGGCGTGGCTTATGCGCTGGACGATTTCTTCGCGGCGGGCTTCGGGCAATGCCACGGTCTTGACTGGCCTGCGGCCGGGCGGCAATTCATCGATTACTGAATAATCCAAATCGGCGTACGCGGTCATCGCCAAGGTGCGCGGGATCGGTGTTGCGGTCATGATGAGCTGGTGCGGCAAGCGCCCGGCGCGTTGGCCTTTGTCGCGCAACGCCAAGCGCTGATGGACACCGAATCGATGCTGCTCGTCAACTACCACCAGCGCCATGTTGTGAAATTCCACATCCTCTTGAAAAAGGGCGTGCGTACCGATGATCACGTGCGCCTTACCGCTTTCGATCTCAGTCAGCGCCCGCTTGCGCGCACGCACTTTCAGCTTGCCGGAGAGCAATACCGTTTCGAGGCCCAGCGGTTGCAGCCATTTGGAAAAGCTATCGTAATGCTGTTCAGCCAGCACTTCGGTGGGGGCCATAACCGCAGCCTGATAGCCGGCTTCCACCGCACAGAGACAGGCCGCTGCGGCGACTACGGTCTTGCCGGCGCCCACATCGCCCTGCACCAAGCGCAGCATCGGATGCGGGCGCGCCATGTCCACGATGATTTCATCGACTACGTGGCGCTGCGCGCCGGTTAAGGCAAAACCCAGGTGACATTCGAACTCGCGACACAATGTGCCCGATGTTTGGACAACAGGCGCGGGATGTTGACGCACACTGGCACGCAGCCGCACAAGACTTAATTGGTGGGCTAATAGCTCCTCAAACGCGAGGCGCCTTTGCGCGGGATGACGTCCCGTATTGAGTAGGTCTAAATCCGCATCGTGGGGCGGCCGGTGCAGATATAAAAGCGCCGCCTTCAAGCTCATGCCTGCGAAGTCCGCGAGATAATCTGTCGGCACGTGGTCGGCTAACCGCGTTTGCGAAGCGGCTAACCAAGCGAGTGCCTGCACCATGAGCCGGCGCAAAACCGCCTGACGCAGACCCTCTGTGACGGGATACACAGGCGTCAGATGCGCATCGACCTCCGTATGTGCATACAGTGATCGATACTCCGGATGTACCATCTCAAGGAAGGCGCCGCCGCGGCGTACCTCTCCAAAACACCGCAGCCGTGCGCCCTTGGTCAGCGCCCGCTGCTGGCCGGGGCCGAAATGAAAAAAACGCAGTATGAGGCTGCCGGTGCCATCGCTGATTTGCGCGAGCAGCATACGCCGGCGTCGAAATACGACTTCGGCGAGATCTATGAAACCCTCAATCACGGCCTCATCGCCGGGCTGCAAACTGCCGATGGGCGTGATCCGCGTGCGGTCCTGGTAACGCGCGGGCAGGTGAAAGAGCAGGTCCCTAAGCGTGCGGATGTCAAGACGCTCTAGTTTTTGCAGCACGGCGGGACTGGCACCCTTGAGTCGTGCGACAGACTCGGATGCAGCGGCATTTATGATTTTCGTTTCGGGAGCGCGCTGCGGCGCGGACATAATTGATTAGCAGACCCGCTGGCGCGACTTAGGGCAGCAACATGATCGCATCTATCTCCACACTAGCGTCTTTAGGCAAGGCCGCCACGCCGATTGCGGCACGTGCCGGAAAGGGCGGCTGGAAATACTCTTCCATGATCTCGTTGACCAACGGAAAATGGGTCAGGTCGGTTAAAAACACACTGAGCTTGGCAACGTCCGCGAGTGTACCGCCGGCGGCTTCAGCAACCGCGGCTAAGTTGTCGAGCACGCGCCGGATCTGCGCTTTCATATCTCCGTCCACGAGTTCCATGGTCTCCGGCGCCAAGGGTATCTGGCCGGAAAGGTAAACGGTATTTCCAACTTTAATGGCTTGTGAGTAGGCTCCGATGGCCTGCGGCGCCCGGTCAGCGGCGATTGACTGGCGAGTCATGGACGGCTCCTGGATTAAAGGTGAAGGATAAGGGGGTTAGAATTAACATCCGCGGATAACAGTCAGCTCTATCAGCGTAGCGTGACATCTAAATACATTTAAATACATTACCGGCAGATGCGATTACGTCTTCTCAAAACCAAGAACCTCATATCTTATCCATGTTCGATCGTTCGCCGGGGCCGATGTATTCGCTAGCCATTCACTTGCTTTATCTCGAGCCTCGGCAAGCCATTATTGACAAGACATTCCAGCATCTCTAAACCCCGGCCCGTACATCCGTGTTGGCGTTCGCCGCAATCAAATGTTCGCCGGACATTTTGATTGTGGCTCACCCCCTCGTGCGCTGTACCCGATACACCTCCGGCGTTCCACGGATAACGCGCATAATCTGCGCCAGGTGCCGACGGCTGCGTACAGTCAGCACAAAGATGATGGTGGTGGTGATGCCGTCGCGCTCCTCGAAAGAGACGTTCTCGATGTTGGAACCCTGATCCGATATCTTGGATGCCAGCGCCGCCAATACACCGCGCTGGTTGGCTGTTTGCACTCGGATTCCGCAGGTAAACTCTCCTACCGGCTCCAAAGACCAAAACACCTGAATCCACTTATCAGGCTTACTCCGATGCGCGGCCGCATTGCGGCAGGACTCGCGATGAATGACCAATCCGCGCCCGGCACTCATCACGCCTACGATGGGATCACCGGGAATCGGATAGCAACACTTAGCGAAACTCACCACCATACCTTCGGTACCCTGAATCGCCAGCGAACCGCTATTGGTACCGTGAATTGCGAGCGGGCGGCTATCGTCGTGACCGCCACCAACCACCAGGCGCTGCGCCACCAGGGGCGCCATCCGGTTACCAAGACCGATGTCTTTCAACAGCGCATCGAAACTATCGAGGCCGATGTCTTTCAACAAGTGTGCAATGCGGTCTTTATCCATGCTATCGACATCCAGTCCATGATTTGCCAATGCGGTGCGCAGCAGACGATGACCTAGACGCACCGCCTCCTCGTCCTGCTGGTGTTTGAGGAAGTGGCGGATATTCGCGCGGGCCTTGGCGGTCACCACGAAGTTTAGCCAGATGGGATCAGGTCGTGCGTCTGGTTGCGTGATAACCTCTACCGTTTGCCCGCTCTGCAGCACCGTGCTCAAAGGCGCGAGGCGACGGTCGATCTTGACGGCGACACAGGTGTTGCCTATGTCGGAGTGTACTGAATACGCATAATCTACCGCAGTGGCGCCGCGCGGCAGTTCGCGGATGTCGCCGGCCGGCGTAAATACATATACCTCGTCCGGAAACAGATCCGTTTTGATCCCTTCCAGAAATTCCAGCGAGCTGCGCGCGTTCTGCTGAATTTCTAGCACCTCCCGCAGCCATTCATGTGCTCGCGCCTGCATCTTGATGCTGGAGTTATCACCCGCCTTGTATAACCAGTGCGCGGCAATGCCAACCTGCGCAACGCGATCCATTTCCTCAGTGCGGATCTGAGCCTCTATGGGAATTCCGTGCGGACCGAACAGCACGGTGTGCAGCGATTGATAACCGTTTACCTTTGGGATTGCAATGTAATCTTTAAAGCGCCCAGGCACGGGCTTGTAGAGACTATGAATTACGCCCAGTGCGCGATAGCAGGTGTCCACGTCTTTGACTATCATGCGGACCGCGAATACATCAAACACCTGATTGAATGACAGATGTTTCTGCCGCATTTTCTTGTAGATGCTATACAGGCTCTTTTCGCGGCCAAGCACGCGGCTTTCGATTCCCACCTCGGCGAGCCGGGTCGCGAGCGCTGTCTCGATCTTCTGCAAAAGCTCCTTACGGTTGCCGCGGCTGCGCTTGACGGCCGACTCCAATATTCGGTAACGGCGTGGATACAGCGCCTCGAAGCCTAGTTGCTCTAGCTCGTGGCGCAGCATGTTCATACCCAAACGTTGCGCGATAGGCACGTATATCTCCAGCGTCTCGCGCGCGATTCGGCGCCGTTTTTCCGGCGGCATCACCCGCAGGGTGTGCATGTTGTGCAGGCGGTCCGCAAGCTTAACCATGATCACGCGCAGATCTTTGACCAGGGCCAGCATCATCTTACGGAAGTTCTCGGCTTGCGCTTCGGCCCGCGAACCGAAGGTAAGATGAGTCAACTTGCTGACGCCGTCGACCAATTCCGCAACGTCCCGCCCGAACTCGCGTGCCAGTTGTTCCTTGGCGGTGGGGGTATCCTCGATGACATCGTGCAACAGGCCAGCGATGATGCTGTCCGCGTCCATGCGCATCTCGGCCATGGTATGGGCCACGGCCAATGGATGATCGATATAGGGTTCGCCGGTGAGGCGTTTTTGGCCCTGGTGTGCTTGCGCGCTAAACAGATAGGCGCGATAGACCCGTTTTATCTGCGACGGCTCTAGATACGTCTCAAGCAGCGCGCATAAGTTGCCGATCAGGAAGCGAGTCGGATCGTTCGTGACAGGCTCGGCAGGCGCCGGGGTGAGGACATCGGCCATAAGGTGCGCGCAGCAGTGCTCAGTGCTCTTGGTCGCTATCCTCGATCCGGTCGCGCCGGGCACCACGTTGCTCATCGGCCTCATCAAAGCCGGTGTCAGAATCTGCGATGCTGGTATCGCCGATGTATACCCTGCCGCGGCGCGCCTCCAAATCGTGCTCCCATACCTCAGCTAACGGCTGATCCAATACCTCGGCCCCGATTTTTCCTTCCGCAATCTCGCGTAGCGCCACTACCGTTGGCTTATCGTTCTCCCATTCCACCAGAGGTTTCATACCTCTGGCGAGTTGCCGCGCCCTGCGGCTGGCCATGAGCACCAATTGAAAACGGTTTTCGACGTTCTCCAAACAGTCTTCTACAGTAATTCGTGCCATCAAGAGCTCCTGACTTAATTAAGTATAAGTTATTAAGTTTAAAGGATTGACCTCATGCCAGCAATTGCTGCAGCAGTTCGCGCTCTCTCTCAACCTGTGCCGCAATCCGCTGCCGGCTGGCGAGCACGATCGCCTTTAAGGCGGTCAATGCCTGGTCGAAATCGTCATTGACCACCAGATAATCGAATTCAGCATAATGGTGCATCTCGTCCACCGCCGCGCGCATTCGCCGTGCGATGGTCTCCTCGGAATCCTGGGCGCGTGCGCGCAGCCGCTGTTCCAGCGCCTGTCGCGAGGGCGGAATGATGAATATCGAAACGCAATCGCACACGCGGGCTCGTACCTGGCTGGCCCCTTGCCAATCGATTTCTAGTATCACGTCCAGACCTTGAGCAAGTTGACTTTCCACCGCCGCGCGCGACGTGCCATAGTGCTGATCAAACACACGCGCGTGCTCTAAAAACAGGTCCGCTTCGACCATGGCATTGAAGGCTGCGTGATCAATAAAATGGTAATGCACGCCTTCTTGCTCCAGCGGGCGCTTGGGACGCGTGGTATGGGACACTGACACCACAACGCCGGGCAGTGATGCCACCAGCGCGTTGACCAGGCTGGTCTTGCCAGCTCCAGAGGGCGCGGCGATGATCAACAGGGTACCTCTGTACATTATCTATCCGATGTTGGCTGACCAAATTGTAGCAAGATGCGCCACCGGCGGTTTATAGACGTATGTGGCCAATGCATAGCCATAGGATAGATAAAGTTGTTGGAAATCTCTTGCTCTCAGCGGAGTCATCCCTTACCGTATTTATAATCAATGACTGATGTGCGAGGTGACATGACGTCTGATCTCTTCATGACCGTTCCCAGTATTGTCTGCTTAGGCATTGTCTTGTTATGCGTAATAGCCGTGCTTGTAGCACCCGAGCGCTATATTCGCCCTTCTTTTCTGGTGATGTTCGTGACGCTCATCAGCTACTCGGCCATCTTGATCATTACTCTGGCTGGCTCATTTAACCCAACGTCTGATTCAACGACAATTACATCCGATACGAGCACCACCAGCAGTGACAGCAATGATTCAGTTTCCCCGTCGGCGCCACCTCCGAGTGATGGATCGAGCGATGGATATTAAGGAACTCTGACAATCGGAGCTTTCTTAACTACGACAAACTCCAACGTAAGTTTCATGGCCATTACGAGGCTTGGATACCCGGCTGCATAACGCTGGCGGCGTGTCCGGTTGCGCTTTTCATTGGCGATACGGAAACAGCGGAACGCTCTGTGGCAATATTGCTCGATCATTCCGCAAAGCTCGCCCTTGGCGCCGGGAACGTCTGGGACCGCTGTTACAAGGGAGTGCTACTCATCAAGCGCGGCGACTTCGGAACTGGATTACGGCTTCTTCGCATCGCATTGGACGAGCTTTGCAGGAGCAGCTTCGTCCTCCGCCACACGGAATTTCTTGATGCGCCGGCGGAAGGCCTTGCCGGTACCGGCCAGTTTGCCTAAGTGTTTGTTGCAATCGACGAGGCGCTCGCGCGATCTGACCGTGACGAAGAATGCTCGTGCGTGGCCGAATTGCTGCGCATCAAAGGCGAGCTTCTTCTGTTACGGCCCGAGCCGGATACCGCCGCAATCGCCGAAAAGCACTTCCTGTAAGCACTCGACTGGGCGCGCCAGCAGGAACTTCTATGCTGAGAACTGCGTAGCACCACAAGTCTCGCCCGGCTCTGGCATCAACAACATCAGACCGGCCAGGCGCGCGAATGCTGGCACCCGTCTATGGCCGCTTCACTGAAGGCTTTGGAACCGCTGATCTAAAAGCGGCAAAGGGATTTCTCGAAGCGCCGCAATAGATCGTGAAAGGCTGCCGGGCCCGTTACGACCAGTGCAACTCGCTCACGGTCTGATGCACGTGGGACGGTGAAGGCAGTGTCATCCGCAACTTTCTCCGCGGTGTACTACTTCTCTTCGCTTATGTAGATGAACTCCCCAACACTCGGCATCAGCGCTAGCGCGGTTACTAGACAGCGCTCGGCTTTTCAGCCCGGCAGCTCGCGCAGCCGTCGTTCGAGAAACCGCCGCTCCGGATGCTGCTGCGCGAGGTTTAAAGCACGGGCATAGGCGGAGCGGGCTTCCGCCGTTCTGTTAAGACGCCGGCAAAGCTCCGCCCGCGCCGAGTGCGCCAGATGGTAGTCCTGCAGATCGCCCCGCGCCAGGATAGCATCGATCAAGTCAAGGCCTGCTTCCGGGCCATCGCGCATCGCGACCGCCACGGCGCGGTTCAGCTCAACCACCGGCGACGGTACCGTCCGCGCCAGCACGTCATATAGTCCGACGATCTGGGCCCAGTCCGTGGCAATGGCATTAGGGGCCTCCGCGTGCACCGCCGCGATCGCCGCCTGCAGTGTGTACGGACCGAATCGGCGCGATGACAGCGCCTGCTCCACTAGCGCCAAGCCTTCCGCGATTTGATCCTGGTTCCAGAGTGAGCGGTCCTGGTCGGCCAGCAGTATTAATTCGCCTGCAGGCGAGGTGCGCGCGGCGCGCCGT
>DATACK010000212.1:0-23364 GCA_036259115.1 Gammaproteobacteria bacterium | reverse complement strand
ACTTTCAAAAAGACGCAGACCGCCAATCTGGCAAAGGCTACGTGGCGTTCAAGCTCGATTCTAAGGGCGTTCCTGATCTGCCGCCACCGCTGCCTATGTTCGAGATCTTCATCTATGCCCCGTGGGTGGAAGGCGTGCACCTGCGCGGCGGCAGGGTCTCGCGCGGTGGCATCCGCTGGTCGGATCGGCGCGAGGATTTCCGCACCGAAATCTTGGGACTGATGAAGGCGCAGATGGTCAAAAACGCGGTGATCGTACCAGTCGGCGCCAAGGGTGGCTTTGTGTGCAAACAACTGCCGCCGACCGACGATCGCGACGCCGTGCAGCGCGAGATCATCCGTTGCTATCAAACCTTTATGCGCGGCCTGCTGGATCTTACCGATAATCGCGTAGACGGCACGATTGAACCGCCACCGGATGTCGTAAGCTATGACGGCGACGATCCGTATCTGGTAGTGGCCGCGGACAAGGGCACAGCAGCCTTTTCCGACATCGCCAATGAGATTGCAGCCGAGTACGGCTTTTGGCTGGGCGACGCCTTCGCCTCCG
The DNA here is from genome assembly GCA_036259115.1 of Gammaproteobacteria bacterium. Classification (GTDB taxonomy): domain Bacteria; phylum Pseudomonadota; class Gammaproteobacteria; order JACCYU01; family JACCYU01; genus JAPSGG01. Next base: position 22,815 of record DATACK010000212.1, on the reverse strand, counting down.
GCGGCCTACACGGCTACGACCATAAGAAAATGGGTATCACCGCGCGCGGCGCGTGGGAGGGCGTCAATCGTCATTTTCGCGAATTGGATCTCGACATCCGCACGACACCTTTCACCGCAGTCGGTATCGGCGACATGTCCGGCGACGTGTTCGGCAATGGCATGCTTCAGCGGGCTAATATTCGCCTAATCGCCGCGTTCGACCACCGACATATCTTCCTCGACCCCAATCCTGAGACCAAACGCGCGTTTGCCGAGCGCAAGCGCCTATTCGAGCTGCCGCGCTCGTCCTGGAATGACTATGACCGCGAAGCCATATCCGCGGGCGGCGGCGTTTATCCGCGCACGGCCAAGTCCATACTGCTTAGTCCCAAGGCGCGCGCGGCGTTGAGTGTCGAGGCCGAGCGCCTGGCGCCCAATCAATTGATTCAGGTCATCTTACGCGCGCCGGTAGATCTGCTCTGGAATGGCGGCATCGGTACATATGTCAAGGCCACCACCGAACGCCATAGTGACGTGGGCGATCGCGGCAACGATAACGTGCGCATCAACGCCAATGAGCTGCGCTGCCGCGTAACCGGTGAGGGCGGCAATCTCGGGCTCACACAGCTCGCGCGCGTTGAGTTTGCGCACGGCGGCGGCAAAATCAATACCGACGCCATCGACAACTCCGCGGGCGTGGATTGCTCGGACCATGAAGTCAACATCAAGATATTGCTGAATCGCGAACTCACGCAGAATCGACTAACGTTGGCTCGGCGCAATGAACTGCTCACCGCGATGACTGACGAAGTCGCCGAGCTGGTGTTGCGTGACAATTATCTACAAACCCAGGCGATTAGCATCGCCGCTTCGCAGGCGGCTGATCTGCTGAGCGGCCACGCCCGCATGATCGGCAAACTCGAGCGCGAAGGTCTATTGAAACGTGCGCTGGAGGCGCTTCCAAACGATGAGGAACTAGCCAAGCGCGAGGTTGCCAAGACGGGGCTTACGCGCCCGGAGCTTGCGGTGCTGCTCGCCTATGGAAAGATCTGGCTCAACACCCAACTGGTAGATTCTGCGATCGCAGACGATGCCTATCTCGCGCGCACGTTGCGGGACTACTTTCCCGCCACACTGCGAGCACGTTTCGGGCCGGAACTAGAAGATCATCCACTGCGCCGCGAGATTATTGCAACCTATGTCACCAATGACATGGTCAACCGCATGGGCAGTACCTTCTGCATGCAAGTGCAGGAACGCACGGGCGACCGTACCTCCGACATCGCGCGCGCCTACTGGGCGGCCCGCGAGATATTCGAGGCACGTGCACTGTGGAGCGCCATTGAGGGATTGGATAACAAAGTTGCTGCGGCTAGTCAGTTAGCCATGATGGCGGCGGTAAATCGGCTAGTGGATAGAGGCGCCATTTGGTTGCTGCGTAATCGCCGCACCTCGCTCGATATTGCCACTAACATTGAGTATTTCGCCGCCGGTGTGAAGACGGTGCGCGGTCGCGTACCTCATCTATTGCGGGGGCCTGCTCGCGACGCGGTGACAACGCGCATTCGGCAGTTGCGCAGCAAAGCCGTGCCTAACGAACTCGCACGGCACGTGGCATATCTCGAAGTGCTGTTCGCTGCGCTCAACATCGTCATGGTCGCGCGCAACATGGACATGGAAATCGAGCCCGTCGCCGATACTTATTTCGAGCTTGGTATATCGCTAGCTTTCGACTGGCTGCACGAGCGCGTGGCTGCGCTGCCGGGGCTGGATCATTGGCATCGGGGGGCGCGTGCGATGCTGCGCGACGAATTAAACGCCGAGCTACGTGTATTGACCACGGAGTTGCTAAAGTACACGCGCGACATCAAGACCAGCAAAGAGCGGGTGCGAGTGTGGCTTGCAGACAAGAAGGCGGCCGTCAGGCATTATCTCAATGTGATCGACGACCTGAAATCTTCAGGCAAAACAGATCTCGCCATGCTGACCGTCGCAGTGCGTGAGGTGCGCAGTCTCGCACGTGGCGTTGGCGAGTTTGTTTAGCCAAAGCATCCTTATTCCACGCTCGGCCATGAGAGGCTTGTACATCAGCCTCTATGGTGCTAAACATCGATGGAAAGGCTAAGTGCGAGCAAAGCGCCGTTCGTAGTGCGACAGGGCAGAAGGCATTTATTGCTGGGGTTGGGCGTGTCAGCACTGATGCCGTCCATGGTAGGCGCAGCCTTAAGCGCAGGAATACGTATGTCTACTATGCCTGGGTCGCTAGCGCGTCATCGCCCTACCGGCAAAGGCAAGACGCATAAGTTCAGCCTGTTTTTATGTGGGGATGTGATGATAGGGCGGGGTGTCGATCAGATCCTGCCCCATCCGAGTAAGCCGACGCTTCACGAGACCTATGTTCACGACGCTCGCGACTACGTCACTCTGGCCGAGGCCAATAATGGCGAGATACCCGCACCGGTTCCATTCGCGTATCCGTGGGGGGACGCATTGCAAGTGCTCGACCAGTTTTCGCCTGATGTGCGCATCATCAATCTCGAGACCAGCATCACCACCGGCGAGGATTACTGGCCCGACAAGGGCATCCACTATCGGGTGCACCCGGAGAATGTGGGATGCCTGACCGCCGCCCGGCCCGATGTCGTGGTGCTCGCCAATAATCATGTCCTAGACTATGGATATTGCGGACTCATCGACACCCTCAAGACCCTGGAGGACGAAGATCTCGCGACGGTGGGCGCGGGTCGCAACCTTAAAGCGGCGCAGCGGCCCGCGAGGGTTAGGCTCGACAACGGGCGTGCCGTCCTGGTATTCGGCTTCGGGACCAAGGACAGTGGCGTTTCCCCGGTGTGGGCTGCGCGCGCGGACCGGCCGGGCGTCAATTTCTTAGGCGATCTGTCGCATCAAGCTGTGGCCGCCATAGCGGACTGCATCCGCGCGGCGAAGACGGCCGATGATCTGGTTGTCGCGTCCATCCACTGGGGCGGCAACTGGGGCTACAAAATCCCGCCTGAGCATGTACGGTTCGCGCATGCGCTCATCGAGCTCGGCGTAGATCTTGTGCACGGCCACTCATCGCATCATCCTCGCCCCATCGAGGTGTACAAAGACAAGCTGATCCTCTACGGCTGTGGTGACTTCATCAATGACTACGAAGGAATTCGTGGCTATGAGTGTTTCCGGGATGATCTACGGCTCATGTATTTCGCACAATTGGACGCGCGTACCGGCGCACTGCGCGAACTGCGCATGGTGCCGATGAAAGCCAACAGGCTGCGTCTGATCCGTGCCTCCCGTCGGGATGCTGAGTGGCTGCGCAGCACGTTGTCCGAGGCCAGTCTGGGTTTCAGCACGCACGTAAAGTTGCTTGAGGATCAGAGCCTGCTGCTTAAGTGGAAATGACGATGAAGTCTCGGGTGCGGATCGCGCGGGAAGCTGCGTGCGTAGCCAATGGAAGGATCCATCTTCTCGCTAGTCGTCGGCATCGCAGGGCCATTGCTTCCGAGATGCTCCGGACGCAGCCTGCTGCACGAATTAAGGAGTAGAGTCAATAAAACGGCTCAAGTCGGCCGCGCCTTACGGCCTCCATAGCTTGATAACGCGGGCATTGCGGATTCTCGTATCGTGTGTCGCGAGCGGCATATCATGCGCGCGGGCCTGGCAACGATGAGGCAATCGGCGGGGTCGCCGTGGAAGCTCTTTGGCAGCTCGTGCAAGGCACAAATGATATCTATATCGAACGGGAGCGTAACAACGATCCCTGGCGAGGCGATCCTTCTTATCCAAAGATCAAAACGCTTGGCTGGCTGGATACGCCCCTTTGAGACCAGCATCCGGGCTTCCCATAGACTAGTGGTTGAAATGCAGGGAAGATATGGTTGGCAGCCACCTGATCAAGGGCAGCGCGCACATCAGCATCAAAGCTTGGCGCACCTGTGTTCCACAGTCAGATGTGCGTGTCCAGCAAGACGCTCAACACAGCGTCTCGAAATCCTCATCATGTAATGCAGACTCACCCGGCTCGAAGTGGCACATTGTGCCCGCGACTTCGGCCCGCACCCTCTCCCAAGGGTTTAGCTCTTGTTCGCTTGTCTTTGGCGGCTCCAGCTGCGCAACAATCTTTCCACGGCGCTTGATATCACGGGCTCGCGGCCCTTTCAATCTGACGGATCAAGGCTAGGCAGCGCGCTTTGAACTCTGTTACTGAAATGTCCATTTCTTGATTATTCTAAATAGTCATTTAATGGGGGAATCAACTGGAGACTCTCGCTCCTTATCCCGATTCTGTCGGTATAGCTCATAGGGGCCTCAAGCAATCGCCGATACCGCTTGCCTCAAATAAACTTCGCATCCTTCAGATCGGCCACGATCTCCCGCATCTGCCCATGAGCGCCGGCATTTGTCAATATCGGCGCGGACGGGACATCAATGCCTTATTACGCTGCACCGACCGCGGACTCTATGAGGCGAAGTCGCACGGCAGGAATATCGTCACCACCGATGGTGATCAACTCACACCGCGCTAGCACGCTTCGTGTAAATCCACAGTGCACGAGATGCCTATTCATCAAGCCCATCAAGCAATGACTCGCGACACGCCGCCGCGGCGCGGATCGCCCGCGCCTTGAAACTTGCCATCCGCGCTCATCACTGTATGCACACCGCCAAAAAAGAGGTTCAGCGCTGGCCATATCTCATGTTCGGGAAAGGTCGAAAGCCAAGACTTTAGTTTTTCGGAGTCAAGTGCGCCTTCTAGACTCAGCCGCTCACCTTCGAGATGAATGCGAGGGCTGCACACTGCCGTTTCGACGTCTAATCGGAAGTCGATGAGATTGATCAATACCTGCAAGATGGCGGTGCGGATGCGGTTCGAGCCGCCTGAGCCGGTTGCGATTACTTCTGCATTCGGACGCAGCACGATGCTTGGCGCCATCATCGAGGTCATGCGTTGATCCTCAAGCCAGCCATGCAGTCCGTGCGGGCTCAAGTCGTCCTCGCCCAACATATTGTTCAGCATAATCCCTGTTTTCGGTACGATCACGCCACAACCTTCGCCGTTTGAGCAACTCAAGGCAGCGACATTGCCGGCTTGATCAATCACACTGATGTGCGTGGTGCCGCGTGAGGCACTCGTGCGGCCCGCAATCTGTCGGCGGTAGCTGGCGAGATAACCTTCATCCAGCAACCGCTCGGCATCCAGATAACCACTGGCCAGGAGCGTGTCTATGCGCGCTTTTTGGGTTAACCGCATGGCGTTTGCAAGCAGGTGCAAATGAGCCACCGAGCCGAACGGGTGCGAGCCGATCGCGGTCTTGTCCAACAGCTTTAGTGCGAAGGCGATAAGGATCCCCCCCGATGACGGCGGCGGATTGCTCATTACCTTGACGTCTCGATAGTTCGTTATCAGCGGCTCGCGCAACTCGACTCGATAGTGTTCCAGATCTTCTTGGGTTAGTAGACCGCCGTGCTGTTCACACTCGCGCGCGATCAAGCGCGCGATCTCTCCGCGATAGAAGAGATCCTCACCCTCGATCGCTAATGATTCCAAGACATCCACCAATGCCGGCTGGCGTACAACGTCGCCGACAACCAGTCGCCCGTCGGGTCCACTGCCGGCGAATATCGCGCGCGTCGTCTCGCTGGCGGTGTAAATTGGATGCACGACGCTTGCGATATAGGCCAGCAGGTCGTTCATGCGCGCACCTTCGCGCGCAAATTCGATGGCAGGCGCGCACAGCTCGCGCATTGGCATCCTGCACAAGCGCCGGTGGATTTCGAACATGCCTTTGACACAACCAGGCGTTGCGATTGTACCGCAGCCGATGTGGAATGCCTGTCGGGCGGCACCGAAATCTACTTCGATTGATCTTAGGTCTAGCGCCTCGGGTGGCCGTTTGTGGCGCGGCGTGTGGACGAAGAAGTCAAACACCATAGGCCGCTCACCAGCGGGCTTGGCCAACAGAAAACCGCCACCGCCCAACGAGGTCAGCATAGGCTCGGCCGCGCACGCCGCGACCTGCGCGGCAACGATCGCATCGAAGGCGTTACCGCCTTCACGCAACATCATCTCCGCGGCCCACGCGGTGTTCTCGTGGCCGGCGGCGACTACACCGCGCATCGATGCATTGTTCCGCGACGCCTCACGGTACACGTATTCTCAGGGTAAGACTTCAGCTTCCAATATCTCACCATAGATAGGATCCAGTGACGCACAATGCAGTATTGTGTGCCAATCACCGTCATGAAATGATAGGCATTGATCGCGGGCACCGGGCCCTGCAATACGCTGCCTGCGCGGAGGGATTCTATAAGCACATGGATGCTGAATAGGGTATCGCGCGTGCAGTAATTGTCTCTCAAGTGTGAACTTGGAACACGCGCCTACCGTGAAGATCTGCTCCCAGCTCGCGCAGATATCTCGGCGGCCGCATAGCCGCAGCCCAGCCGGCTGGAGACAGATAATCGACTCATTGTTTGGCCATATCCGCATTATCCCCTCCACGTCGGCGAAGGCGTGGTAAAATGCCGCCTCCGGTCTGCGGAGTTTGTAGGTATTCTATCTTACTTATCTTACGAGCCTGCAATAGCTTCCGCGAACGCCGCTTCGGATTACTCCGCTCGAGACATGCCTTCAAGCTATTCCTACCGCCGGGCCGTGATTTGCGTGAGCGGCGCCTAACAGGGTGTCATGGGCGAAACGCCGCTAACCGGGCGCGGCGATTATCCTAGCATCTTAGCGTCCACTTTCGAACGGAGGTTAAAATCCTTCGATTACTTTTGGAAACAAGATCAAGTATAGCGACGCGTGTATCAGGTATATTAATGCGATCGAGAATTCCGCTTGAGTAAGCGGCACGAGCATAGCAGATAAGTTGATTATTGACGAACACGTGGATTACCAGCTTGAAATAAATTGATCCTGGAATGGAACGTGCATCGTGGGTATTGATACGGGAAATCTGAAAGCACTTGCGAACGATGTCATGTAGGAAGTGCCTCACATCGGGTTGCGAACGCGTGCCGAGCAAGGCAACTCTAGTTAGAGACATATACGTTAACGGCGATCAGAGTCGTCATGAGCAATAAGTGCTTATGCAGACTGAGCGACCTGCACCCAACAGGTGCAAGGGCGTAACTGTGGAGGATGAAGGCACCGCCGGTGAGCTGTTCGTCATGCGCGACCACGAGCAGGTATGCGCCTACGAGAATCGCTGTCCACATACCGGCGGATCGCTGGATTGGTCACAAGACTAGTTCCTTGACGAGGAGGGTAAACTGATTGTTTGCGCCACCCATCTCGCCTTGTTCCGCATACACGATGGCTATTGCGTGGCTGGGCCGTGCGCGGGGGCGGGCCTGCGTACCGTTGATATCCGTATCGACAATGACTTAGTGTTTTTAGACGAGTAATCTCGAGTATGGAAATGCGCACACGCGCCACCCGTTGTGCAATTGAGATCATAGATCTCAACAAGCGCTTCGGTGCTATCAGCGCCGTCGAGCACGTCACCTTCAGCGTAAAGCGCGGCGAGACCTATGCGCTGCTGGGCGCTAATGGGGCCGGCAAGACGACTACGCTGGCCATGCTGCTCGGCCTGATGATCCCAGACTCCGGCCAGATCTTCGTGCTGAACGTGGATATGCTGCGCGATCGCTATCGCGTGTTGTCGCGCATCAATTATGCGTCACCCTACGTGGATCTGCCGCAGCGGCTCACAGTGCGCCAGAATCTGACGGTGTATGGCCGCTTGTACAGCGTGCCCAAGCTCGCGCGGCGCATCGATGAACTGACCGCGCAACTCGACTTGGAAGGCTTCATCGATCGCTCCTACCGCAACATGTCGTCCGGCCAGAAGACGCGCGTGGCATTGGCCAAGGCCTTACTAAACAAGCCGGAGGTGCTGCTATTGGATGAGCCCACGGCCTCGCTCGACCCCGACACTGCGGATCGCACCCGTACTTATCTCGAAGACTATCGACGCGCGACCGGCGCTACCGTGCTGCTTGCCTCGCACAACATGCTGGAGGTGGAGCGGCTATGTGATAAGGTGCTGATGATGCGCGCCGGGTGCATTGTGGATCGCGGCACCCCGAAGGAACTCATCGCCCGCTATGGGCGCCGTACCATGGAAGAGGTGTTTCTAGACGTGGCCCGCAACAAGGCTATCGCTTGAGCTATCAATCTTTAAGCCGCGTCGGTACGATGGTGCTGCGCTACACCTATCTGCTACGCAGCTCCTGGCCACGTATTTTAGAACTGGCCTATTGGCCTACGGTGCAGATGATCCTCTGGGGTTTCATTACCCAATTTTTCACCGGCCACAGTGACTGGGTGGCGCAGGCAAGCGGCGTATTACTGTCGGGCGTACTGTTATGGGATATGTTATTTCGCGCCCAGCTTGGCGTAACCTTGCCATTCTTCGAAGAACTCTATTCACGCAATCTAGGACATCTGTTCGTAAGCCCGCTACGACCCTCTGAACTCGTGTTGTCGCTGCTCGGCATCAGCCTCATTCGCACTGTGATCGGCGTCGGCACGGCCGTGCTACTCGCCATTCCGCTTTATCATTACTCGCTATTCAGCTTGGGGCTGCCGCTCATCGGGTTCTTTGCGAATCTGCTGGTGCTGGGTTGGGCGTTGGGTATTGCCATCTCCGCCTTGGTGCTGCGCTATGGACTCGGCGCGGAGAGCCTGGCGTGGGTTGGAATATTCGCGCTTGCGCCCGTCAGTGGGATCTACTATCCTATAGCCACCCTGCCCGACTGGCTGCAGCCCGTCTCGTACGCGTTGCCGTCGAGCTACGTATTCGAAGGCATGCGCGCGGCGCTGTTCGGACATCACCTGCGCCTCGATCTCCTTTTCTATGCGGTTGTGCTCAACGTGATTTACATTTCGTTGAGCGTCTGGTTATTCCTGGCTCTGTTTCGCCGCGCCCGCCGCGATGGATTGTTATTGCACATCGGGGAGTAACCGATTTTCGAATCGCCTTGCGAAGTAATCGGGAGTGAAGCGGCTGGCTGGCGGCGATTTGCCTTGCGCGCTGCGGAAAGCATGCTTTAGCAGCCGCGTATGCGGCTTCGCGTCTAGCCTGGTACAAAGTCATGTCGTAAGGCAATCAAACCGGCCAATTCCTCGTTCATGCGCAGAAAGCGTGCCATGCGCAGCGCGGACTCCCGCCCACGGTAATAGCCTGGAATCAGCATGGCCTCTTCGTAGCCTGCCGATTTATAAAAGGCCCGCCCGGCTCGATTACCGGTCCGGACCTCAAGCTGAATGGTGGCGATGCCCGCCACGTTGGCCGATGCCTCAAGCCAGCGCAACATCCGTGTGCCAAGGCCGCGCCGCTGGCGCGAGCGGGCGACGGCGAACAAATTCAGATGCGCGATCTCCTGCATGAACTGCATGATCGCGAAACCCGCGACGTCGCATTGCGCGCGCGCCACCAGCACTACTGAATCGCGCGACCGGACATGGGCGGCCACGCGCGCGGGGGTCCAGCTCCAACCGAGGCCGACCTCGATTAGATCGCGCGACATCCGAGCAATCGCGGTTGCATCGGCAACGCGGGCAAGTTGTAAGTCGATGTGCTGTAACATGATCCTGGCGTACCTTAAAAGTTCTCGAACCAGCGGCTCAAAATGCGTGTTAAGCGGCGATCCATTCAATAGACAATCTTAGCGTCATGCCGGGATAATCTCGATCAATAATTTCTTCACCACCGCGCGCGTCGCCACGTACAGCAACACAACAACTCAACGGCATTAAGACTACATGGCGCGCTTTAGCCGTACCCAAAAACGGATTTGATCCACACAGGCCCGCATTAGAAAGCCTGCTGGAACATGAAAAGCAGCCATATACCGTCTACGAGCGCGCCTGTTTGCGATACGATAGGTGGCGATCTTAATCAAATCTCCTCAACAAGTCGCTATGCGATGGCACGCATGTTCCGTGATGGCTGGTGCAGGCGAGACCTATGTATCCGCATATGCGCTGTTTCTGAGAGCAACGGCGGAGCATATTGTGTACTTTGCCTCTATTCCGCTATTAATCGGATTATTAATGTAGTTGGTGTCCGCTCGGCTTGGTGGCTGCGGGACGCCCCGTAAGGCGTTAATCCTAGCTCGTGCCAACGCGCAATGTCTGATCTAGTTTCCGGTAGTACTGTTGCCGCTACTGTGGTCGGATAACGCGGTGCCCATACTCATCGCGTGCGTGGTGCTATATCACGCCTGCTCTAATCTGATCCAACCGCAATGGAGCACCCTGATGCGCGATCTAGTGCTGGAGAAACGACCCGGTCGTTATTTCGGACACCGTACGCGCATCGTGAGCCTGACCACGTTCATCGCGCTGGTGTGCGCCGGAGGGGTATTGGCGGCTTGCAACCGTAATGGACAGGTACTCGCCGGCTTTCTGACGGTATTCGCGATCTCCGCGATCGCGCGCTTTGTCTCGGTCTATTGTCTGGCGTGCATGCACTATCCTCAAAGTGACACGCGCACAGCACGCGCCAATCTTTGCCGGCATTTGGCGTTCACTCAAGTTCCTGCGTGGATCACAGTTTCTGCACTTTTCTGTGTTCGTCGCCGCGATGCGGGGTGCAATGTCCATCGCCGCACCCTTTTCACCGTGTATATGTTGCGTGACCTGCACAATAACTATAATAAATAACCTCCAGCGCGGTTGCCGTGGTCATGCAGATCTTGATTTTGAACGCCTTTGGGCGCATCAGCGACGATTCGGTGATCGATTGGTGCTGGTCGCAACCGGCTGGATGATACCCATAATGCTGGCATTATGGCTATTCTCCAAGAATTTCTGATAACTGCTGGTCGTTCAAGCCCTAGGCGGTCTGGTCTGGCCTGGGTTTTCTTTGAGCGCCGGTAATTTTATCTATTATCTGCAGTCCGGACCGCAGCTTGCGCGCGATATGGCGGTGCACAACGTGCTCGCGAGTGTCGGCGTATTCGAAGGCGTGGTGATTGGCGGCTACTTGGCCGCTCACCTGCCGCCCGATGCGGTAACGTGGCTGGCGTTTTACTGCACTGGGAATTTACGCTTTTGGCCGTGTTTGCCGTCTCGGCCATCATGCGCCTGCTGGTGGCTTGCATATTCTTGCCGCGGCCGCGCAAGGTGCGGCAAGTGCGACCGCTTTCGATCAACAGCCTGATCTTTCGGGTGACGCGCATCCATGCTGTATCAGGACTAAAGTTCGAGATTGTCGGGCCGAAAGATAGGGACTGCTAGGCACGCAGGCCATCCGGGTTCAAGTGCGCTACTGAATTCCGCAACTGCTTTTAGAGAGCTTTATCATCCCTCATCCGGACACACGTAAACTCTAACCAGACGGGTCAGTTCACGAAAGCTGTCCACCACCGCGTCGGGCTGGTGCGGATGTCGAGTCGTACCGGGAAAAATCTTATCGATCCATTTGTGATCCCACTGGGCCCCATTGTAAAAGATGGCAGTAACACCGGCTTCCTTGCCCGCGACGATATCGGTGGTGCTGTCGCCTACGTACCAGCAATTGAGATTGGGCTTTAAGCCGAGATTCTTAAACGCCTTGATGATCGGATCGGGCGCCGGTTTGCGCCGGCTGGTGTCGTTACCGCAGACCACCGTGTCGAACAAGTCGGTCCAGCCAGTCTCATCGATCACGGCCAATTCGTGCTCCATGAACTCGCGGTTGCGATTGGTCAACACGCCGAGCTTTAGCTCCAAGCCTTTGAGTTCCAGCAGCACATCGCGCAGAAATCTCTCTAGGGGCATCACGTCGCCGTAGTGATTCCGATAAGCCGCATCGAATGCCTTATGGGCGATCCGCTTGGCCTCTTCATCGGCGCCGAACAGAATTTCGAATATGTCCGTGCGCGAGACTTTGCGCTCGGCTTTAATCTTAGGATGCAGCTGCCGGCACTCCTTCACATACTTCAGCAGCTTCGCGTCTTCGACCGTTTTGCTGTCCTCAGCCTTTAATAGTCTCTCCACAAGTCCGAGTTCTTCTAACCTCGGCAGCACCTCGTCTAAGGCGTAGTACATTGCGTCCATGGTATCGGCCAAGGTCGCGTGCCAATCGAAGACGATGGCTTTCGGCACCGCGCGGGGAATGGAGAGGATGCTCATTGAGTATGCCTAAGCAAGCATGCGGAACGCGCTCTCTAGACCTGCGGCGCGAACGCTTCCACTTGTGGGTGCCGCGTGCGCAACAGCCGTTCTACGTCTTAAGCCCAAACTTGGTCGTCATGAGCCGACTGGAGGTTTGTGTCCCGGACGAGGGTCACGTCAGGATAGTCTGCAGAAAGGCGCTTTACGAGTTGTGGCAAAAGATTCTCGTCGAGCAAGTGCTTCACGAATCTGAAGAAGCTGCAGCAAGCTTACGCTCCCGATCGGCCGCGAAGGCCAAGTTAGCGCGGATGTCCTCACGGGTAAGATCGGGAAGCCGTTAAGAATCTCATCTTCGGATATTCCGGACGTCAAACAATTCAGCACATCGTAGACGGTGATGCATAACCCGCGAATACAGGGTTTACTGCCGCGCTTGCCGGGCTCGATGGTGATGAGGTGTCGATAATTCATTCTTCAACTTTAATCTCTAGTCAACTTCGTAATCAAGATTTGGTTGCGACCTCGTGCAAGCGCGCAATGATTTCTGCTAGATCTCACCATTCCTAAACAGATGCGACAAACCTGGGATCCATAATGGCCATACTCGATCGAGACAGTATGGCGGATTCGACATCTATCGTTTTTTCAAGACTGAGAATGTCAACTGATATGGCGCCTTGTCCGGCGCGCACTCAATGCGTTCGATCTCTTGCCACTCATCGATATCGAACACCGGGAAGTAAACATCGCCCTCGATCTCGGCGTCGATTGAGGTGATATAAAGGCAATCCGCGAGCGGCAGCACCTCGCGAAAGATTTCCGCGCCGCCAATGACGAATGCCTCATCTGCGCCCTCCGCTGCTTTGAGCGCGGTATCCAGGTTACCGACCACCTCAGCGCCCGGCACTTTGTAGTCTCGTCCACGGCTTATGATGATATGGCGGCGCCCTGGCAGGATACGACCCAATGACTCAAAGGTCTTGCGGCCCATGATGATGGGTTTACCCATGGTAAGCGCCTTGAAGCGCTCGAGGTCAGCAGGCAGGTGCCAGGGCATGCCACCATCGCGGCCGATCACGCGGTTACGGGCCATGGCGACGATGATTGAGACCTTCATGACTGATGTATTTTGTTTTCTCTCACCTTAATCCTCTCCCACGAAGAGTATTAAGAAATGGTTGGGCGACATAAACTTTCACGATTCTGCTTGCCGTCATTACACGGCGATCGGCGCCTTGATGTGTGGATGCGCCTTGTAGTTGATCAACTCGAAATCTTCATAGGTGAAGTCAAAGATTGAAGTCACATGGGGATTCAGGCGCATGGTGGGCAATGGATACGGTTGGCGGGTGAGTTGCAATTTGGCCTGCTCCACATGATTGAGATAAAGATGCACGTCGCCGAACGTGTGGATGAATTCACCCGTCTCAAGGCCCGTCACCTGCGCCATCATCATCAGCAATAGCGAGTAAGAAGCGATATTGAACGGCACGCCTAAAAAAAGGTCCGCACTACGCTGATAAAGCTGGCAGGAAAGCCGGCCCTGCACCACGTAGAACTGAAAAAAGGCATGGCAGGGCGCAAGCGCCATCTTATCGAGTTCGCCCACGTTCCATGCACTGACGATGATGCGGCGCGAATGCGGCATGTGCTTGATCTGTTCGACAGCATTGGCGATCTGATCCACGCAGCCGCCGTCGGCGGTCCGCCATGAGCGCCACTGCGCGCCATATACGGGCCCCAAGTCTCCATGGTCATCGGCCCATTCGTCCCAGATCGTGACGCCATGGGCGCGCAGAAAATCAACGTTCGTATCGCCTCTCAGCAACCACAGCAATTCATAGATGATGGAACGCACATGCAGCTTCTTGGTGGTTAAGAGCGGAAAGCCTTCACGCAAATCATAGCGCGCTTGATAGCCGAATATGGATAAGGTGCCGGTGCCGGTGCGGTCTTGTTTGCGCACACCGTTTTCCAGCACGTGGCGCATCAATTCCAAGTATTGTCGCATCGCCTATGCGGTTTCCCTTTGATCGCGGTAGCAATAGGCCCATACCATGAGGGCTACGCCGATGATGAGCATGGGCAGGCTCAGCACCTGCCCCATGGTAAGCCAGCCAAAGGCAAGATAACCGATCTGCGCATCCGGCAGGCGTACGAATTCCACCAAAAAGCGGAAAACGCCGTAACCGATCAGGAACAAACCACACACTGCGCCCGTCGGCCGCGGCTTGCGCGAATAAGGCCAAAGCATTGCGAACAACACCACGCCTTCCAACAATGCCTCGTAGAGCTGCGAAGGGTGGCGCGGAATCGGCCCGGCATTGGGAAACACCATGCCCCATGGCAGACTCGTCGGCGCGCCCCATAGTTCACCGTTGATGAAATTCCCGATGCGGCCCGCGCCTAAACCAATGGGTACCATGGGCGCGATAAAGTCACACAAACGCAAGAACCCAATCTCATGACGTCGACTATAAATCCAGGCGGCGACTACCACGCCGATCAGTCCGCCGTGGAAGCTCATACCACCTTGCCATAACTGGAACAGAATCAGTGGATTATCTAGAAAGGTGGGTAGATTATAGAATAGGACATAGCCGATCCTCCCGCCCAGGATCACGCCCAGCACACCGTAAAACAGCATATCGCCGATCTGCTCGGGCCGTACGCGCGACTGCAGCTGCCTGGCGCGCAGCAAACCCAGCCACCAGAAGCCTAGAAATCCGATCAAGTACATAATCCCGTACCAATGCACCTTGAACGGCCCGAGCTGAATGGCAATGGGATCGATATTGGGATAAGTCAACATCCGGTGTATTATAACTTGGATGTCAGGCAAGGCCCGTAATCCGGGCATGACCACCGGATTCCATTCCATGCCTGCCACCTGGTGAGGCGCGCGAATACCGCCTTTAAATAAGCTGTTTCGGGAATCGCCGGATGCAGCGGATGATCCGGGGCCTGCCTGCTGATGCCGATAATCTGCATCTGGCGACCACAGTGGTGCGCCGCCGCACGCATGTGCGCAATCAGCTGTTTGAGCGGCAGATGATAAGAACACGAGCAGGAAACCAGGATCGCGTCTTGGGCTAGCACCCGCATGGCGACTTCGTTTAGGCGCCGATAGGCCTCTGAACTGGCCTTAATGTCTTTCTTGCGCTTGATAAAGGCGGGTGGATCGAGAATCACAACGTCGAAGCGCTCGCGGCTGGCATGCAGCGCTTGCATACCTTGAAGGCGTCGTCGTAACATATCTCGATTCTGTCCGCGACACTATCGAGCACGGCATTGTATAGCGCGCTTTCAAGCACCGGCCGCGAGTCATCCGACACAGACCACTCCCTCGGCACCCATCACGGCCGCCTCAATTCCCTAGGTACCGATATAGCTAAACACGCCCAGCACCCGTTTGCCGTTGACCAGCGAGCACAGACGCACGCGGTTGTCGCGCTGATTGAAATACCAGCCGGTCTTTTGTCCACTACATAGCAGCATATCGAAATGCACGCTATGCTCCGTCAATAGCAGCATATCGAAATGCACGCTATGCTCCGTCAGCCTCACGTTGTCCGAGACTTCACCCAACGGTATCTCGACGTATTGGTGCAAGCCGTCCAACGCGCGCAAGGAATTGTCGTTGCGCAACAGGATGGCGTGTGGCTTGAATATCTTACCTAGTGCCGCCACAATTTCGTCCTCCATCATCTCCATCCCGGCCGCGCTGATTTGCGCGGTCATAACCTCGCCGAACCGATCAACGACCAGCTCCGGCAGACCATCGCCTTCGCCGTAGACGAGGCGACAAAACGCTTGCTCGATAACATCTCCCGCAATGATGCGGCCATCTTAAGGGGATGCACAATCAACGATGATCATCATGGACGGCGCCGATCTCGACTGAGCAGACGCGCGTAGATCAGCGAGCGGAAATTGACATAGCCGCTGCCGAGCGAACGACCGCGATGAACCTGAACTTCCACGGCCGCGCCGGACTCGAATATAGTCAAACTTGTTGTACTGACATCCACCTCATTGCTGAACACCCACGCATGCCCGGCGCGTAAGCGACGCTCTTCGTCGCGTTCAAGGTGCAACGCCGGCAGTCGGAAATAATTCATGGCGCGGGATTTATGTGGTTGGTCATCATAGCAAAAGGCGGCTTGAGCAAGGCACACCGGGCTTGTGCAAGACAACGGCGGGAGACCTGCGTTATAGTTTGCATTTGAGCTTACCTTATTGCTATGAATGAATTTAAAAATCGTCTGATCCACGAGACCAGCCCTTACCTCAAGCAGCACGCGCACAATCCGGTCGACTGGTATCCGTGGGGCGAGGATGCCTTAGCCAAGGCGCGGGAAACGGACAAACCCATCCTGTTGTCAATTGGATATTCCGCCTGTCACTGGTGCCATGTCATGGCGCACGAGTCGTTCGAGGATCCAGCCACAGCGAAGGTCATGAACGACCTTTTCGTCAACATCAAGGTCGATCGCGAAGAGCGGCCCGATGTCGACAAGATCTATCAAACCTCGCAGTTGCTATTGAATCAGCGCGGTGGCGGCTGGCCGCTGACCATGTTCTTGACCCCAGCCGATCAAGTGCCGTTCTTTGGCGGCACCTATTTTCCTAAAGAACCGCGGTATGGTCTTCCCGCTTTTACGGATCTACTCAAGCGGGTCGCGGCTTTTTACCGCGAGAAACGCGCCGAGATAGATAACCAGAATTCCTCTATGCTGACGGCGCTGCACAGCATCTACGCACAGCCGGCTAGCGATGCGCCGCCTGATCCCGCCATGCTGGACATGGCACGCAACCAGCTCGAGCAGAGCTTCGATGCGCGCTACGGCGGTTTCGGTAGAGCGCCCAAGTTCCCGCATCCGACCAATATAGAGTGCTTGTTGCGGCGTTGGGCCGCCACCCAGCGGCAGGGCGAACCCGATCAGCGCGCGCTGCACATGGCCATATTCACACTCGACAAGATGGCCTTAGGCGGCATTTACGATCATCTCGGCGGCGGGTTTTGCCGCTATTCGGTGGACGACCAGTGGATGATCCCGCATTTTGAAAAGATGCTATACGACAATGGTCCGCTGCTTGCGATAACGACGCAAGCAGCGGTTGCCATTGGCAGCAAGTTATTAGCGCGCACCGCCCATGAGACCGCCGGCTGGGTCATGCGCGAGATGCAGGCGCCCGAAGGGGGCTACTATTCATCGCTCGACGCCGACTCTGAAGGCGAGGAAGGCAAGTTCTACGTGTGGCGGCGGCAAGAGGTCGAAGCCCTGTTGGAGCCACGAGATTACGCGATCTTCGCGCGGCGCTTTGGTCTAGCCCGGACACCCAACTTCGAAGGCCATTGGCATCTGCACACCTTTGCCGAACTAGACGCGCTTGCCGCCGAATTCAATACCGATGAACAAGCGATCTTGGTAAGTCTCGATCGCTCGCGCGCCAAATTGTTTCAAGCGCGGGAGCACCGTGTGCGCCCAGGCCGCGATGAAAAAATTTTGACCAGTTGGAATGCCCTGATGATCAAGGGCATGGTGGTCGCGGGCCGTCATTTGAACAAGCCCGCATACATCGAATCGGCCACCAGTGCGTTGGACTTCATCCGCACAACCTTGTGGCGGGGAGGTCGACTGCTGGCGACCTACAAGGATGGTAAGGCACATTTGAATGCCTATCTCGACGATTACGCCTTTCTCATTGACGCGATTTTAGAGTTGTTGCAGGCGCGCTGGCGTAGCCACGAACTACATTTCGCCTGCGAGTTGGCCGATGTATTGTTGACGCACTTCGAGGACAAAGAGCAGGGCGGTTTCTACTTCACCGCTGATGATCATGAACAACTGATTCAACGGCCAAAGACCTTGGGGGACGAAGCCACGCCGTCGGGCAACGGGATCGCCGCCCAGGTACTCGCCCGGCTGGGTTACATCTTGGGAGAAACCCGTTACTTAGACGCCACGGAACGCACTCTGAAATTCGCGGCCCGCATGATCGGCGAGGCGCCCGTGGCGCATGCCAGCCTATTGACGGCCTTGGAAGAAATTATAACGGCACCGCAAATCGTCATCCTGCGCGGCGCGCGCGAGAAGCTCGATGAGTGGCATCGGCTGTGTATCCGGGACTACGCCCCGGGACGCTTGAGCTTTGCGATCCCAAACGATGCGCGGGACCTGCCCGATGCATTGGCCGCAAAGAGTCCTCAAGACGAGACGGTAGCCTATATCTGCGAAGGCATGACTTGCTCACCGCCGATCAGCGAACAAAAGCGCTTGGAGGCGCTGCTTGCCAATACGAAAACGACTCAGATGTAACGGATTGGTGCCAAACTATTACTAAAAATATGTCAAGAAAAAGAGCCGATTCTGCTTGTCCGCGGCTTTCCGCTTTGGCTCTAACCTGAATGAAGAAAATACGCGTCGCGTACCGTCTGTTCCTAGTCGCCATCCATGTCGCTGTCGGCCTGGCCATTACGGCGACGGTGTTGCGCCACGGGGAAGGAAGGACGCCGAGGGACAGCGAACGCGCCATCATAAGCTGGTGGATGCGACGCTTGACCCACATTCTGGGGCTTAACATCAAAGTGTTTGGCATACCATCACGACAGTCAGTATTGGTGGTCTCCAACCATATCTCCTGGCTCGATGTCCCGGTGTTATTAAGCCTATTACCGGTCAGCTTCGTGTCGAAGATCGAGATTCGTCATTGGCCGCTAGCCGGCGTGCTAAGCGCGCGCTCCGGCACCTTGTTTATCCAGCGCGGCGGCAAAAACGCGTCGAGTCAGGCCGCGGAGCAGATCGCCTTTCGCCTGCGTGGGGGTGACAGTATCGCGATATTCCCCGAGGGTAAGACGAGCGACGGTCATAGCGTCAGGCACTTTCATCCCAGATTGTTCGGCGCGGCGGTACACGGGGAAGTCGATATCCTACCAGTTGCCATCCGTTATCCGCACGCACAAGGCGTACATCCCGCCGCGCCGTTCCAAAACGACGAGCCCTTTTTCTGGCATGGCGTTCGCGTCCTAAGCGAAAGGCAGATCGACGTTGAAGTCACGCTATGCCGACGGCTCGCCAGCCAATCAGTCGATCGTGACACATTAGCCAAACAGGCGCACGAAGCGGTCAGGCAGGTTGTCGAATGCCGGCCGGAACTGGCGCAGGCGGAGTCTCATGCCTGGATTATTGCGTGGGGTCTAATGCTTCGCACGCGGCAGGCATAGGCGAAAGGAAGCGTCGCGATACTTTGGAAATGCCGTATGCGGCCAACGCTCAAGGCATGTGGGCCGGTCGATACGTCCGACTGGGCACACAGTTGGTCGCGATGAACAGCGCCGCGGCGGTCACCACGATGGAAGGGCCAGCCGGCGTATCCCATTGCAAGGAAGCAAACAATCCGCCTACCACGGCCATGCTGCCGAACAGGCTTGCGAGCAACGCCATCTGCTCGGGGCTAGCGGCCAGACGGCGTGCCGTCGCCGCCGGTATAATCAACAACGCGGTAATGAGCAGAATGCCGACGATCTTCATGGCCACCGCGATCACCACCGCCACCAGCAGCATCTGCGCGATGCTCACCCATACGACCGGTACGCCCTCCACCCTTGCTAGTTCTTCGTCTATGGTCAAGCATAAAAGCGGGCGCCAGATGGCCATGATACCCAGCAGGGCCAGTCCGCCACCGCCGTAGACCCAGGGCAGGTCGCGGTCGGTGATGGCCAGAATATCTCCGAACAGATATCCCATAAGATCTAAGCGCAGGCCGGACGTAAAGGTCACCGCCACCAGCCCCAGCGCCAGCGCGCTGTGTGCGAGGATGCCAAGTAAGGTATCCGTCGCCACGCGGCGTTGACGTTGTAATACGGCCAATAACAGTGCGACCGCCGCGCATACCGTCAATACCGCCAGATTAAAACCGATGCCAAGTAAGAATCCAAGTGTGATACCTAGTAGAGAGCTATGCGCTAAGGTATCTCCGAAGTACGCCATGCGCCGCCACACGATGAAGGAGCCCAATGGGCCTGCAACCACGGCCACGGCCACACCGGCGGCCAGCGCGCGCAGTATGAAATCATCGAGCAGCGACATCGTCGCCATCGCCGTGTGCCGCATCGCCGTCCAGCGGCACTACGCCGCCGTGCAGATTGTGTGCGTGGTCGTGATGATGCGTATAAACCGCGAGTCCACGCGGCCGTACGGCGCCAAAGAGCTTGCGATACTCGGGGTGACGGCTCACCGCCTCGGGTTTGCCTGTGCAGCACACGTGATGATTCAGACAAACCACCGAATCCGCCGCCTCCATGACCAGATGCAGGTCTTGGGAGATCATCAACACCGCGCAGCCGTAGAGCGCACGCAGCCTAGCGATCAGTTTATAGAGCTCGCCTTGACCTGCCTCATCCACACCTTGCGCAGGTTCGTCCAGCACCAGCATCTCTGGCCGACGCAGCAGCGCGCGTGCCAGCAGCACGCGCTGAAATTCACCGCCGGATATGACCTGCACGGGCGCACGCTCGACGTGAGCAGCGCCAACTTCCGCTAAGGCGCGCCGCGCATCGGTAAGCGAGGCGCGGTTATTGAGCGTTAAAAATCGCTTGACGCTTAGTGGGACGATAGTATCGATACGCAGACGTTGTGGCATATAACCTATGCTGAGACTGCTGGCGCGGATCACCTTACCGGAGCGGACTGGAATTAGCCCAAGCAGCGCGCGCACCAAGGTTGTCTTGCCAGCGCCGTTAGGACCAATCAAGGTCGTGATCTGACCAGGAAAGATCGCTAGATCGACTCCGCTTACGATACTGCGCCCGTTGATATGCACGTTGAGATCGTGTGCCTCAAGCAAGGGCCGGTCGGCGGGACGTTGTCTTTGCATCACCCCTCGTGCACTAGCCGCCATCCACGCGATCATGCATCGGCCCGACAGTCGCGGCAGGTACCTTCTATTTCGAACACCTGCTTAGGCAAGCGAAAACCCAATTGATCGGCGCAGCGGCCGATATCCTTCAGGACACGCTGTTCTTCTAACTCCACTGCGCCGCCGCATTGTCGGCAAACGAAGATCAGTCCGTAATGCTCATCTTGCGGTCGGCTACAGGCAACGAAGGTATTGGATTTCGCGATTCGGTGTACTAACCCTTGCGCTTGCAGGAATTCCAAGGCGCGGTAGACGGTTGGCGGGGCATCGCCGTAGCCGTCGGTGCGTAACTGCCTTAGCAGGCTATATGCCCCCACTGGTTTGCCGCAAACTAATACCAGCTCCAGCACCCGTTTACGCAGAGGCGTCAGTCTCGCGCCACTACGTAGACAAGCCTGCTCGGCGGCCGCAAGACCCGCGTGCTTGTCGGCGGCGGTTCTTTTTTGCGTCATCGGTTTTCCGTAGCGAGCTCACATGGTATTGTTATAGTATAACGTTACTGCATCTGCCATGCACCAGCCGCACGAGCCGCGACCCATTTCAACTAGAGCATTGTTAAGCGTTCTGCTGCTCGGCTGTCTTTCGCTTGCCGCGCGCGCGCAGGCCGCGCCCAAAGTGGTGGTCAGCATCGCGCCTTTGGATTCACTGGTGGCGGCGGTCATGGAAGGCGTGGGCCGTCCTGACTTACTCGTTCCGCCGGGTGCCTCGCATCATACCTATACGCTGCGGCCCTCGGATATGCGCAGCCTGTATGACGCTGATCTGATCATATGGATAGGCCGGCCCTTGGAGCGATTTTTGATAAGGCCGCTTGCCGCACTGGATCAAACCACCGCGCGCATGGCGGTCACGCAGATGCCTGGCATTAAATTGCTGCCCGTCCGGCAAGGCGGCGTATGGAGCAGCATGGATAATACGCGTGCGACGCAGGCTATCGATCCACACCTATGGCTGGGCCCAAACAATGCTAGCGTGATTGTCCGCCAGGTGGCGGCGTCTCTGGCGAGTGTCGATGCGGCTAATGCCAAGCGATATCGATCGAATGCCAACCGTACGCTGCGACGCTTACGAGCGCTTGATACCGCGCTCAAGCGCAAGCTAGAGCCAATCAAGCATGTGCCCTATGTGGTATTCCATGATGCGTACCACTATTTCGAGCGACGTTACGGTCTGCATGCGGTGGGCGCTATCACGATCGATCCCGACTTAAGTCCCGGTGCGAGGCGCATCCTTCAAATCCGCGAACTCATAGCCGCTCAACATGTGCGCTGCGTGTTTCGGGAACCTCCGTTTGAGCCCGCGCTGGTGCAGACTGTGCTGGAAAATAGCAACGCGCGCCGTGGTGTTTTAGATCCTATAGGCACGGACATACCGCCGGGACCCGATGGCTATTTCAAGCTGATGAATCGGCTGGCGGACTCGCTGGTGAAGTGCTTGGATCAAAGATAAAGCGGATTGTTGCTCTTTAATCCTGATTGCTTTTCTGATTTTGAGCCGCTATTAGCCGTCGTAGGATGGACGCAGCCCATCACATCCTCATGCAGTGGTATGCCCGCACAATGACGAACTTTCGATGCGCCCGGGTTCCCGGGAGCACACATTTCTTTACGGTTAACTTGGCCGAACACAACCGCACGCTACTCATCGAGCACGTTGACTGGTTTAAGCATGTATTGCGCGAGGAGCGCAAGACGCATCTCTTCCGGTTGATGCGCTCGTGGTGCTGCCAGATTACCTGCACGCGAGCTGACATCACCCAGGATGATGCGAGCTTTTCCGGAACATGGATGCCCATTAAGGCGT
>DATACK010000211.1:0-12696 GCA_036259115.1 Gammaproteobacteria bacterium | reverse complement strand
CTGCGGCCGGACGGTAAGCTCGGCCGTCTCATCTCTAGCAATCTCTATAGCCTCCTCCTTGGTAAGCCTTCATGCCCTAAATGGAGTCGAAGCCAAGCGCCTTCAGTCGGTCGATGACAGATTGAATCTTGCGGTGAGGCGTACCACTGGTCGTGCCGCCGGTTTTATATCCTCTAGCCATTCTAATTTGCTCTACTTAGTATATAAGCAGCTTTAATAAACAAGCGGCTGCATGCCATTCTCAAAGATGTTTGCATAAGCTGCAACAGTATTTTGCGTTGTAAGTACTTTCTCTCCTGCTACTGCTTCGTAGACTGATACTGCACTGCAACATCGTGTAACTCCTCTGAAGCCATCCTCCTAGCTATTGCGGCGGCCTGAAATTGGCCGCCGTTTCTATCCCGCTTATTTGGCGCAAGGCTATTCCCCTACCGTTAGCCCATGTACATATGCCGCCAAGATGCGGCACATCAGAGCAATACTATCTTCTACAATGTCATCTTCTACATTGAACCCTCTGAATGGCCGCGCAGTCTAATCAGTTGCTCCTAACGCAGGGGGTGCGCCAGAGTGCCCAGCGGGTCGTGATCGCTTCGGGTACAAGGGTTTTGATGAGTCCATGCAAGAGGGTGAAGCAAGCGCGGTGAAATGCTGCAGAGGGTGCGCAAGGAGCGCACCGCGCATTGTCTTCCACGGAAGACATTGCGATGCGCAAATTACGAGGTACAGCACGCCTTTGCCGGCAGTCGTAAGCGGCAGTGCTATAGTGGTCATAGTGCCCGAATGCGCATCGCCTGCTCCTTCAGTTGCTGGAGCGACGCCTGTAGCTTGCCGACCCTCGCGCGCTCTTTGTCGACGATCTCCGCCGGCGCGCGCGTAGTAAAATTGGCGTTTTTCAATTTGGCCTCGCCTTTTTCTAAAGCGATCCGTAGCTTATGAAGTTCCTTTTCAAGCCGCGCGAGTTCGGCCTCTTTGTCGATAAGCCCCGCAAGTGGTATGAGTATTTTCATCTCACCCACTAAGGCGATCGCGGATTCGGGCGCTCGGTGGCCCTCATCGATCCAAATCGTGTCTTCTAGTCGGGCTAAGGCATTGATGAGGTCCTTGTTCTGTTCATATCGCGCCTGATCTTCTTGCCGCCAGTTCTGTAGCAGCGCGGACAGCGGCTTGCCTGGAGGGATGTCCAATTCGGCGCGAATACGGCGCACGCCCATGATGAAGGTCTTGATCCACTTCAACTCCTCGATAGCCCACGCATCGATTCTGGTTAGATCCGCTTGTGGATAGGCTTGCAACTGAATCGTGCCGCCTTGCTTGCCGGCTAATGGTGCAACCTGTTGCCAGATCTCTTCGGTAATGAAGGGCATGATGGGATGCAGCAGGCGCAGCAAGGCCTCGAGCACGCGCACTAAAGTGCGGCGGGTGCCGCGCGCTTTTGCACTTTTGCTTTTGGAAGAAGACCCTTCGGACTCACCTTCGCATGTTGCAGTGACTGCGCGCGCGAGCATGGGTTTAGATAGTTCCAAATACCAGTCGCAGTAGTCGTGCCAAGTGAATTCGTACAGTGCCTGAGCGATTAGATCGAAGCGATAGACCTCGAAATGCTTGGCGACCTCATCCTCGACCATTTGCAGTTGTGAGATGATCCAGCGATCCGCAAGTGACAGTTCAACTGCTTCGCCGCTCAAGCCGGTGTCTTCATTCATGGTGTTCATCAGCACGTAGCGCGCGGCGTTCCACAGCTTATTGCAGAAATTGCGATAACCTTCTATGCGGCCGAGATCAAACTTGATATCGCGCCCCGTCGAGGCCAGCGCAGCAAAGGTGAAACGCAGAGCGTGGCGCCGTAGGCGGGAATCCCGTTGGGATAAGCCTTGCGCGTGGCGACCTCGATTTGTTTCGCCATCCGTGGTTGCATCAAACCGGCGACTCTTTTCACGATCAAGGCATCAAGCCCAATGCCGTCGATCAAATCGATGGGATCGAGCACATTGCCTTTGGACTTCGACATCTTCTGGCCTTCTGCGTCCCGCACTAGCCCATGAATGTACACTTGCCGAAACGGCACGTCGCCCATGAACTTGAGGCCCATCATGATCATGCGCGCGACCCAGAAAAAAATAATATCGAAGCCTGTGACCAGGACTGAGGTCGGATAGAAGGTCTTGAGTTCGTGCGTCTGGTCAGGCCAACCTAACGTGGAGAACGGCCATAGCGCAGAAGAAAACCAAGTGTCGAGTACATCCCCGTCCTGTTTCAATACAGCATCGGGCGCAAGTGCCGAAGCATTTCTCTCCCGCGCTTCCTCTTCAGTGCGGCCGATGTAAACAGCACCTCGCTCATCGTACCAGGCGGGAATGCGATGCCCCCACCAGAGCTGACGACTAATACACCAATCCTGAATATTGCGCATCCATTCAAAGTAGGTCTTGGCCCAGTTCTCCGGCACAAAACGGATGCGTTCGTCTTCGACGGCCTTAATGGCAGCTTGCGCGAGCGGCGCGACCTTGACGAACCATTGATCGGTGAGATAAGGCTCTAGTATCTCGCCGGTGCGGTCGCCGCGCGGCACCATCAGTTTATGGTCTTGAACTTTCTCCAGCAGACCTTGCGCTTGCAGGTCGGCGACGATGCGCTTGCGCGCGTCGAAGCGACCAAGCCCTTCGTAGATCTCTGGAGCGGTGTCGTTGATCTTCGCATCGAGCGTGAGGATATTGATCTTAGGCAGATCATGCCGCTCGCCGACTTGATAGTCATTGAAATCATGCGCCGGCGTGATCTTCACGCACCCTGTGCCGAATTTGGGATCCACGTATTCATCCGCAATAATGGGGATCATTCGGCCGGTGAGCGGCAGTTGCACCTGTTTGCCGATCAGATGTCGATAGCGCTCGTCGTTGGGATGCACTGCGACCGCAACATCACCTAGCATGGTCTCCGGACGTGTGGTGACAACCACCAGATATCCGCAGCCATTGGCCAGTGGATAACGTATGTGCCAAAGGCTGCCTTGTTCTTCCTGCGATATCACTTCCAAGTCAGACACCGCCGTGCGCAGTACTGGATCCCAATTGACCAGGCGTTTGCCGCGATAGATCAGGCCCTCATCGTAAAGACGCACAAATACTTCGCACACCGCACGCGATAGACCTTCGTCCATAGTGAAGCGCTCGCGGTTCCAGTCGACCGAGACACCCAGGCGGCGCAGTTGCCGGGTGATCGTGCCACCGGACGCTTCTTTCCATTGCCACACGCGCGCAACGAATGCGTCGCGGCCCAAGTCATGGCGCGTCTTCCCCTCGCTATTTAATTGACGTTCTACCACCATCTGCGTGGCGATACCGGCATGGTCGGTGCCCGGCTGCCACAAGGTATTGAAGCCACGCATGCGGTGATAGCGGATCAGCGCGTCCATGAGCGTGTCTTGGAACGCGTGGCCCATGTGTAAAGTGCCCGTCACATTGGGAGGTGGAATCATGATGCAGTAAGACTCACCGTGGCCTGACGGCTTGAAATAACCGTTTTGCTCCCAGGTTTGATACCAGCTTTCTTCTATTTGATGCGGGTCGTAGGTCTTGTCCATTGGATGTTTTGCTTAAGTGGGGCTTAGCTGCGCAACGATCTTTGAACAATGAACATCAGGCGATACCGCTGAGGTGTTAATGTATGTCGGCAAAGACTATTCAGCGTAAACAGGTGTTGGCACTCGATACGGTTAAGGCGCAGGCCCCCTGTCTTAAGTTATAGCTCGTTATTCTATGGCAACGGATATATGCCTATCTTTACCGGTCTTGTCCATTGCCACCGGCCAAGCGCGCAACTGATCACCGCCGACGGGTGACCTCTTCGCGCGCCTCCCATATGCCGATTCAGGTACCCTGCGACCTACTCAATAATCATCTCGAAAGCCTATCGCGTCCATGCCTTAGACACGAGTGTTCCGCCACTGACGTAAACATCGTCGGATTCTTTTTTTGCGAGCGCCTGCATGACCCGCCCTGATTCCGCTGTAACCGTAGCTTCCTCTATCAGTTCAGTTAGGGTCGGGATGTTGTCTCGAATTTTCTTACATCGCACGAGCGCATCAGTTTCCAGGCAGCATGCGCGTAGGGATGCGACAACGGGTAGCGTACGGGGCTGAATGCGCAAATTGTGCGCCACAGGATAAATCAAAGTAGACACCAATTGGCCTGTGGGGCGTAATAAAGCTAAAACAGATGCAGCGCGATTTTGCATCAGCCTGCCACCTCGTGATGGCGCAACTCACAGCCCCGCTCGCGATAAAAACGATAACGCGCGCGTCCGGCATCGCGCGCATCCAGCGTTTGATCAATGATCTCAGCTACTCTTTCGAAGCGGTCGAAAAATGTTGGTGCATTAGTGGCCAGATTGATGAGGATTTCACAGTGCTCGGGTGTCCAATCACATCCTAAGGTAACCTTACAGCGTTGCGGTGATTCGGGTTCGATCTCGTGAGGGATGAAGCTGCGATCCCGGAATGTCCATAGTAGTGTGTCAAGTTGCTGGCAATTCTCTCTCGAATCGGTACGGATGTGTACCTGATGACCTAAGCTGTAAGCCTTCTCAGCGATGCGACAGGCTAGGCGCAACCGCGCCTGCGGATCCGAGTCGGGCAGTAGGTAAAAATCTACTTTAGGCATAGGTTGCTGGTTCAAGTTGTGGGAGCAAATTCATTCTCGACGCGTATAAAATTCACGACTGCAATCACTACTCGCCTATGAGGCGGTCTTACCCGCCGTCTGCGCGCCGTTTGCCCTGCGTATAAGATATTCCATCAATAGCGGCACGGGTCTGCCGGTGGCGCCCTTCTTGGCGCCGCTATGCCAAGCGACGCCGGCAATATCAAGGTGCGCCCAATGATACTTCTTGGTAAAGCGCGACAGATAACAGGCGGCCGTGATGGCACCCGCGGAGCGATCGCCGATGTTGGCCATGTCTGCGAAGTTGCTTTTGAGCGCATCCTGATACTCACTCCATAACGGCAGTTGCCAGGTACGATCGCCGCTGATGCGCCCTGCCGCTAGTAATTCTTGCGCGAGTGGATCGTGGTTGGTCATAAGGCCGCTGGCGTGATGTCCGAGCGCGATGATGCATGCGCCTGTCAAGGTCGCGATGTCGATCACCGCGGCCGGATTGAAACGTTCAGCGTAAGAGAGCGCGTCGCACAAAACCAAGCGTCCCTCAGCGTCGGTGTTTAAAATCTCTACCGTCTGACCAGACAGCGTAGTGACAATGTCGCCGGGCTTAGTGGCGCGGCCACCGGGCATGTTTTCGGCGCTGGCAATGATGCCGACTACGTTGATGGGCAACTTAAGATTGGCCACGGCCTTGATCGCACCCAGCACGGATGCAGCGCCACACATGTCAAACTTCATTTCGTCCATGGCCTGACTCGGCTTTATTGAGATACCGCCGGTGTCAAAGGTAATGCCCTTACCGACCAATACGACGGGCTTAGTCTCTTTACCCGCGCCTTGATATTCGAGCGCGATAAGTCGTGGCGGTTCGCCGCTGCCGCGCGCGACCGAAAGCAACGCGCCCATGCCGAGCTTTTTCATGTCGGCCTCATCTAGCACCGATATTTTGAGTTTACGATTGCCTTTTTTCAGAGCCTTGGCCTGCTCGGCGAGATAGACAGGCGTGCAGACATTGCCGGGCAGATTGCCGAGATCCTTGGCAAGCACCATGCCGGACGCCACGGCCTCACCCTCGCGTATGCCTTGTTTCGCCTTGGCCTCATCGTTTGAGTTGGCGACGGAGAACGTCAGCTTGCGCAACTTAAGTGGTGTGGATTTTTGCTCACTCTTCATGCGCTCGAACGTATAGAGTGTGTCTTCGACGCAGATAACCGCCTGACGCAAGCGCTGGCCGATATCGATGCTGTTCAGAGGCAAATCGGTAAGGTACGAAACAGCATTGGCAGCGCCGCTTGCTTTGAGCGCCTTGGCCATCGTTATGTGAACTTTGCGAAATGCGGCCTCGTCGAAGGATTGTTCTTTGCCACAGCCGATCAACAACACACGTTCGCAACGCGTGTTAGGCACGTCATACAACATGAGCGTCTGGTCTTTATCGCCTTCCATGTCGCCGCGCTTGAGAATGGCGGTGATGTGTCTATCGCTGGCCTCGTCCAGCAGCTTGGCGGCATCAGATAGGCGACGAGACTGAAAAACCCCGACCGCCACGCAGGCGGTGCGTTGTTTCTCAGGTGCGCCGCTCTCAAGCAGAAATTCCATCGTAAGCTCCGATTTGTTAGGTTGCGATCGCTGCGAGTCTGCGGCATCACCGCAGGTTAAATCAAAACATAGTTCAAAGGATTCTATGGGAAAAGTGCTTACGAATCACGTCTGCCCAAGAGTCGTTGCGGAGCCATAACATGCTGGCTGTACTTGATCGCTATTTGGTAAAGGAGATCTCGCTCACGTTTATCTCTGCGTCTTTGGTGCTGATATTAGTCATCTTTGGCAATCTGTTCGTAAAACTCTTAAGTCGCGCAACGGAGGGTCAGATCCCCGCCAGTACGATCTTTCCCCTGCTGGTGCTGAGCGGTGTTCAATCGGTCACCTTGTTATTGCCGATCTCATTATTGCTGGCGGTGATGCTGACATTCGGTCGGCTCTATCGGGACAATGAGATGAGCGCGCTACATGCTTGCGGCATCGGCTATAAGCGATTGTATAGGCCGGTGATGATGGTGGCCTTACCCATCGCCGCCTTGTTGGCCTTGATGGCCTTTTACGTCTCGCCCTGGACGTCGCGGCTGGCCAACCAGATTACGGCCACGCTTGAGAGCGAGGGTCAATTAACCGGCATTACGCCCGGACGTTTCATCGAAACGGGTGATGAGAACCTGGTATTTTTCGTAGAGGGTGTAGACGCAGCGAGCAGACGGATACAGTATGTCTTCATTCATACCCTGGAGCAGGGGCATGCCACAATTGAAACCGCGGCCTGGGCCACGCAGCGCATCGCCTCGCAGAGCGGCGACAGAATCATCACCCTGCATCAAGGTCATCGTTATGAAGGTGTGCCCGGGCGCGGGGACTTTCGGGTGCTGTCGTTTGACGCCCATACTGTACGCATACCTGTGCAGCAAACACGGCTCGTCCGCAACTCCGACCGCGGCAGCGCGCCGACCTCTACGCTACTGGCGTCGAGACAGCCTGCCGATATCGCCGAGTTGCAGTGGCGTGTATCGATACCGCTGTCAGCCATCTTGCTGGCGCTGCTGGCCCTGCCCTTGAGCTATACCACGCCACGACAAGGCCGCTACAGCAAGCTTGCTCTCGGAATCGCCATCTACATCGTGTATGCCAATCTCGGTTTGATGATGGTGAACTGGGTCTCTCGTGGCCTAGTGCCGCCGTGGTTAGGGATATGGTGGGTGCATGCGGCGCTATTGGTATTGGCGGGAATTCTGTTTATCCGGCAAGGACTGGGGTGGAATATATGGCGCCTGCTGTGGCGAAGATCGCTGCAATGAAGTTGCTGGATCGCTATCTAGGGCGCGCGGTGATTGCCGGCACAGTGCTCGCATTATGCGTGCTGGTGCCAATCAGCGCGTTCATCGACTTCATCGATGAGCTAGAGGATGTAGGCGAACATGGTTATACCTTGTTGCAGGCCTTTTATCGAACCTTATTGACGCTGCCCCAGGGCATCTATGAATTTTTTCCTACGGCGGCGCTGCTCGGCGGTGTGCTCGGACTTGGTAATCTCGCCATCAATAATGAGTTGGTGGTGTTGCGCGCGGCTGGCGTATCCAATGCGCATATCATTGGTTCGGTGCTCAAGGCTGGGACTATCATGATGTTGGTGGTTGTGTTCATTGGCGAGGTCATCGCGCCGGCGAGCCTACAGCGGGCGCAGGATGTAAAAAAGTGGACCCCAATGCAACGCACCAGCTTAGTGACTCAGGACGGACTATGGGCCAAGGACGGGAATCGCTTTATTAACATCAAGGAGGTTTTGCCGGGGCTGCGGCTTAGGAATATCCACATATACGTGATCGATGACGCGCAGCGCCTCGTTGCGGCAATATCCGCGGTCGCAGCGGTTTATCGCGCCGGTCGATGGCTGATGACCGATGTGAGCCACAGCAAGATAAGCACCGCACGCGTTATCACCGAGCGGAGCGCCTATGAGTCCTGGTCACGTTTGCTTGCACCGGAGCTGTTCCGGGTGATCACAATCAAGCCAGAAGACATGTCGGCATGGAAGCTGGCCGAGTACATCCATTACCTAAAGGCGAACCATCTCGCGGCGCAAAGCTACGAACTCGCGTTCTGGACACGTTTCACGACGCCACTGTCCGGCTTAGTGATGTTGCTGCTGGCGTTGCCCTTCGTATTCGGTCCGATGCGTAGCGGCGGCACAGGTCAGCGCCTGTTCATCGGGATAATGATCGGTCTTGCTTTTCATCTTTTTAACCGGGCCTTGAATCACCTCGCGCTGGTCTACGGTCTCGATCCGCTGCTAGGCGCGATCTTGCCGTTGATGGTCTTTATGCTTGGCGGCGGAATTGCAATCGCGCGTATGCGTTAGCATGTTGTTGCGTTTGAGCTCGCTCGCTACTGAATGCGCACTAAGCGCGTTCCGGAAAATGCATCGTGAAACGTCAATCGATCCGTGCTGAACAAGCACCAGATGAAACCGGCACCCAACGGCAGCCATGAGATGATAGCGGACAAGAAACGCAGCAGCGCCTGCCACCAAGTAATCGCATGACCGTTCTCCTGCTGCACGCATATGCACCAGGTCTTCATGCCCAAAGTCTGACCGCCATGCGTCCAGAACCAGCCAAAAAATAAAAAGCCGAGTGTATAGATGTAGCCAACGTATAATGGATAAAGTGGATGCTCAAGCGTGATGCCAAATGGTACGACGACAATGACCGACGCGAAGAACAAGAGCGCGAATAACAGCAGGCTATCGTATAACATCGCGCCCAGACGCCGCGGCAGACCCACACGCCGTTGTTGTAGCAAAGATGTATTCTGTGATTCCACAGACTTAAAGTCCCCGATGCAGGTTTTGGATTCCTTGATAAAATAAAAACTTGACTCGCCAGCTTGCTGAACTGTAACAGGTGCACAAAGAGCCAGAAAAACTCCACGACTCCATCTGCTGTATATAAGACAGCTCAGAATAAGCTTTGAATCACGCGCAAGGCGCTAAGGTTGAAAAAAACGCGGCAGTACCTAATTATATATTTATGCAAAGGCGGAGCGAAACACATGCCACGAGTTGCAAAGAAGTCGACCAATGAACCAGTGCTGCTTGCTAAGCGAGCGACGCGTAAGAAAATCGCAATCAGACCAAAAACGAAGCGCGGCGCATCAACTGCGGAGGATCGCAACAGCAAAGACACAGCTGGTGCAAAGCGACAAGTCCAGCGCGACTTGCGCAGCAAGATCCGGGCGATGCAAGCGGAATTGAGATCGACCGAGCGTCAATACAAGGAAGCCATCAAGCGTGAACGGGCAAATAGCCAGGCGATAAAGGATGAACTCAACCATGCGCTGAAACGTGAGCGCGCGTTGATTAAATTAATCGATGCCAGGGATGAGGCGCTGCGCGGCTTTGGTAATCGTTGGACGAAAAAGAAAATTGCAGAGATCCAAAAGGTGCCTAAGAAGCGCAGACGGCGTAAAGTCGCCACACCGAAATCCGCGGCACAGTAGCGCTGGAACGGCCCGTAGGGGCCGTTTTGCCGTTCGGCATCAGCTTTGTGGCATCAATCTTCAGCGTTAATTTTCCCGCATAAGATAGCGGCGGCACTGTTTTGCTGCGCGATCAGCTTACCCAGCGTTCATAATAAATATAACTATGGTTTGCACGCAGATTGATCCCACAACACCACGTCAGCGCGCTTAAGGTCGTCATGCAATGATTTCGGATTTAAAATCCCAAGTCAATCCGGCTGGGACTAATCTGCAGCGCGTATTGACGTACGTATTCAGTTCCGTGCTTATGCTGATAATGCTGCTGGCGATCGCGTCGTTGGTGGCCGCGGCGTCGAGATTGGTAGTTGTGATGGCCATTAAAGGCGCAATTGGTCCTGCGACGGCCGATTATGTCGTGCGCGGCATTGACGAGGCGGTGGCGCGGCAAGCTGAACTCATTGTCCTGCGCATCGATACGCCCGGTGGGCTTGATCAGGCCATGCGCGCGATCGTTCAGAAGATTTTAGGCTCGCCTGTGCCAGTAATCGGTTTTGTAGCGCCCACCGGCGCGCGCGCGGCCAGCGCCGGCACCTATATTCTATACGCCACTCACGTCGCCGCCATGGCGCCTGCAACCACCTTGGGCGCGGCGACACCCGTGCAGATTGCAGGCAGTTTTCAACAAACGCCGTCACGGTACGGCCAGCTAGACGACGCGCGTTTGCAGAACGAGAAGCAAGACAGTGAACGAAATAAGCAAGGTACGAAAACACAGGACAAACCGGACACCGCTATGGAGCGCAAGATCGTCAACGACGCGGCAGCGTATATCCGTGGATTAGCGGAACGACGTGGCCGCAATGCGAAATGGGCCGAGCGCGCGGTGCGTGAGGCGGTGAGCCTGACTTCCCGTGAGGCATTGAAAAAAAATGTAATCGATCTCATCGCTGCCAATGTGAACGATCTATTGCGCAAACTCAACGGCAGACGTGTTGAGGTCGCAGGCTCTTGGCGCGTCTTGCGAACCGATGATGTGCGCGAGCAGTTTTTAAGACCTGACTGGCGCAGCAAATTGCTATCGATCATCGCCGATCCCAATGTGGCCTATATTCTGATGTTAGTTGGCATTTACGGCCTGATCTTCGAGTTGGCAAGCCCCGGCGCCGTATTACCCGGCGTGCTCGGCGCCATTTGTTTGTTATTGGCGCTGTACGCGTTTCAGGTATTGCCCATTAACTATGCAGGCCTTGGCCTGATTATTCTGGGCATTTTATTCATGATCGCCGAGGCGTTGGCGCCCAGTTTCGGCGCCCTAGGTTTCGGCGGTATTGCAGCGTTTGTAGTGGGATCGATTATTCTTATGGACCCGAGCCAATTGGCGATCTCGCTCCCTTTGATCGGTGGCGTCGCTTTGATTGGCGCAGGATTTTTTCTATGGATGGCTGTTCGCTTACTCTCGCTGCGTAAGAAAAAGCCGCTGACGGGTGCCGAGGAGATGATAGGTAGCATAGGCCGCACGCTCGCTGACTTCGACCACGAGGGCCATGTGCGGGTACACGGTGAGATCTGGAGCGCACGCACGCGCACGCCACTGCGCAAAGGGCAAATGGTACGCGTATTATCCATTGATGGTTTGACTTTAATCGTCGAGCGTATACCTGAGGATATTCCTGGAGAATAGCTATGCTTGCTTATCTTATCCCGATCATCCTGATACTAGGTCTGCTGTTTTTATCCATCCATATCTTGCCCGAATACCAGCGCGGCGTGGTATTTCTGCTCGGACGTTTTCAAGGCGTCAAGGGGCCCGGATTGATCATCGTCATCCCTGGAATCCAGCAGATAATGCGCGTGGATATGCGCATTATCACTATGGATGTCCCGCAGCAGGACGTGATCTCGCGTGATAACGTCACGGTTAGGGTGAACGCAGTGCTGTACTTTCGTGTAGTGGACGCGGAAAAGGCCATCATTCAAGTAGAGAACTATAACAACGCCACCAGTCAGCTGGCACAGACCACCTTGCGTTCGGTGCTAGGTCAGCACGACCTAGACGCGATGCTGGCCGAGCGTGAAAAACTGAATGCCGACATTCAAAACATACTCGACGAGCAGACCGCGGCCTGGGGAATCAAGGTGACCAACGTCGAAATCAAGCGTGTCGATGTAGACGAAACCATGATCCGCGCCATCGCCCGTCAGGCAGAGGCAGAGCGTGATCGCCGCGCCAGAGTTATCCTCGCCGAAGGTGAGCATCAAGCCGCGCAGCGACTGTTGGATGCGGCGAATATCCTCGCCCAACGACCACAAGCGCTGCAACTGCGTTTTCTACAGACCATCGCCGGCATTACGACGGATAAGACATCCACCATCGTGTTCCCCCTGCCATTGGAGATCATGGATGCGCTGCGGACGTATTCGGGAAGGGAGACGTAAGAAGGGCGGACAGTGGTTGGTTCTAGCGGTGACTTCGCAGGACGAGCACAAAGCTTGTTATTGCACATACGCTGCACGCTTATCTTGAATTGCGATCGACCCTTTCAGTCGTTAACTCGATGAGCGGCGCATGAAGCGAGTGGTTGAAGAAAGCTCGGTCATCGAACCCACATTGAGCGCGCAGGACGAACACAATATACAGACCTTTCTGGACGTGTTGTGGATGGAGCATGGCCTAAGCGCCAATACCCTAAGCGCATACCGTCACGATCTGCAAGGTCTCGCGTGCTGGTTATCGGCGCAAGGTTTAGGCCTTAAACAGGCGACTGGTGGGCACATGGAACATTTCCTCGCTTATCGGCAGCAGCGTGCGAAAAAACGCTCGGTTGCGCGCGCGGTCTCGAGCATGCGGCGCTTTTATCGCCATTTGGTGGAGCGCGAAGGCTTGAAACCTGATCCTAGCGAGGGCATCGCGCCGCCTCGACTTGAGCATCGGCTGCCGGATAGCCTAAGCGAGGCTGATGTTGAATGCCTGTTGTCTGCACCTTCCGATGTTACACCGCATGGACTGCGC
>DATACK010000210.1:0-6046 GCA_036259115.1 Gammaproteobacteria bacterium | reverse complement strand
CGCGCCGATCATGCACCAGCACGATCCGCCACCGCGCCGGGAATTCGAGTCGCGCGATAATGGGCGGCGGCCGGTCGATAGGACTGCGGCCACCATCGACGAGGAAGCCGCCTGTGTCAAACGCGCCGACACCTATGCCCGAGCGCGCGCCGCGATTGAGAATCTGACCCATGGCACGCGTACCGAGATCTAGATCACAGAGCCGAGCTATGGCCGTGCCCACCGCTAGCGCAAGCTGAGTGCCGGAACCGAGCCCCACGTGTTGAGGAATAGTCTCATAAAGCCTGATCGATACCGCGTGCGGCAAACGCAACTGTGCGAGTAGGCGTTTGGCATAGCGCAACGCACGGTCGGCGCCTGGGCCGCTTGCGGAGAACGAGCCAGACTTTACGACCGCCAGACGAGTCGCCAGGCCCTCGATGGCAAGCCCAATGCTGCCAAAACGCCGCCCGAGTGCACCGTTGAGGTCCATGAACCCCAAGTGCAATCGCGCGGGCGCCTCTACCTTGACACACAAGCGCATACTTGCTTGACACGATGCCATTGAGCCATACTAGGTTCGTAGCAACTAGCATGCCCACCAACGGCTCCCTTTACCTCTCGGCTGTTTAGGCGCTTGCTGCAACAGCCTCTAAGCGTGCCGCAGGGATGCACTGCATCATTTCTCATGCAGTTAGATACTAGAGGATTAGCGCACGCTACGGGCTTGCGCCGTACAGTTGCGCGTTAAAAAAGCCAGGGACGGACTTTTTTAACACGAGCTTAGGCAATGCCCCCGTGGCCGAGCTTACGGTGTGTCACTGATGCAACGTCGCGCCGGTAGCATGGTGACACCAGACCTCCCTGGTTGAACCATCAGGCGCCAAGTAACGGTTGCATAGGCGATTTTACGCTGGCTTAATATCTTGTATCGCTGGCCTACTGCCGGCGGACCAGATTATGCATAGATGTCGTACGCTACCTTGCTGTTAGCGACTCGGTATTGATGTATGCGCAATATGAGCAGACGTGAGAGTAACAACATCCTCCATGACAAAATCTATTTCACGCACTGAATTCGAGGGTGTGACCTGTCCGCTGTGCGGACTGGGCTGTGATGACTTGCGCGTGAGCCTGGATAACGGTGCACTTGAGGTTGTGGATGCAGGCTGCGACATCAGTCAGCGCGGCTTTCAGCAAGCATCGTGTGGAGATCCACCACCTCCGCAGATAGATGGCCGCGGGGTCAATCTCGACCAAGCCATCGACCGCGCGGCGGACATCTTGCGCGCCGCCAGCTTGCCGCTTATTGCAGGACTCGGCACTGATGTCAGCGGTGCGCGGGCCGTCATGGCATTGGCAGAACGCGCACATGCGGTAGTGGATCACATGCTGAGCCCCGGATTGTTTCGCAATGCGCAAGTCCTACAAGATAGTGGCTGGCTTACGGCCTCCTTGACTGAGGCCCGCAACCGTGCGGATCTTGTCGTAATAGTCGGCGATCGCGTCTTCAAGCTGTTTCCGCGCCTGCTGGAGCGGATTATTCGTCCTAAGGCATGTCTGCTGCGTTCGGACGCAGGTAACACGCGCGAGTTGGTGCTGATCGGTCCGTGGGAGCCTTCCACCTTGCCGCCCGAGTTGGTGTACTGGCGGCCGACCATCGTTCCGGTGGCGCTACCGGTCATAGGTCATGTAATTGCCTGTTTGCAGGCCCTAATCGCCGAGCGGCCGGTGCAGAAGAGTGCTGTGGAGAGTGTAGATATCAACACGCTACACAATCTCGCCCGGCGTATGCAGCAGGCGAGCTATTCAATCGTGGCCTGGGCGGCAGGCGAATTGGACTTCCCACACGCTGAGTTGACAGTGCAAGGTTTGGTCGATCTGGTGCGTGATCTAAACCTCACTACCCGCAGTGCGGCATTGCCGCTGGGTGGGGCTCAGGGTGATGTCACCATGAATCAGGTCTGTCTGTGGCGCAGCGGACGCCCTTTGCGTACGGCGTTCAGCCGTGGCCGTCCCCAGCATGATCCAGTGATGTTCGATTATCGACGTCTGCTCGCTCAAGGTGACGCGGACGCGCTGTTGTGGCTGTCCTCGTTTCTACCTAATACACCGCCCCCGGATACCACCGTACCCACGATCGTGCTTGGCCATCCTGGTATGGCCCTGGTGCAAACGCCGGCGGTGTACATTCCAATTGGCGTGCCGGGTGTGGATCATGCGGGTCATATCTACCGCAGCGACGCAGTAGTGACGCTTCCGCTGCGGCAGCTGCGCCAATCATCATCGTTACCTGCTGCCGCGGAAGTACTGCAAACCATCGTGGCGCGTCTGTAAACTCTGTGCTTGACGGCTTTCGTTGACAAAGCTCCTTGCATCACCGTACGGTTCGCTGATGGCGCGCTGTTTGTGATGCATCAGTCAAAGATAGGGCATATCGGGTGGACCACTGGCGGGCATAGCATGAAGCAAAATTGGAATGACACAAAGATTGCAGACGCTTGAACACCGTAAATTCATGTTAAAGGCGATGGGATGCTGATCAAACTTACCGGCGGTATGATCTACGATCCTGTACAGGGGATCGCAGGCGAAGTCAGAGACTTGTACATCCGCGACGGGCGCTTAGTCGCGCCCGAAAGCGATGAGCACTGCGACCGCGAATATGACGTCACTGGCAAGATGGTCATGGCCGGGGCGATCGATATGCACACACATATCGGCGGCGGCAAGGTGAACGTCGCACGCGCCATGCTCGCGCGTGACGCGCAGCGTGACGAGCTGGCACCCGACGCGGTGGATACTGCCATCGGGCACGCTGTACCTGCGACTACCGTTGCCGGGCACCGCTATGCGGCGATGGGGTACACCACCTGTTTTGAGCCTGCGGTCGTGCCAATCAATGCGCGCCAAGCTCATATGGAAATGGCCGACACACCACTGATAGATACCGGCGGCTACGCCATGTTGGGCAACGACGATTTTCTATTGAAGCTCCTATCCGAAGGCGCCGAGCAGGCAGTCATCAATAATTACGTAGCGTGGATTTTGCGCGCCACACAGTGCATCGGCATCAAGGTAGTGAACGCCGGCGGCATCAACGCGTTTAAATTCAACGCGCGTAAGCTCAACGTGGATGAGGCGGTGCCGCAGTACGGCGTGCGGCCAAGGGACATCCTCCGCGTACTGTCACGCGCCTTGACAGAACTGGGCGTCCCGCATCCGCTGCACGTTCACGCCAGTAATTTAGGCGTAGCCGGAAATTTCCAATCCACCTTGGCGACCATGGATGCGGCCGAGGGATGCCCCATTCACTTGACGCACGCGCAGTTCCACTGCTACGGCACGGAAGGTAAACGTAAGTTTTCATCGGCCGCGCATCGGATCGCCGAGGCCGTCAATCGTACAGATAATGTAACCGTGGACGTAGGACAAGTCATGTTCGGTCAGACGGTGACCTTATCCGCCGATACGATGCAGCAGTTCAGGCAACGCACGCACGCGCATCCCAATAAGTGGATGTGCATGGATATCGAGTGCGAAGCGGGTTGCGGCATCGTGCCTTTCGAATATCAAGATCAAAACTTCGTCAATGCGCTGCAATGGGCCATAGGCCTGGAGATATTCCTGTTAGTGGATGATCCCTGGCGCGTGGGTCTTACGACGGATCATCCGAACGGCGCGCCTTTTACCAGCTATCCACACCTGATTCGGCTGTTGATGGACAAGAGCTTTCGCGCCGATATGTTGAGTAAAATTCATCCTGAGGCAGCGGCCATGAGCCAGCTCAATGGACTAACGCGCGAGTATTCGCTCAGTGAAATCGCGATCATGACCCGCGCGGCGCCCGCCCGCCTACTGGGCCTTGACGACAGAGGCCATCTCGGTGCGGGTGCTGCGGCGGATATAGCCGTGTATCAGCCGCACGACGATCAGGAGCGCATGTTCGCAAGCCCCGCGCTGGTATTCAAAGATGGTGAATTGGTCGTGAAAGAAGGTCGGGTGATCAACGCACCGCGCGGACGCACGCACGTGGTGCGCCCTGACTACGACGTGGGCGTAGAGCGACACCTTAAGCCCTGGTTCAGCGATTGCCATACCATCTCAATGGACAACTACCGAATTTCAGATGACGAGATGGCGGAAGGCATCGGCAGCGCGGTGGTCGTGCATCCTTGCCGAGGCAAGCGATGATTATCAACGAAGTAGAAATCGAAGATACCTTTGCCGAGGCCTTTGACATGCGGGCCACGCGCGTCATCATCACCGCCATCAATTTCAAATGGGCCCGCCATGCGGCGATCACCATGACGGGTTTTGCCACTTCGGTGATCGGCTGCGGCGTGGAGGCAGGAATAGAGCGCGTACTGCACGGCGACGAAACGCCCGATGGTCGGCCCGGTGTGGCGGTGCTGTTGTTCGCCACATCGACCAAAATGCTCGCGCAGCAACTGCAGACGCGCATCGGTCAATGCGTCCTAACCTGCCCTACCACCGCTGTATTCGCCGGCATCGAAAGCGATGAGCAGATTCCGCTAGGGGAGAACGTGCGCTACTTCGGCGACGGTTTTCAGATCGCTAAGATCATCGGCGGCAAACGCTTCTGGCGAATTCCCGTAATGGACGGCGAATTTCTATGTGAGGAGACCACCGGCCGCACGACGGCGGTGGGCGGCGGCAATTTTTTAGTATTGGCCAAAACCATGTCGCAGGCGCTGCTCGCCAGCGAGGCGGCCATCGACGCCATCTATCACCTGCCTAACTGCATCATGCCGTTTCCGGGCGGTGGCGTGCGCTCCGGTTCTAAGGTCGGTTCCAAGTATAAGGGACTGGTTGCCTCCACCAACGAACCCTACTGTCCTACCTTGAAAGGGCTTAAGGGCTCGCGCCTGACGCCGGACGTCGGCTCCGCAATGGAGATCGTAATCGACGGGCTCACCGCAGGTGACGTGCGACGTGCAATGTGCACAGGCATTCAAGCAATTTGCGCGCTGGGCACGGCCGAGGGCATCGTGCGCATCACAGCCAGCAATTTCGGCGGCAAGCTCGGGCGACATCATTTTCATCTAGAAGAGATCATAAATGAAGCCGCTGACGCTTGAACTGCTTGAGGCGCCGCGGCAAGCGATCGACATGAGCCCACTGTCGCCCGGCCGGCTGGCCGGCTTGAGCACACGGGATATCAGCGCGCTGGAGCTGTGGTCGGGCAACCGGCGAATACCCGTGAAAAAACTGTTCGCCTTGAGGGGCGACGATTCATCGAACTTGATCATTCGCAACAGCAGCATGCGGCTCGAGCGCATCGGCGCCGGCATGTCCGAAGGTATTATCGAGGTCGAGGGGGACGCGGGTAGCTATCTAGGCCGTGACATGGGCGGGGGCCGTATCCTGGTACACGGGAACTGTAGCGATTTCTGCGCCAGCGGATTGCGCGATGGATTCATACAGATCGATGGGGATACGGGCGATTTCTTAGGCGCGGCAGTGACTGGCGAGCGGCAGGGCATGCGCGGCGGCATGGTGCTGGTAAAAGGCAACACAGGCGATCGCGTAGGCGATCAAATGCGTCGCGGTACGATCCTGGTCGAAGGCAGCGCGGGCGATTACCTCTGTCCGCGCATGATCGCGGGCACCGTGGCCGTCCTTGGGGAGATTGGCAACTTCATCGGCGTCGGTATGCGACGCGGTTCTTTGTTATTAGCCAACGAACCCGCGGCAATGTTTGCCACGTTCATTGATACTGGTACACACAATCTGGGGTTCTTGAGCTTGTGGGCACGTACGTTGCGCGGCCTGGACACCACTTTTGCGCATTTGGACCCCGCGCGCCAGCGCGTGCATCGCCGCGTCGGCGATCTCGCCTGCGGCGGCCAAGGCGAGGTGCTGGTGTGGGTCAGAGAGCCCGTATTGAAGTGATAAGGCTCGGGCCTTTGAGCATGCCACTGATTCATTAAGCCGAAATCACACGGCCATTCAAAAACAAGGTATTAGATCAGATCTGTTCGATAACATAGCGCCGCCGCGCGTGAACCCAGCTTCGCTGGCGTCACACACTGAGGTGAGATGG
>DATACK010000209.1:0-8368 GCA_036259115.1 Gammaproteobacteria bacterium | reverse complement strand
AGGTCCCAATCGAGACGTCTAAGACGACCTCGCACGGTGTTGGAACCGCGTCGATCGCGCGCTGGATCCGGTCGAGGTCGATGCGCATCCTCATAAGCCTGTCTCTGGCGGCAGTACTGCCGGCTACAGCAGATTCTCCCGGTCGAGGATTGAATAGGGAATTGAAAATTAGCTATTTGCGCTTTCTTATTGACAATCATTTCTCGGAGTTGCATATGACGGAGCTGGCGGCGAGGACACAGTTAACAGCCCCCATTCCGGAGATTGTGCCGGACGCTCAGACTTTCCCATCACCCGGTTATCCGCCTACCGGGGCAAAGGCATCGCTGGCTGCCTGGTGGATTCCCGCACCCATTGCGCATCTGGAATTTTTTGCTCGATATTAACGGTTGGGAGACCGGCATCCAGTGATGCCGATGTTGACGATGCCATTGCGGTTGAGCTGTAGCTATAGGCTCACGGCAGTTTTTTGTCTGCCGATGGCTTCACCAACAAATTGCCGCTATCACCTTTCCACCTGACGGTCGTATATGATAGGTGGGAATAGCGCAACTTGCTGGAGACAATCGAAATCCATAATACACGGGGGCGGTTAACAAACCTCTAAAAGCTTAGACTCAGTTCCAGCATGTGCTGGTTAAGGCTTGAACCGTTGAATATCTCCGCATCAGACATGTGGTGGATCTGGTAGCCCACCTCCAGTTGCGGCAGCAGACGATAGCTTATACCCCCATGCGCGACGAATTGAAAAGGGCCGCCG
This sequence comes from Gammaproteobacteria bacterium, assembly GCA_036259115.1. GTDB lineage: Bacteria > Pseudomonadota > Gammaproteobacteria > JACCYU01 > JACCYU01 > JAPSGG01. The sequence goes on along the minus strand of DATACK010000209.1, from coordinate 7,608 downwards.
AAGTCGTGGCGCCCGAATGTATCCTGAGTCAGAAGTGCGATGCCCACGCCCGCGTCGAATGCAAGTCTGCTGTTTGGCCGGCCAATTGCAATGCCTGGGCCGAAAGTGCTAATAAAACCTGTCTCACCGCCGCCTTCCAAAGCGCCCACGGACGCGTTCAATAGGGTCCGGAGTTCCCATTCTGAGAGCCATTCATAACGAGCAGGCCATTCGAATACAGCGAACAGGTCATACTGTCGGAAATTTTCCTCGGCCCCTACCCCTTCAAATCCCGCTCTGACGCCGACTTCCAACAGGGGTAAGCCTTGGGCATAACCCGGCATGCCCGTAATGGCGCCAAGTACCAAGACAATAGCCTGAGTGATGATGTTAAATCGGACAAGCCGAACTAAGGCCTTTCTGGTATTGCAGTCGCCTTCTGATCCACACGCAGACTCAGGAGTGTAGTCGTCTTGACTCATGCTTTAGAGTTATCAGCATCTACATCTTCGGCTGCTCGGATGCCATACCTTCTACTTAGCAAGTCGTAAAGAGCTTGAAACACGGAGCACGGCATTGTTATACGAGTCTTATCCTCCCTAAATGTGCGAACGTCCGCTTCCTCAACGCCGACCTTATAAGCCGCTGCGCCGACTTTAACTCCAGATCCACTGGTTACTTCTGCGGCATCGGCATGAAATATAAGATGGAAGATACCGTCAGAGGTAGGGCCAGAAACGATAATGCCCGTAGCAAAATCGCTGATAAGCAAATTTAACCTATGATGCGGTATCTTTATTCTTTCAGGCTCATCTGACATGCGAGATAACCCTCTTCTGGTATACTTAACAACGACGCTCACCGTCTCTCTTGCCTAGGCACTCCTGGGATAGACCGTTGTTAGCGGTACGATGGCAACTGGCTCCGTAAAGGAGGTGATGCTGATGGCGAAGGAAAAACGTTGCGTCGTTGCAAGACACCGCCAAAAAAGGACGTAAGATCGTACGCGTAAAATCGTACTCACGACGTCCGCCTAGGGAGTGTCGCTAGTGGCGAGCTAGCAACTAACGGCGTGCGCCACCCACCCCAGCATACCTTTGACAACATAAACCTATGTTGACATGACCTATGGTTCACGAGAAGGGCTTTTTATTACTGTATGTGAAGGAGTCAAACGGGAAGTGAAATTCTACCTGACGTTTTAGTGCCTTGACCCTCCGCCCATCCGCTCTGTTCACATACTTACGGGGCTCGTAACCCCAACGAAGCGGACACCGCGCCCGTCAGACTTGCGGTATTTTTTGTGCCCGTGTTGTGATCTTGGAATCAGTCGGTGGCACATCACTTGCCGCGGCCGCGCAACACATCGCTTCCCATGGCATCATAGTTGTGTTTGGCAATTCTTCGAATGAACCTACCTCTATAAGCCTGTACGACTTCTTCGGTCACAAGTGCGAGGCTGCAGACCTTTTTCTCCTATCATGCAGGCGATCGAAATAATTGGTGAGAACCCTGCGGTTTTAATATCGCTGATGGCGAAACAGTTAGCTGATGCACTGATCGTCTTTGAACGGAACTGGCGCGAGTTACCGCAGGCAATTACCGCGCTGCGCAAACAACGCTTACTCGGCAAGGCCTGTCTGCACGTCGACAGGCAGGCGGATGAGCAGCCTATCGAACTGCAATCAGGATGATAGCTGCCACTGTTGAGATCCGCTGCCAAAGAATTTTGTTGCGGCCGTGGCGGTCAGGGGACGAAGAAGCACTCGTGCGATATGCGAACAATCGCGAAATTTGGAAGAATCTGCGGGACCGCTTTCCACATCCCTTCACATGGAAGGATGCAGAAGAGTGGATCGCTTTGGTGAAAGCACAGGGGAATCCACCTTTGAATTTTGCGATCCTATTTGCGGGTGAACCCATCGGTGGCGTTGGTCTTGAGCGACTGTCGGATGTCTATCGTATGACTGCCGAAGTAGGTTACTGGCTCGGGGAACCCTTCTGGGGAAGAGGCTTGGCGACTGAGGCCGTGCAGACGACTGTCTCTTACGCCTTTGACCATTTCGACTTTGAGCGGCTACAAGCCGGCGTGTATGAGTGGAATCCACGCTCTTGCCGCGTGCTTGAGCGTGCTGGTTTCAAGTGCGAAGCGCGGCTCAAGCGCAGCGTATTTAAAGGTGGTCGGCTGCTCGATAGCTTGCTCTACGCGAGACTGCGCAACGAATAGCTAATGTCTTTATCCGCTTATTGATCGTGGGTTTGAGCTTCACGATGACGAGCAAAGATCCAAGTAGAGGCTTCTTAAAACTGCAACTGACCACGCGCGCGCATCTCCATCGGTAACAAGCTCTCATAGATGAGCGTGTTGATCGGCGTCTCTACCCCTACTTCTCGCCCCAGACGCATCACGGCTCCAGTCTGCGCTTCGAGCTCGGAAGGCTGCCCACACATGATATCGCGTTGCATGGAGGCGGTGCCATTGGCTGGCATTTCATCTAACAAGGCCATTGCGGCGGCTGGCGCATCGCTGGAAAGACCGATTTTGCGCGCACGAGCCACTTCCAAAATCTCCAGCATGGTTTGCTTTAGAATTCGGCGCGTGCCGGGCTGAGCACGAATGATCCCGATTGGCGCTCGCGTGAGCGCACCTACACCGCCCCAAGAGGCGATGAACAGAAATTTCTCCCACAGCGCGGCCTCGATATCGGCGGGAACTTCGACCGTCAATCCCTGCGCGCGCTCGAAAGCCCGCCGCAGCTGCGCAACGCGCTCACTTCGACGATTATTCAACTCTCCGAACTTGATAAACGGCGCGCCCCCAACATGACGAATGTGCCCAGGCGCAACGAGGAAGGCGATCAGACTGCATAGGCCGCCCAATACATGCTCGGAACCCAATTCAGCCGCAAGCGTAGCCGGCGCCTCCACACCGTTTTGCAATGGAGCTACGCAGGTCTCCGACCCCAACAAGGGATGCAACACCCTTGCTACCTCCGCCACCTGCCACGCCTTCACGCATAGCAAAACTGTGTCGACCTCTCCCACCTGTCGCGCATCATCTGTAGCTCGCACATGTTGTATGGCGAAGTCGCCCGTGCTGCTATCCACCCTCAAGCCCCGCGTCTGTAGGGCCTTGAGATGTTTGCCGCGCGCGATGAACACAACGTCCTCACCGGCCTGCGCCAGCCTGCCGCCGAAGTAGCCGCCTACGGCACCCGCACCCACGATCGCTATACGCATTTACAGACCCCGAACGGCATGCTCGTTGTTCAATGACGAACGAGCCGCCGCGCGGCCAAGAGCAACAAAATCGCCGCCCCGAATGCGATCTCCGCATCGGCGAGATTTAAGATCATGATATCTAACGGCGTGATGACGATGTTGATAAAATCCAGCACGCGCCCCGCGTGCCACAACCGGTCGATGACGTTGCTCAACGTGCCGCCGGCGATGAGTGATCCAGCTATTACATACCATGTTTTAAGGTCACACCTTATGATGATAAACATTATCAGACCGACGGCCAGCGCACCCATCAACACGGTGAAGCCCCAGAAGCGTGCCGCTTCGGATAAATCATCGCCGACGCTCATGAGGGTACCCGCATTTTCCCAATGACTGAGCCGCAAGAGGCCACTTATATAATATCTAGGTGGCGATCCGGCCATGGTTTCGCGCACTAAGGCTTTAGTGCTCAAATCAGCGCCGATGCACAGGCACAAAACTAACGTCACCAACATCAATTGGCTCATCAATCAAACCACTTACGCGCCAACGGTGATCCGATCCTTTTAAAGCACCTTGATATCATTTCCAACTGACAATGTCCCGCCGTCATACGCGTTCTCCGTCGCCGCTTGACGTTCGAATCGGGAGTCCACGGCGCCCGTTATTGTGGTGATGCCATCCTTTACTGTAACAAAAGCTTCATCGGCGTCCACGAACGGGTTCATCATATCTGATCCTTAATGGATTCTGCGATCACGGCGTCTTTAGCCAGATCATAAGCCGGTCGTATTTGAAGTTATACGTATAAAGATCATTGACGTACGGAATACCACCGGCCAGAATTGTCGACCGCAAGCTCATTGTCCACCTCCGCCACGCCTTCTACTCGGGCAGCGACATCATCGGCCCGGGCCTTCCCGAAGTAGGAATCGACGTACGCGCAGGGTGACGGTAGCGCCGATAATGTTTGTTTCATTCGCAAAGGATGACACGCGCAGATCGGTTCTGAGCTCGGCTTGAATCGCCCGGTGCCACTCGGCATTGGATTTGTCCACGTATTTGTCCTTGCGCAGGTTTTCATCCCTAGCCCACCAACCTTCAAGCCGGAGCGTCAATCAATTTAACACCTTCGGTCCATGCATCGGCGTAGGCCTGATTGCGTTCGGCGGCGCTGCCGACCTTGCCGGTGAGTGTTACCGGGCCGTCATCGACTGTGACATCCATAAGGCGTCGTCTACTCGCGTATCATAATGTGGCGCGTCCTGATCTCCGCCTTGATCTCATCATCCGGACGATTTGTATCGTAGTCGATATTAATTTCACTGTTGATGCCCCGAAAGCCGGACACTCCCGCAGCAACCTTGATAGCCAACTGCTCCTCATGCCAGAAATCGACCACGCCCGTCAAGGTCACCACGCCGTCTTGTGCTTGTACATTGATTTCGTAGACTTCGGTCGCCGCGTCCCCGACCAAAGCCGCAGCCATAAGGTTTGCAAGTTTCTCGTCCGTGCGCCGCACCTCAGGCACGAAGTCAATCCGATTTACAACAGGACACACGCCCTTTACCGTGGTCGCGATGCAAGCCGCGCGTTTTGGCCAATGAATTGGCTACCGTGCCGATCAAGGTGATGATGCCATCATGCGTCTTGACGCCGAGCTCGATCATGAGAACGACACGGTCGGACACGAGTGCTTGTTCGATCGCATCACTGACCGCCTGATCAGAAAGATTACAGTCGCGAGCCACAACGGGCGAGACCAACGCGGCGCTTGTCAACAAAACAAACGCGCTAAAAGGATGATCGAATCGGTAATTTGTGAAATATTCCGCGGGCATGAAATCCCTTTTTCGAAAAATTGAACGACCAGTTTGGCCGGGTTGGGCCGGCTGTTATCATCGTGAATTCCCTTCCCGCCGGGGAGTTCGTTTTCCACGCTTAGCCGGATGGAGAAGTGCTGCATGCAAGGCTCCGCCGACCGCATATTTGTGCGGCAGAGCAGTTGGTCTGTATCAAGATGCGGGCATTTCCTCCAATGACACAGATTAGGTTGAATCATCTGCCGTCAGGCAAAGCCTCAGCATATTCAGCAGATTGATCACAGTGAATTGACGCTGCCGCTGCCGATCGCCGGGCAGGCGCAGAGATTTAGATTGAACTAGTCCATTGATCGCAGCGGCGAGAAAGATGGTATTTGTCGCGCTCACAGACACTGCACTAGCATTGCATGCGCTGGTGGCGGCCAGACCGACATCTGCTTCGAACATGCGCCATGCGCCGCGCGCCAGCGCCCTAGCGGCCATCTCTGGCTCCTCGGGCAATGCAGACAGGCCAAGCATATCCAACGATGCTTCGCCCGCGCCAATCGTGATGCTCCCGCGCAGCGCCTCATCGGCGTGTGGAGCGGCGGTCAAACGCGCACTCAGCAATCCGCCGGTGATCGACTCGGCGACGGCAAGCGTGAGATTCTTCTCGCGCAACAGATTGACAATCACCGATTCCATCGTCTGCTCATCGACGCCGAACACTAAATCTCCCAGAATCGCCCGCAGACGCTGATCCTCTTCATCAAGAACACGCCTCGCTGTGGCGTCATCATGCGCCTTGGCGGTGATGCGAATCCTGATACCTTCGATGCCGCTGGCCAGCAATGCAAGTGTCGGATTGCCGGTCTTGTCAAGCTCGGCAATGCGGGGTGCAAGCAGTTCGGCAAGCCCTGACTCGGATTGTCCCCAGGTGCGCAAGGTGCGGCTTTTGATCACCGTGGCGCTGCCCGCGCGTTTTTGCAGATCGGGGACGACTGTTCCGGCGATCATCTCCTGCATTTCATAAGGCACACCCGGCACGGCGTAAATAATTTTGTCGTCCAACGGACAGATCAGCCCTGGTGCGGTGCCCGGCATCTGCGGAATGATCGTGGCGCCCGTGGGCACATCCGCCTGGCGTAGATTGTTCATCGGCATATCCCGCCCGCGGGAGACAAACAGCTTGCGGATACGCTTAACCAATACTTCATCGCGCACAAGCCTCGCGCCCATGACCTCAGCGAGCGCCTCGCGCGTGAGGTCATCATGTGTAGGACCTAGTCCTCCGCAGACGATGACTGCATCGCTACGGGCCAGTGCGATCCGCAGTGCGTCCACAATGCGTGCAAGGTTATCGCCTACATGGGTGTGGTAATGCGAGTCGATGCCAGCCAGTGCGAGTTGCTCTCCGATCCAAGCTGAGTTCGTGTCGACAATTTGGCCAAGCAATAACTCCGTGCCGATGGCGATTACTTCACAACGCATGGTATAGCTTATTCTCGCACTGGATGGGTCAGATGTAGATCGGATCGTCTACGATTGCTCACTTCAGCGCACCGGTTGTAGACACAGCCACTCCAGCACAGCGGGCCTCACAGATTGTTCTCAATGATACGCAGCGCGGCGGAAACTTTATTCTCTACAGTGATCCGGAGGAAAAACAGCATCAGGAGGGATTAAGGGGAGAAAAGTCGCAGCATGAGGACGAAGCGTGCTTCGCCCCCATGCATTATCTTCCATGACTTCTTGAAACCGCTGTCTAGAAAACTCCGTTCAAGCGCGGGAGCAAACCGAGAATGCCAAAGATGATCAAATAGATCGCGACGATGTAGTTCAATAACCGGGGAATCAACAGAATCAGGATTCCCGCGATCAACGCGATCAGTGGCTGTAGCACGATCCAATTAAGCGTAATCTGCGTATTCTCCATGAGTGACTCCTATCATTATTTCGTAAGCGAGCGAGGACGAGTTACTCACTCGTACCGCATCATTTAGCACATTCCACCCTTTTCTGCACTGAAGCGCAAGTTCATCGAGCAACTCCGTCAATTCGGGTGGATCGTAAACAATCGTATACTCCCAGCGCCCATAGCCTCCGTGCCCACTGGCTGCATCCACCAAGCGCTTGGCAGCAGCCGCCTTGATATCCGGATCCGCAGTCCGTCGCGGTTGGTTTCCACCACCAGATTTAAGCCATCATCCAGGCGGATTATGAAGTCTCGCGAGTAGCAACGCGACACATGATCCTTGTGATAAGGAATCTCGAATCCCAGATGATCGTTCTTCACCCACGCCGCAACTCCCGTGTGCCTATCCAGAACTCCAGAACGAACGCCGCCGCCTGCTCCCCGACGGCAGCACCATGTCGTTCGGAACCACGAGTGCCGCGGGGGCCAATCCGGCGGGCCTCCATACGGTGGTGCTGGCGCCGGATGGCGCCATCGTCGGCTACTCGTGGGGTGGCAAGCGTTTGGCCTTCAGAATCCTGCCGAACAGCCAGATTGCGCGGCGGCGACTTATTCCACTCAGCGGCAGGGCCATCGCCTTCAATCTCAGAGGCAGAAGTGCAAGCAGCACCAGCAGGGGCGGTGAAT
>DATACK010000208.1:0-2768 GCA_036259115.1 Gammaproteobacteria bacterium | reverse complement strand
ACAACAGTGCATTGATCACACCTTCATCGATCAGCCTATCGTATCCGGTAAATTCCGTATCTTTAAACACACCGCTATTCTCGCTGTCGCCGAAATCAATTGCCTTGAATTGACTCGCCGCGCGCGCGCGGCTACGTTGAGCATCCATATGACGTTCAAAGCCTTCCGTATCCAGGGTCAGACCTCGCTCGCGCGCGATATCGGCGGTCAAGTCCACCGGAAAGCCATAAGTATCATAGAGCTTGAATATGGTCTCGCCCGGGACGATCTTACCCGGCAGCTTGGCAATGTCACTTTCTAGAATATGCATGCCCTGCTCTAATGTCTCGGCAAAGCGGACCTCTTCGTTTCTGAGTACCCGCTCTATCTGCGCTTGAAACTTCACCAGCTCCGGATAAGCCCTACCCATCTCATCCACCAACGCGGGTACCAGCTTATAAAAAAACGGCTCATTCAGCCCCAGCTTGTGCCCGTGGCGCACGGCACGGCGAATGATGCGCCGCAAGACATAGCCTCGCCCTTCGTTAGACGGTAGCACGCCATCAGCAATCAAAAAACTACACGAACGGATATGATCGGTGATGACCTTGTAAGACGGGCCGCTCGGATTCTCGTCGCCGGTCAAATCCGCGGTCGCACGAATCAGACGCCTGAAAAGATCGATCTGATAATTGTCGTGAACGCCCTGCAGAATCGCGGCCATACGCTCCAAACCCATACCAGTGTCGACCGCGGGATTGGGCAACGGCGCCAAATCACCATGCTCGTCCCGATCGTACTGCATGAATACCAGATTCCACACTTCGATGTAGCGGTCGCCTTCGGTGTTTGCTGAGCCTGGTGGCCCCCCGGGAATTTCCGGGCCGTGATCGTAAAAGATCTCGGTGCAAGGGCCGCAAGGGCCGGTATCACCCATGGACCAGAAGTTGTCCTTAGCACCGATGCGGCTGAAGCGTTTCGGATCAACTTTGATATCGTTTAGCCATACATCCGCCGCCTCGTCGTCGTCCTCGTACACGGTCACCCAAAGGCGTTCGTGAGGGATGCCTACCTCACGGGTGAGAAACTCCCACGCATAACGAATGGCCTCGCGCTTGAAGTAATCGCCAAAGCTGAAATTGCCCAGCATCTCGAAGAAGGTATGGTGGCGCGCGGTGTAGCCGACGTTTTCTAAGTCATTGTGTTTACCGCCAGCCCGCACGCAACGCTGGCTGGAGGCCGCGCGCGCGTAGCTGCGGGTTTCGCAACCGAGAAAGATCTCCTTGAACTGCACCATGCCCGCGTTGGTGAACAGCAAGGTGGGATCATTAGTCGGCACCAGCGAACTTGAAGGCACGATCTCATGCCCCCGCGTCTTGAAAAAATCCAAAAACCGAGCACGAAGCGCGGCGCTGCTATTCATCTTGTCCATGCTAAGTGCAGATTGAGGTCTTCCTAGACTGAGAGACAAGCGAATCCCAACTATATGGCCGTCTTACCACGGTGGATCACAGACGGCTTACCTCAGCCTAAGCAAATCATCAAGCAACCGCCGAATCATCTCGTGCGGGAATCCGCGTTGCTGTAGGAAGCGTGCCCTGCGGGCGTATTCTCGACGATCATGCACCGGCTCATCGCCATAACGCTTACGATACTGCGTGTATAAAAGTTCTTGCCAATGCTCGCCGCGCTCGTCTAAGTGCTCATCGATCAAGGAATCGGCCACACCACGCGCTTGAAGTTCCATGCGAATACGCACGGGGCCAAAACCACGTGCACGCCGGGCATAGATATAGCTTTCTGTAAAACGCGCGTCACTCAACAGCTGCGTATTTTCCAGATGCTCCAGCAGCGCTTTGGCCTCTACGGCATCGATACCGCGCTTGAGGAGCTTATGACGCAGTTCCTCGCGGGAATGTTCCCGGCGGCCCAACAGCCTTAGCGCCGCCGTACGTCCCACCCTCGCATCAGACTTGTTCAGCGGGCTCAATCTCACTTTCCACTGCAGCGCGCTTGGGCAATAACTGAGCGCGCAGTTTAGCCTCGATCTCGGTGGCCATATCGGCATGCTCTTTCAAAAAATCACGCACGTTGTCCTTGCCTTGGCCGATGCGATCCTTGCCATAGCTATACCAGGCTCCGGCTTTGTCGATGATGCCGTGCTTCACGCCTAGTTCAATAAGTTCCCCGTAGCGGGAGATGCCTTCGCCGTACAGAATTTCGAACTCCGCCTGCTTGAACGGCGGTGCCAGTTTATTCTTGACTACCTTGACCCTCGTCTCGTTGCCGATGACTTCATCGCCCTTCTTGATTGCGCCGATGCGGCGGATGTCGAGTCGCACTGAGGCGTAAAACTTAAGTGCATTACCGCCGGTGGTCGTCTCGGGATTGCCGAACATGACACCGATCTTCATGCGGATCTGATTGATGAAGATCACCATCGTGTTCGACCGCTTGATGTTGCCGGTGAGCTTGCGCAGCGCCTGCGACATGAGCCGTGCCTGCAAGCCTACGTGCGCATCACCCATCTCGCCCTCGATCTCGGCCTTGGGCGTGAGTGCCGCGACTGAATCTATCACCACCACATCCACTGCACTTGAGCGCACCAGCATATCGGCGATCTCTAGCGCCTGTTCACCGGTATCGGGCTGCGAGACCAACAGATCGTCCACGTTCACGCCCAGCTTGCCGGCGTAATCCGGATCGAGCGCATGCTCTGCATCGATAAATGCCGCCGCACCGCCCAATCGCTGGCATTCGGCTATAACTTGCAGCGCAAGCGTGGTCTT
>DATACK010000207.1:0-1723 GCA_036259115.1 Gammaproteobacteria bacterium | reverse complement strand
GGCGAAATTCAGCCAGGCGATCGACTCGTCGCATGGGTAGGTTCCGCCGGCATGTCATTTTCAGCTTGTTCTTTCGTTTTTTGAGCTCTTGTTCGTAGAGCTGCTCCTCAGTAACAACAAACGTGGGAACGAAAAACCGCTCATTCAGTTGCCATATTCGTAAGCTTCCCCGTCAAGTGGACAGTTCAGATGTAGAGGTTGCGGCGGATATGGGTTTGTAGTCCGCGGGCGCCACACCGCCCAACGAGTGGTGAGGTCGCACCTCGTTGTACGCCTGCAGCCAGCGGTCGGTGACCTCACGCACCTCATCGAGCTCACCAAACAGATACATGTTCAGCACCTCCTCACGATAGGTGCGGTTGAAGCGTTCAATATAGGCGTTCTGATTCGGTTTACCTGGCTGAATGTACTGGAGGAGCACACCATGGTCCCGCATCCAGTCAATGAATACCTGGCCGAGCAACTCCGGACCGTTATCCACCCGTAGCATGTCGGGCAATCCACGAGTGTCTCTCAGCCGCTCGAAGACGCGGATAAGCCGCTCGGCCCGCAGTGAGGTGTCGATCTCGATGGTCAGCGCCTCACGGTTGAAGTCGTCAATGACGTTGAAGGTGCGAAACCGCAAACCGCAGTAGAGCGCATCGCTCATGAAGTCGGCCGACCAGACTCGATTCGGCTGCTGCGGTACCCACAACGCCAGCGGCTCCCGCATGGGCAGCCGGCGTTTGGTGCGTCGCGGCTGATTTAGTCCCATTGCCTTGTACACCCGGTAGACCCGTTTCCAGTTCCAGGAATGGCCCAACATCTCCAACCGCGCCATGCACTTCCAAAAGCCCCAACGCGGATGCGCTTCAATAAGCGTATTCAACGCCTCGATCACCTCGGCATCGCATTGGCGCCCGTCCCGCGGTGCTGCGTAGTATGCCGAGCGCGCCAGCCCCATACACTCACAGCCGCGCGCGACTGACAGCCTATGCGTTTCCTGCATATACTTGACGGCCTGCCGTTTCTCAGGCGGCCTCAGAGCTTTTTTTCAATTAGGTCCTTCATCGCACGGTGCGCTAGCGCTAGGTCTGCATACATACGCTTGAGCTTGGCATTCTCCGCTTCCAGCTCTTTCATGCGCCTCAGATCGGACGCTTCCATGCCGCCATACTTGGACTTCCAATGGTAATAGGTCGCCTCCGAGATCCCGTGCTCCCGGCAGACCTCCTTGACTGGCCGTCCGCTGTCGACCTGCCTCAGAATCGAGACAATTTGTGTCTCGGTAAATCTTGATCTCTTCATTCGAACCTCCTGGCGTTAGTCTGCCAGAAAGCTCTACTTTCAACCTGTCCTCCTAGAGGTGAAGCTTACGAATATCGCGAACTACGGCTTTCGCGTGACTACGTGTCCGCATCACCACTTACAGATTCAGAATCAATGCCATGGCAACAAGGCGATAATCCGGGCAGACAATCTAAGGGGCGAGAACCAAGCTGACTGATGTCTTTTTACGCAGTTTGGCGAGAGACCAGGACACGCACGGCGAAAGGATCATTCACTGCGCCAGAGAAAAAATCCAGTTGCGTACTTCACAATTGTATGGTGTCTCTAATGCGAGAAGGCCTAAGTAAGCCATCAGGGGCATATCAGGAAGACGCCGGGCAGCGTCTTTGTTCTTAATCCGCGCGCCATGACATCAGCTCTATCAAATTGCCATCTGGGTCAGTAATGTAAAAGC
>DATACK010000206.1:0-2692 GCA_036259115.1 Gammaproteobacteria bacterium | reverse complement strand
AACTGACCCTGACGGCGGCGATGCTGCTGGTAAGCACTTGGGCTTGGGCTAACCAAGACCAGCGCCATATATCGGCGGACGAAGTTCCATCGCATGTCGCTTCAGCTTGGTTCGAAGCGTTGTACGACGTTGTGAAGGAGGAAGGGACAACACCGCCACTCGCGGCGCGGATCTACGGCATCTCCGCCGTGGCGCTCTAGGAATCGATCGTGGCCGGAACACAAGAAAATCAGTCGCTCGTGAGCCAGTTGAATGACCTGACGTCACTGCCCCAGCCCAAGAAGAACAAGAGCTATCACTGGCCGACAGTGGCGAACGCTGTCCTTGCCAACACAATTCGGGGTCTCTATTCGACGATTTCCGAGGCCTCCCTAGACGCCATCAGCGACCTGGAACAAAGCTTCGCGTCCCAGCAGCAGGCAGTGGTTCCGGGACCGATCTATGAGCGTTCCGTCGCGCACGGGTGGGCGGTGGCCGCCTCAGTGCTCGACTGGGCCGCCAACGACGGGTCTTCGATCTACTACGACTGTCCGTACGTCCCGGTGCCGGGCGGGTGGGGGCCGACGCCACCGTTCTTCAATCCGTACCCGCTGCAGCCATGCCGGGCATCATCCGGCCGATGATCCTGACCTCGGGACAGGAGTGCGTGCCACCGGTTCCTCCCCCGTTCTCCACCGATACTGCCTCAGACTTCTACGCCGCTGGCCTGGAAGTCTATGACGTGAGCGTAAGCCTTACTCCTGAGCAGAAAACGATCGTCGAATATTGGTCCGACAATGCCGGGGCCATTGGCACACCGCCGGGGCATTAGATTGCCATCGTGAGCCAGATCGCGTGGAACGACAATCTTTCGCTCGCGGCTACGGCCGAGGCAGCCCTCTCCAGACTCTACGGGGACATCCACTTCTCGTTCGACAACGACGACGGGCTCGCCTCGGGACACTGCATCGGTCAAGTTATTAGCGACAGGGTAAGCTTTAAGGATGGTTAAGGCGAGGGAGCAAACGACACCCGCCGTCATGCATGCGAGATGCGCAATCGCGGACGTTCCTGCTGTGAGGGCATGTTTTACAGCCAACGCTGGATGCGGCGGCTTAGTAGCGGCACTAATTCTCAGAGCTCGCCCCTACCGTGCAGTGCCGAGCGACGTGGGAGCGCGCGGCACGTGCGGAAGTTATCACGAATAGGTAACAAGAGGAGCCATGGCATGACAATCGATCAAACTAAACTACAAGCCTTCGTGCACCAAGCGGTCGCTGATCTGGCAGCGAGCATGTCGGGCGTGATGATGACGAAAGCAACCAATGTTCGGAGCAAGACCATGAAAAGCTCAAAATGCACCGATAACCTAAAGTTGACACGCAGCTTGCTGTTGATCTCCACGCTCACGGCCACACCAGTTCTCGCGCACGGGCCGGCGCACGATCGGTCAATCGTGCCATCTTCTGGCGCCCGTAATGTCGAGACAGCGGTGGATGACAAGTTCTTTCCCGCCCACCTGCTCGCGGCCGTGTGCGGATTACATGTGCATCACGGTGCACACGGCAACGATGCGGCTTTCAAGCGGCGCGTGGAGCTTGTCAAGCTCGCGCAGGCGCAGGGGCCATTGTTCGACGATGATCCGCCCCTATACGACAACCTCGGTGATTACAGCTACCCAATCACGACCGATAACCAAATGGCGCAGCGTTACTTCGATCAGGGATTGCGATTGGCCTATGCCTTCAATCACATCGAAGCCTGGCGAGCCTTCCGCAAGGCCCAAGAGCTAGACCCCGACTGCGCCATGTGCTACTGGGGCGAGGCGTACGCGCTCGGCCCGAACATCAATGCGCCCATCGAGCCGGCAGCAATGGGCCAGGCCGTAGCCGCGATCAAGAACGCAAAAGCGAGGGCGGGTCAAACGAGCGCGCGAGAGCAAGCGCTTATCAAGGCGCTGGAGAAACGTTACTCGACCGCATCCGATGTCGATCAAGCGGCGCTGAACGAAGCCTATGCGCAGGCCATGGCTGAAGTTGCCGCGCGCTTTCAGGATGATGTCGATATTGCCTCGATGTATGCCGACGCCTTAATGAACCTGTCACCTTGGAACTATTGGGAGGAGGATGGCGGCACACTTAGGCCACCCGTGGCGAAGCTGATTGAAACGTTGGAGCGCGCCTTGGCTCAAGCTCCGAATCACCCCTATGCAATTCACCTGTACATCCACGCGATGGAAGCCTCGAAGGCGCCGGAGCGCGCAGAGGTTTATGCCGATCGGCTGGGGGAGCAGATGCCGGGCGCCGGACACCTTGTGCACATGCCGTTTCACATCTACTTCCGCACCGGGCGCTTTCGCGACGCGATCACGGTCAACGAGGGAGCGGTCGCCGCGGACGAGGCCTATCTGGCGCAGGCCGGAATGGAGTCGGGCGATATGTATGCTTACGGCTACTATCCACACAACATGCATTCGCTGCTCGAATCGGGGCGCATGCACGTTGTGTGGATAGTAGCCGTAAGCATATATATCGCCCGACTCCATTCCGGCCTGCGCCAGATAGGCCTCGTCCGCGGCGACCGCTCCCTCGTTGGCCGTGATCGCGTCGCGAAAGCGCCCGGTGCGGAAGTAGATGTGAAACGGCATGTGCACAAGATGTCCGGCGCCCGGCATCTGCTCCCCCAGCCGATCGGCGTAGGCCTCTGCGCGCTC
>DATACK010000205.1:0-20248 GCA_036259115.1 Gammaproteobacteria bacterium | reverse complement strand
CATCTTCAGGTCAAGGTGCTGACCCGCCGGCGCGAGCGCCACCGCGCGCTGCTAGTGTTGCCTACGGTAAAGCTGATCGAGGCCGACGTGCACAATCCGACGCAGTTACAGCGTCATCTCCAGGGCTGCGACGCAGTCATCAATTTAGTTGGCATTCTCAACGAGGAACGCCGCAACCGCAGCGGCTTTAGGCGTGTGCACGTGGGACTGGCGCACAAAGTGATTAAAGCCTGCCAAGATCAGCATGTGCAACGTTTGCTGCACATGAGCGCGTTGGGTGCACACGCCACGCAAGGCGCAAGCTTCTATTTGCGCACCAAGGGCGAAGCGGAAGATTACGTACACGCTAAGGCAGGAGAAAGTCTCAATGTTACGAGCTTTCGTCCCTCAGTGATCTTTGGACCGGAAGACAGCTTTATCAACCGCTTCGCTGGTCTGCTCAAGTTCGCGCCGATCCTGCCGCTAGCCTGCCCTAACGCGCGCTTTGCACCGGTTTACGTCGGTGATGTCGCCGAGGCATTTGCAGCAGCGCTGAACGATCCATCGACCTACGGTCAACGCTATGATCTCTGCGGCCCGCGCGAATACACGCTCAATGCCCTGGTGCAGTACACCGCAAGCGTAATGGGCGTCAAACGGCCGGTGATCGGCCTACCAGACCGCCTCTCTAGGCTCCAGGCTTCGATCCTGGAATACGTGCCGGGAAAGCCGATGTCGCTGGACAATTATCGCTCGCTTACGCAGGACAGCGTGTGCAGGGACGGCAAACGCTGTTCTACCACACTGGAATCTGTCGTACCTCAGTATCTCACGCGGCGCCGACGCACATAGATTTGGTTTTATTACTGCGGTTACCCTCGCCTGCTGCACCTGCGGCAAACTCAAGAACAGGTCCGCACAGAATTTAGGCGTGCGCGACGCTGCTCGGGCGCGAGCTCGCCGATTTCTTCGACCTTTTGGTAAAAGCGCGCGAAGTCGCCGCCACACACCTTGAGTAGGCGTACAAAATCCGGCACGAATTCGCGATAGATCGCCACGGCTGCTAGTTTGGCATTGTTGATAGGGTGCTCGAACCAATAATCATATCCATTGTAACCGCCCCAGCGCCGCTTCAAGTCCCGATAATCCGCCCGCATGTGCGCGATGATGGCGCGCTTGGCCGCGCGCATATGCGCGGCGTCTTTATGGCTTGCATAAAGCGCCGCCAGACGCGCACGGGTTTCTTCGACCAGATCGAGAAAATCCTGCTTACGTCGCCACGCGCCAGCATAGGCGTGCATCGCCGCGCGACCGCCATGTCTTCTCAGCCAGCGACGTATGCCCGCGTTTGCGACCGCGGTGGCGAAGGCCTCGTTGAACGCGGTATCGCCCGACACGTACACCTGCTGGTGGGCCAACTCATGGAAAATGGTCGCGGCTGTATCGACCTCGCCCTGGCTCAACATGCTGCTGAGCAGCGGATCATCGAACCAACCTAAGGTGGAATAGGCAGTCACGCCCCCAACATAGACATCCATACCCTGCGCACGCAGGGCTTGCGCGAACTTTTGCGCTGCTTGTTCTGAGAAATAACCCCGGTAGAACACGCAACCAGCAATCGGGAAACACCACTGCTCTGGTTGCAAGGAAAATTCCGGCGTGGCGAATAGCGACCACACCACATAGGGATGTTGCAATTGCACATAACTGCGATAACTGTCGTTGTCTGGCAGCTTGAGCACCTGACTCGCAAAGTCGCGGATGGCTTGCGCTTGTCTTAATTGCTGCTTCAGTTTAGCGTCTTTAGTCGGATCATTGAGCAAGGTTTGTATAGGCTCACGGTGGGAGATCAGGCGCAGTTGGCCGCCGATCGATTGGACGTAGTAAGAAATCGTAGTGCATCCGGCCAGCAAAAGGGCTACAACAACGATGGCAGATCGATGACGCCGCATAACCCCGCACCATAGCATGCGCCGCGACTTGGCGATCATAGACCGATTTTCACGTACACCTGTCGCATCTAAGACCCTTTATAGGATAGGCTCTGGTGTATGAAAATCTATCTGGTCGGCGGTGCGGTGCGTGACAAACTGATGGGCTTGCCCGTCAAGGAACGGGATTGGGTGGTGGTGGGCGCGCGGCCGGAAGATATGCAGGCCTTAGGCTTCAGACCAGTGGGCAAGGAATTTCCAGTATTCTTGCATCCGGAGACCAACGAGGAATACGCGCTCGCACGTACCGAACGTAAGACTGCGGCCGGCTATCACGGTTTCAGCATGCATGCTGCCCCGGACGTCACCTTGGAAGACGACCTTAAGCGCCGAGACCTGACGATCAACGCGCTGGCCGAGGATCAAGCCGGCAATGTTATCGATCCCTACGGCGGCCGCGAAGATCTGGAACGGCGCATCTTGCGCCATGTGTCGCCTGCGTTCGCCGAAGACCCGGTGCGCATCCTACGGATCGCCCGTTTTGCCGCACGTTTCAAGCACCTTGGCTTTCATGTCGCCGATGAAACGTATGCACTCATGCGCGGCATGGTCACAGCCGGCGAGGTGGATGCGCTGGTCGCCGAAAGGGTGTGGCAGGAAATGGTCAAGGCCCTGGTGGAAAGAACGCCGGCGGAATTTTTTGAGGTGCTGCGTACCTGCGGTGCGTTGGCTAAGTTATTCCCCGAAATCAACCGGCTGTTCGGTATCCCACAGCCAGAAAAATATCATCCGGAGATCGATACTGGCGTTCACACCCTGCTGGCCTTGAACCAGGCGGCAAGACTTTCGCCGCGGCCGCAGGTGCGCTTTGCGGCGCTCACGCATGATCTTGGCAAGGGCCTGACGCCGATGGCGCAATGGCCTAGTCACCGCGGCCATGAGCAGCGTGGCGTTGAGCTGGTCGATACATTATGCGACTGGTTCAAGGCCCCCAATGATTATCGCGCGCTGGCACGACACGTCGCGCGCTATCATTTGCATTGTCATCGGGCGCAAGCGCTGCGGCCTGTCACCTTGTTAAGGGTGTTGGAGGCACTAGATTCTTTTCGCCGGCGCGAGCGCTTCGAGCAATTCCTGACAGCCTGCGAGGCGGATTGGCGCGGCCGCGCGGGTCTGGAAGATCGCCCCTATCCGCAGGCAGATCTATTTCGCCGAGCCCGAACTGCCGCTGCCGAGGTTGACGCGCATTCACTAGTAGACGCCGGACTTAAAGGCGCGGCAATCGCAAATGCCTTACGAGAACGGCGCATTGCCGCTATCCGCGCTAGAATCAAGGGGCAGACGCCCTGATAAAAACTGTGCTATCGAAGACATATCCGTACGTTGGGAATCGCTAATGGATAATCCCGTTTCGGCTGAGAACGCCGCGCTACACAGCGTCCATACGAGCAATCTGCCCGAGCTTTTCAAGCGTCTTCAGATCAGCCTAGTGATTTCCACCTACCAGGCGGGCAAGGTGATCCTGATACGCGCCGATGGTGACGCGCTCAACACGCACTTCCGCACGTTCGCAAAACCCATGGGCATCGCCGCCGATCAGGCGCGCCTTACCATCGGCGGTACGAATACCGTCTGGTACTACCGCAACGTGCCGGCCGTCGCGCCTAAGCTCGAACCCGCGGGCAAACACGACGCTTGTTACATCCCCCGTCGTATCCACGTCACCGGCGACATTGACATCCATGAGATGGCTTATGGCCTAGATAATGAGCTGTGGGTGGTCAACACGCGTTTTTGCTGCTTGTGCACTTTAGATGAGAACCATAGCTTTTATCCGTGCTGGCGTCCGCCCTTTATCAGCGCCTTGGCGCCGGAAGATCGCTGTCATCTAAACGGGCTTGCAATAGTCGAAGGCCGCCCTAAATATATAACCGCGCTCGGTGAAACCGATACCGAGAGTGGCTGGCGCGCGAACAAGGCCGCCGGAGGACTCTTGATCGACAACGCGCGCAATGAAATCGTCCTGCGTGGCCTCTCCATGCCGCACTCGCCGCGCTGGTATCAGGACAGGCTTTGGCTTTTGGAATCAGGATACGGCAGCTTGGCGCAAGTCGATCTTGCGAACCGCACCTGGCGCACGGTTGCGGAATTACCTGGGTTCACACGCGGAATAGACTTTTATGGCCCGCTGGCTTTTATTGGCCTTTCGCAGGTACGGGAGACAGCGGTGTTCAGTGGCATTCCATTGGTACGGCGGCTTCGGGAGCGCACCTGCGGCGTGTGGGTGGTGCATATCGAGACTGGAGAGACCATAGGTTTCCTGCGCTTTGAATCTGGCGTACAAGAGATCTTCGCCGTGCAAGTGCTCACCAGCACGCGCTTTCCCGAGATGCTGGAATGGAATGATACTCGGGTCGCCCACTCCTATGTGCTGCCGGATGAGGCGCTCGCGGAGGTTTTCCTCCCCAACGAGGAACAACTCGCCCGCTCCCCCGCTTTTCACTTCCAGAAGGGCACGGAGCTGTATGCCAGGGGTCAGCTCATGGACGCCATTGCAGCCTTCCGGCAATGTGTGGCGCTAGACGCAAGTTTTCCCAATGCGCGATATAACTTGGGTGTGGCCTTAGCCGACGCTGAGCAATATGAACAGGCGATCGAGCACCTGCACGCGATCATCGAGGCAGAACCGGAGCGAGCGGAGGCCTATAATAGCCTGGGCCATATCGCCAATCAGATGCGCCGGCCGCGGCAGGCTATCGGCTACTACCAGCAGGCCATCGTGCTACGACCGGATTACGCCCAGGCGCATTTTAACCTGGGCATGACACTGCTGAGCGTAGGCGATTACGCGCGGGGCTTTGCTGAGTACGAATGGCGCTGGCAGACAGGCCAATTCACGCCGTTTCAGTGCCCGCATCCACAATGGGATGGGAATCCTGCGCCGGATAAGACCCTGCTCATCCATACCGAACAACGAGCGGGCGACGCCATTCAGTTCGCGCGTTATCTACCATTAGCGGCGCAGCGCTGCAAAAAGCTTATTCTCGTGTGCCCCGCCGAGTTGATGCCACTTTTTGCAACCTTGCCCGGCATCGATCAAGTGCGCGAGACCGGAAATATCGAGGTGGCGGAGTTCGATACCTATTTACCGTTGATGAGCCTGCCGCGGGTGTTTGCAACCACACTGGATACCATTCCGGTACACACTCCCTATATCGATATTGAGGCAATACGCCGCAGGAGAGGCGCCGATGCCATCACGGTGCTGTCCGCTTCTCCCGCGCGTAAGGTAGGAGTTGTCTGGGCCGGTAGCCCCACTCACAGCAATGATCGTCGTTGCTCCTGCCGACTGATAGAATTTCTGCCCGTTCTTAAAACGCAGGGGTTTGAGTTCTTCAGTTTGCAAAGAGGTGAGCGCAGCCGGGATCTAAGTGAGCTGCCGGCTGAAATCGTGATACAGGATTTGCAAGCTCAGCTGCGCGATTTTGGCGATCTGGCCCTCCTGGTCGCGCAACTGGATCTGGTAATCAGCGTAGACACCGCGGCCGCTCATCTGACCGGGGCATTGGGAAGACCAGTGTGGACCTTGCTTAGCTTTGTGCCCGATTGGCGCTGGTTGTTAGAAGGCGATAAGACGCCCTGGTACCCAACCATGCGACTCTTCAGGCAGACGCGTGCCGGCGATTGGGCCGGGGTCATGGAACGGGTGGGGCGCGCGCTTATCGCTTGGAGAGAAGAAGGCTCAGCCTTAGCATGAGTGTTGCCGGGGCAAACAATCGCTACGCGTCGCGAAGCTCTTTGTCTCGCGAAGCTCTTTTACTTCTACTTCTTGCTTAAAGGTCCGGAGAATAGCCAATCTCATAATCGCCCGCGAAAGTCGCGGCGCACAAACTCCGCCATTGGCAATTCAATATTCCGGCCCAGCGCCATGACTTGAAAGCGCTCGCCCATCTCAGAGGGTAAGGTGAGGCGCTTTAACTGCTGCGCCATTCGCAGGTATTCGCGTTCACTTTGCGCTCGTGCGAGCAGTCTCTCTATGTCGCCGCTTAACGTGAACTGCGCTTGGCTGGTATTGCCCAGCAGCATGAGATTCGCGGCCGCCCCGGCCTGCGCCACTGCAGTAAAGTCCACGATGGCGCTGATGTCCTGCAAGCTGGGATAAAAGAAGGATCATCATGCGCGCGGTGGCGATAGTGGCACAACAAAGTGCCTTGGCAGCGCTGCGGATGGTAGTATTCGGCGCGGGGATAGCCGTAGTCGATAATCAGCACCAGCGCGCGTGCCAAGCGCGCGGTCAGCACTTACATCCACGCCGCCAAGGCAGGATTCAGCTCCCTGCAATAATTGTCATCGACTGGTTCTGGTAGCGCTTGGATGATGGCACGAACTCGGGTCCGCAGGCGCGCATCTGCTGTCTGCTCCGACCATACGAGGCCCTTATCACCGCTATGGCTCACGCGGCGCTCAAGGATCGCCCCCGCGCACAGCGCGAAACATTGAACGGGCATTGCATCCAGCACCTCATTGGCCAGTATCACGCCGCGGAAACCGGCCGTCGGTAACGCCTCTAACCACTCGATGCGTGCGAACAGATGCGGCACGCGTGCTTGCAGCAACGCGGTTTGTCTTCGCTTTAATTCGCCGCTCAACTCCAATATCAGATAACGCCGCGGCAGCACGCCGAGCCTCTCCAGTTCCAGCAGCAACTCCGCCGCCAATAGCCCTGAACCCGCGCCGAATTCCAGGATATCACCGTTTCCTAATATGCTGAGCGCCTGCGCGCTAGGATGGGCGAGATGCCACGCGAACAGAGGCGAGAGTTCTGGCGCCGTGATAAAGTCGCCGCCTGCCCCGAACTTGTTCGAGACGGCATGATAATAGCCGAGCGCGGGGTCGTAGAGCGCCATCGCCATGTAACGATCAAAGCCGATGCTGCCGCCTACGGCGTCGATGCCTGCCGGATCTTGCTCGTCAAGCTTCGGCTGCGTGCGCTGCCTGTGGATCAGGTTCCGGCAGCGTTAAAGTTTCCGGTGGCAAGGATCGATCAAAGCAACGAGTTGTCATTGGCACAACGCCGAGGCGAAACCGGCAGTATGGTAGTGTGAGGGCGCATCGTGGGGAAGCATCAACGTGCAAGATACAATACCGGTACTGACTGGGAAACGACATTAGTCACCGGCGCGGCTAAGCGCATCGGCGCGCATATCGTCACAGCCCTGCATGTCGCCGGCATGAACGTCGTGCTGCATTATCGCAACTCATAGATGGAAGGTGAGGGCATTGGCTGCTGCACTTAACGCCAGCCACGATGGCTCTGTGGTCACTGTCAAGGCCAACCTGCTGCAACTGGATGCCCTGTCGCAGCTGCTGAAGGCTGCCGCCAATAGCTGGGGTAGCCTAGATGCCTGATCAACACCGCATCGACTTTTTTCCACCGCACTCGTGAGCATCAATGAATTACAGTAGGACGAGCTGATGGGCGTAAACCTCAAAGCGTCACTGTTCTTTTATCCCAGGCTGCCGCACCCTGGGTCTTGTGGCATCGCGGCTGCATCGTCAATGTCATCGACATCCATGCTTTGCGACTACTCAAAGGAGTCACCGTCTACTGCACGCCAAAGCGGGTTTATGCTGACGAAATCCCTGGCGTGGAAGCAAGCTCGCGCACAGGGCGGATCAATTGGGTTGCACCCAGGCCAACCCTGCGACCGGAGGCCAGGCCTATGCGCCGGGTCATCAGGCGGGCACTGACCGTACGGTGCTTTAAGCGGGAGGGTGAGCCGCGCGACATCGAAGGCAGTGGTTTTTTTGATCAAGGACACGGATTACATCACCGGCTAGGTTGTCTGCGTCGACGACGGACGCACGTTGCGTGACGCTTGGCTCCCGTGTGACGCTTCATTCTCAAACGGCACTACAAGCCTATCGGACCACCGCCGCACGGGGCTCGTGGCCTGACTCCTGATAGTAGTAGTCATACTTGCTCAGGATTGTATTGGTAAAATCCCAGGCCTCGTTGTATGACAGGCGGCTTGTCTCAGGGATGATGATCCTCACGTACAGGTCGTCGGGATAGCGCTGCTTGAGCTCGCTCAAATGAGCTTCTAGCTCCCCGCGGGTCACGGTAGCGAAGTTTTCATCGCCCGCATCTCTGAATCCGATGTTGTATCCCTGCATGTCTTTGTCGTAGCGCACCTCGACGACATGTTTGCCCCGCGGACTTCGAGCCGGTCGTATGAGCCGGTTGTACTTGACCTTGAGCGTGTTGTAATTACCCTTAAGATTCGCCAGCTGCTGCGCGGCCTGTTCACTCTGCCGCTGCGCGTTCCTCTTGTCCCGGCGCAACGCGTGCAGCGCCCGCGACTGCGTCGATAACGCGCCATTGAGCTCAGCCAGCTTGTTGCGTGCGGCGAGCAGCGTTTTCTGCTGCTGATTGTAGGCAGTTTGCAGCTCAGATTTTTCGCGCTTGGCCTGCTGGATCTGAAGCTCCATTGACTGTATCTTCTGGTTGGAACCTTTGAGGGCCCGCTCCAACTCCTCGATTCTGGCGTTCGCCAATGATAGATTGGCCTGGCCGCTTCGTAGGGATGCCTGCAGTTCAGTGCGCTTGGCCGCGACCCGTTCGAGCCGCTGCTTAAGCGAACTGACTCGCTTTCCAGAAGACTTAAGATTCTGCGTGAGCTCGGTTATCTTCGACTGTGCTGATTGCAGATCAGCCTGGCGACGGGTGAAGGATTTCCGCAACGCAGCCTGCTCCGTGTTGGCCTGTGCGAGCTGTTGCTCCAATGAGCTGATCCGGCTGCCGGAGGACTCCAGCTTCTGAGTAAGCGCTGTTATTCTCGATTTGGCCGCTTGCAGGTCGGTCTTACGGCTGGCAAGGGATTGCTGGAATTCGGCCTGCCGGGCTTTGGTTTGTCTAAGCTGCCGCTCAAGCGAGCGAACACGGTTGCCGGAGGATTCAAGTCTCTGATCGAGCATCGCAACCTTGGACTCAGTCGCGCGCAGCTCAGCCAGCTTAGCAGCATACCGGGCCTGCAACTTTTTCTGTTGAGCCTCGCCCTCATGAATTTGAGCCCGCAGAGAGCTTATGGTTTGCTTCGAAGATTGCAGATCCTGCGAAAGGTTTTGAATCGTGTTCTGCGCGGACACCAATGCGGCCTGCTTAGTAGCAAACGCACTTTGCAGTTCTGTCCGCTGCGCGCGCGCGCGCTTGATCTGTGCCTCCAGTGAATCGACTCGCTTATAGGAAGATTGGAGGTTCAGCGAGAGTTGCTTGATCGCCGACTTGGCCGACGAAAGGCTATGTTCCTTTTTGGCCAGCAATTGGGCATTGCGCTCGGCCTCCGTCGCGAGCTGATCAAGCTCCGTGCGAAGTTCCGCGATCTCCTGTTCCGCAAGCGCCAATTGCTGCTCCACGGTTGCCTTGGCCCGGGCTGTTGCGCGCGCAGTCTCAACTGCCTTTTGGCTGGCGAGGATGCTGGCGCGTAGATTATCTACCAACTCCCAGTTACGTACAATCATGACCATGCTAGTGAGCAGGAATATCATCACCACCACAGCCATGATGTCGGTGAACGAAGGCCAGAAACTGGCCTGATCGATGAGCGTGTCGTTGGGACGCGAACGCAGATCGATGAATCCGTCGTCCATTATCGCTAATCCTCTGCCGGCAGGCGAAAACCGTCCCGCAGCATGCCTTTGATACTTTGTATATCGCCTGTAATTCCGCTCATGCGCTTATCTAGTTCCTCCAGTGTCAAGCTCAGCCGATGACCAACCCTGGAATAGTCGTTCACCGTCTCGCGCAGTCGAACGCCGGCCTCGGCGTAGCCGGATTGAGTACTCTCCATACTTTCTGCCGCCCGGCGCAAGTCATCGACCAAACCCGCCACCTCGTGCAGTATTGAATCCGTGCTGCGCGAGAATTTCGGCAGCAGGTACAACGAGGTGACCTGCTCTACGCCGGTGATCAGATGCGTTTGCGCGTCGTTAAGCCTAAGGTAAAAATAGCCGAAGAACACGTAACACACGATCGCAATTATAGTCGTCGCCGGTGCCACGGACATGCCATGTACGAGCAAGTCCATGCTGCCCAGATTCTGCTCGGATTCAAGCAGGCTCGCAGCACCCACCAGCGCGATTGCGAGCCCGACGATGGTGCCGAACACGCCCAACAGGATCAGGATATTGTGCACGAACCTCGGGAAAGTCAGGCGCTTGCTTTCTTCGGCCAGCAGCATAGACGACAACGCGCCGTGGTTGATGGGCGCGTTTTGTTTGCTAAGCCTGCGTATCGCGGCGTATCGCCGATGGATGATGGAGCGCGGACTGATGCCCGCCGTCAGATCGAATTGCTCGTCCTCCATTGCGCGGATGAAACGCGCCAGCTCGCCCTCCTCGCGCGCGTAGTGACCCAGGCTGGCAACGACGCTAATCAGCCCCGCCAGAAATATCAGCAAGATGGCTGTATAGATGATTATCCCAGCTTGGGTTTGCTGACGATATACATACAGATCCAGAATAAACTGGCGGCTGAGCACGATGAGCACGATCAGCACCAGGACTGCGATGACCAGCCGGAACATAATCCGGCGGCTGTAGTTCGAGTCGAATTCCATCATTGATCTGCCCTTGACAAGTTCTTATTGGTGACTGGCATAATAGTCGGCTCCCTAAAGCACGCCGGCCGCGCCATGCTCGGCTTTGCGTGGCCCATCGCAGCCGGTTACACTAAAATCAAATGACCACTTAACTACAGGCTGATCTCCAGATAAACTTTTTGGCCCGCTAGGGACGGCCTTTGCTAGGAAAAAATAGCGGACTCAAATTGCGCGCCGCGCATGGAGGCCTTTGGAAGCTACAAGCCCCGACATTATTCTGCATGTTTATGCAGTCACTGACTAGCTGCTTGGGCTATTGACGCCACATAGGCGCTGACAGTCCATGATGAACGATCTCGACAAGCTTAAGAAAGAATCCTTCTTATGTGCAGGGGGCATGCCTGCCTGCCGTCTACCAGTTCTATCTGAGCCCTAACAAGCCATGAGTTTGGAGTTGCTTCTTGCAGAGATACTTCGCTGGCACATTCTCATCGGCCTGCTGATCATGCTGTTGATTTTTTTGCTGGTGAGATGGGCGGGGCGTCGACCGCGCGGCAAGGTGCAACTCTACTTTGTGCAAGGGGGCATCGTCATCGTGCTGGTGGCGCTGATGACGCTGGTGGTGACACATCAACTTTCTTGGTTGTTTGCCGTGTTCGGTGGCGCGATACCTATTGTTATGCGCCTTGTGCAGGTACTGGAAGGAACATCCGGTATCCATAACATCACACCCCGGCGCAGCCATTCGTCATCCTCAAGTTCGCGTCGCAGATTGAAGGTACAGACTCGCTTTCTGCGCATATCTTTTGAAAAAAAATCCGGCAGTATGCGCGGCAAAGTGCTAAAGGGTGCGTTTGCGGGCAAACACTTGAGCGAACTGTCACCAAAACAATTGCAGCAACTCTATCGACAATATGGCGAGCAAGACGAGGAGTCGGCGGCGTTGCTGGCCACATATCTGAAGCAGGTGCACGGTGATAAGCAAAAAGCCGAAGACGCCAAGGCCGAGCATGCCGAATCGAGCAACACCAATAAAGGGGCAGGTGATAACGGTGCACATCGGCGTGCAACCAAGGACAAGGGCATGAGCCTCAAGGAGGCCTACGAAATCTTGGGTCTAGCCGATGGGGCGGATGCTCAGGCCGTGACGGATGCCCATCGGCGTCTCATGCAGAAGCTACATCCCGATCGCGGCGGGACTAATTACCTCGCCGCCAAGATCAATCATGCGAAAGACCTGCTGCTCGCACGCGCGGCGCGCTGACGAGCATCCCTCTGTGAGCCATGTCATCCATACTCTGGACCCACCCATTGGACAAGCTGATGGCCCGTACACTTGTACTGGCCTGTAACACTGCAAACAATATAGCAAGTACGGTGGGATGCCACATTCCGGAGCAGATAAGGACGCCACCACGTAAGCTAAGAAACAGCATCAATCTTAAAGATCAATAAGGCACCGAGAATTAAGTTCTGGAAAACAATGGATGGTATCCTCATCCATAGCTTCCAACTCCGCTTACTAGCCGCCCAGCAACATGTTGACTTCTTTTTCCGCGTCCAGCCAATCGTCCAGCGTCCTATCGGGTGTAAACCCGCGCTGCTCGGCCTTGTGGTAGGCCGCCACGGCAATCATGCGCCAACGTTCTTCCGGCGTGACCTCAACAGGCGTCGATGGCTTAGTAGCTTTACTTCGCGCCGTGGCGCGCGTGGCGGTCTTTTGCGCACGCGGCGCCTTGGTTTTGGTTGCGCTCTTCTTGGTAGTACCAGCCTGTTTAGATGTATTCATAGTGTATTCTTGATCACCCTCAAAAAATTATTAATGATTGCCTACGGCGAGAATATGCCGGAGCCAGTCACCCTCAGTTTGATCACTGCCATCGGCGCTGCGGCAGATCGTACATGGGTGCCAAGTATATAGCTACATAGCCGTACAATTTCGAAAAACAGAAAGCTGCGTTCGCCTACGCGCCTAGTGCGGTCTACGGCGACGTCCTCAAGTTTCCTCTTCGAACGTGCTCATATACGCATTCGCGTCGAAAAACACCTCGATTGAGGCGATCTTACCCGCCTTGTTCTTCATTCATTGGGCGATCCGCGTGCTACCCAGCGCGTCTATAGTCGTCACGAAATTATAGATCACGCAGACCTCATCGCCGTCAATGAACATCTTGCGGTGCTCGATGCGTTTCGTGATCGGCGCCACATGGCTGGTCGAAGCGATAAAATCGCGCACGTTGTCGAGGCCTCGATGGGACTATGTAAGAAAACACCTCTGATGATTGGGTTTGCGCCGCCCTTTCAAACCCCCCGCTTCGAGTGCATCGAAAACGCATTGTTAGCGCCCGTATCGCCTGCGCATCCACGCTTTGCTCTGCGTCTTGCATATCATGCGATTTCTGGCGTATTAATCCTTAAATTCGGCCTTGACGATCTGCCAATCCTGGGAACTGCCGCCCGCCTGGCGGGTACACCCCAGGTCTATCGGTTTTTTGCCGGGCGGCACGGTTTCGACCAGGCGCCCGGGTTGTTGCGTCTTGCCCATATAGCGATAAAGATAGACCTCGATCGCGCGTTTAGGATGCGTATTGATGAGCTGGCGCATCTCACCCTGCAGGATGACGCATTTCGATTCGAAAGACGACATGAACTTGAGATGATCCCGTGCCGCATCGCCCGCCGATACGCCCTGCGCGCACACCCCAGCCAATGTAAGCGCCAGAGTTTTTACAACACGCATACTCAGACCTCTGAGTACAATTTACCGCCCTGGCGCTTGAATTGCTCCGACTTCTCCCGCATGCCGGTCTCGATGGCCTTAGACACATCGTCGATCTTATTGCGTTTGGCGTAGTCACGCACATCCTGGGTGATCTTCATCGAACAGAAATGCGGGCCGCACAT
Organism: Gammaproteobacteria bacterium; assembly: GCA_036259115.1. Lineage (GTDB taxonomy): Bacteria > Pseudomonadota > Gammaproteobacteria > JACCYU01 > JACCYU01 > JAPSGG01. The sequence goes on along the minus strand of DATACK010000205.1, from coordinate 6,834 downwards.
GGAACAGAAATGCGCAACCTTGGCGGACTCTTTTGGCAGGGTTTCATCATGAAATTCGCGCGCGCGTTCAGGATCGAGTCCTAAGTTAAACTGATCCTCCCAACGGAATTCGAAGCGCGCCTTGGATAAGGCATTATCACGCACCTGCGCGCCCGGGAAGCCCTTGGCGAGATCCGCCGCGTGCGCGGCGATCTTATAGGCGATGATACCATCGCGCACGTCGTTCTTATTCGGCAGCCCCAGATGCTCTTTGGGCGTGACGTAACACAGCATTGCGGTGCCATACCAGCCGATCTGCGCCGCACCGATGGCGCTGGTGATGTGATCATAGCCAGGCGCGATGTCGGTGGTCAGTGGTCCAAGCGTGTAAAACGGCGCCTCGAAACAGGAGGCCAACTCGCGATCCATATTCTCTTGGATCAACTGCATGGGGATATGACCTGGCCCTTCGATCATGACCTGCACGTCGTGCGCCCATGCGATCTTTGTCAACTCGCCTAAGGTCTCAAGCTCCGCGAACTGAGCCTCGTCGTTGGCATCGGCGATAGAACCTGGACGCAGCCCATCGCCTAGCGAAAAGCTCACGTCATAGGCGCGCATGATCTCACAGATATCTTCAAAATGCGTGTACAGAAATGATTCTTGATGATGCGCAAGACACCACTTAGCCATAATTGAGCCGCCGCGCGACACAATCCCGGTCACGCGCTTGGCCGTGAGCGGCACGTAAGACAAGCGTACACCTGCATGGATGGTGAAGTAATCCACGCCCTGTTCAGCTTGCTCGATGAGCGTGTCCTTAAAGATTTCCCAGGTGAGTTCCTCGGCCTTCCCGCCTACCTTTTCTAGCGCCTGATAAATCGGCACGGTGCCGATGGGCACGGGGCTGTTGCGTAATATCCATTCGCGCGTCTCGTGGATGTGCTTACCGGTGGACAGATCCATCACCGTATCTGCGCCCCAGCGAATGCCCCAGACCATCTTCTCAACCTCCTCGGCGATACTGGAGGTCACCGCCGAATTGCCAAGGTTGCAGTTGACCTTCACCTGAAAGTTGCGACCGATAATCATCGGCTCCGACTCCGGATGGTTGATGTTTGCGGGGATAATGGCCCGCCCGCGCGCGACTTCGTCGCGCACGAACTCCGGAGTGATTTGATCGGGAATGGCCGCGCCAAAACGCCGCCCCTGGTGCTGTTTCAGGTAGCTGGCCTGCTCATACGCGGCGCGCATCTCGTTTAAGCGCAGGTTCTCGCGGATGGCGATGAATTCCATCTCCGGCGTGATGTGGCCTGCGCGCGCATAGTGCATTTGCGTGACATTGAAACCGGCCTTGGCGCGTCGGGGGTTGCGAATATGCCCGAAACGTAGGTGCGCGAGCCTGGGATCGCTTTGTCGGGCACGACCGAATTCGGAACTTGGACCGGCGAGCCAAACTGTATCGCCGCGCGTCTCAATCCAATAGCTGCGCAGCGCCGGTAAGCCTTGTAGAAGGTCGATCTTTACCTCGGGGTCCGTGTAAGGCCCTGAGGTGTCATACATGGTGACTGTTGGATTTTTCTCAGCGCCAAAGCTGGCCGGCGTGTCGCTTTGCTTGATCTCGCGCATAGGCACGCGCATATCGGCGCGCGACCCCCGCACGTAGATCTTCTTAGAACCCGCAATGGGACGCGTGATGTCCGCCGACAAGCGGGCGGCGCGATGGACAAATTCTTCAGGAATGGCGCTCATGAAATCTCCTGCTCGATAGACACGGAGATCGAGGCCACGCAAAGGCTAATCCTGTTCACGGGCCTTCCCTCCGCCGGTACGAACCGGTTCAGGTTCCAAGGGTCTATCTCAGCTCCGCGCGTTGATCGATTCATCTGCAGCGAAAGTGTCAGAACTTTCACCAATCAAGACACGGCGCACCCCTAGCCTCTATTGGATCTGACGGTATAGAAAATGCGCCGGGTTTGCAAGCGGGAAGGCACCACCGCGTACTTGTCTGCGGCTTACGGTGGCCGTAATCTTACCGCCTCATGGATTGGCGTAATCACAGTAGAAAAATATGAATATAGAACAAGCCCGCAGCAACATGATCGAACAACAGCTGCGCTGCTGGGAAGTGCTGAATGACAGGGTGCTCAAGGTACTGGGTTGCGTGCCGCGTGAGTGTTTCGTGTCGAAGCGTTATCGGAATCTAGCCTTCGCTGACTTAGAGATCCGGCTGGGACACGGCCAATCAATGATGACGCCCAAGGTGGAAGGCCGCATGCTGCAGGCGCTCAATGTTCAACCCACCGATCACGTGCTGGAGATCGGCACCGGCAGCGGTTTCATCACTGCTTGCCTGGCGCGGCTGTGCCGTGAGGTGGAAAGCGTAGACATCTTCACCGATTTCACGCAATGCGCGCAGGTACGCTTGGCTGGGCTTGGCCTGCGCAATGTCAACTTGAGCACCGGCGATGGGGCCTGTGGTTGGCGGCAGGCTGAGCGCTTCAATGCGATCGCGGTGACCGGTTCATTGCCGGAATATCGCGCGTGTTTTGAGCAGCAGCTTGCCATAGGCGGTCGTCTGTTTGCGATCGTGGGCGAGCGGCCCGCGATGTCAGCCATGCACGTCGTGCGCACGGGAGAACGTGAATATTTGCGCCGCAGGCTGTTCGAAACCGATTTGGCCCCGCTGCTGAACGTCAAGAAGATGCCTGTCTTCACACTCTGACATGCGCATTGCAGCAACCATGACGGCCTTAAGGCACCTTGCAACATCAATAATGTCGCCAACGGCCCGCGTGCCGGCTATTCTGCTGTTGGGGTTGTCAATATCAGCCGGGGAGCCACTTTACGCAGCCGATTTGTTGGATGTTTACCAGCTCGCCGTCCGGCAGGATGCTCGGCTCAAGGCCGCACAGGCCGGGTTTCAGGCCAGCGAAGAGCTGCGGCCACAGGCGCTGTCGGCGTTGTTACCACAGGTTAGTGGCAATGCACAGTACAGTCGCGAAAATCTTGAGATCAATACCCAAGGATTCGGCAGCGAGTCAGGTACGTTCAACAGCCGAGGCTATAGCCTGCGTCTAGATCAGGTCATCTACAATCACGGTTCCATTGTGCGGTTGCGCCAGTCCAGTGCCCGCATTGCGCGGGCGCGAGCGCGGCTAGGTGCGGTCGCGCAGGCACTCATCGTGCGCGTGAGCGAAGCCTATTTCAACGTGCTGGCGGCTGAGGATAACGTGCGATTCGCCGTGGCCGAGAAAAAGGCGATCTACCGGCAATTGGAACAGGCGCGGCAGCAGTTTCAAGTCGGCATGATCGCCATCACGGACGTCAAACAGGCGCGGGCCGCCTACGATCTGGCAGTGGCGCAGCAGGTCAGCGCGGCAAATCGGGTTGCGGTCAGGCGCGAGGCCCTGCTAGTCATCACCGGCCAACTGCCCGCACGCTTGGCGCAGGTGCAGCGCCGCATACCACTCATAACGCCTAAACCGGCCGACATTAGTCAATGGGTAGCTACCGCCATTAGACAGAATCTGCAGCTGATAGCAGCGCAGTTCGCCACCGAGGCGGCATCTCTGGAAGTGTCGAGACGGCGCGCGGGACATTACCCGACCTTGGGGTTGTTCGCCGAAATGAGCAATCAAGACACTGGCGGCATATTTGGCGCGCAGGAGACCGACGACGAGATGATCGGCATCGAGGTGAACGTCCCACTCTATTCAGGTGGTTTCGTCAGCTCGGCCACCCAGCAGGCCAGCTATTTGTTCGCGCAGGCCCAACAGCTACAAGCACAGCAGCGTCGTGAGACCGTGCGCCAGACGCGCGCCGCTTATCTCAACGTGATGGCGGGCATCAGCCGAGTCAAGGCGCTGAGGCAGGCGCTGGTTTCGAACCGAGCGGCTGCGAACGCCGCGCGCATAGGCTTCAAAGTCGGCACCCGCACCTCGGTCGATGTTCTGGTCGCCCTGCGCGATATGTTCCGCACGCAGCGCGATCTGGCCAGCGCACGCTACCGTTATTTGCTCAATACGCTGCGGCTCAAACAAGCCGCCGGCACCCTGATGGTGGATGATCTATCCGTCCTGAATACCTGGCTTGGCTAAGCCCTTTTACACCACGGATGCTGGCGCTGAATGTACAAAAGGCGTTGATGCCACGCAATTAGATCACCAGGCGCCGGACACTCGATAAAGAAAAATATGGAGAGCGTAACGTCATTGCAGTCCATCAAGCACCCATTGCTGCCTTATAGGATAGCGCTGGTGCTTGCATCCCCGCTCCTGCTGGGCTATACCCTGTGGCGCACGGCGCGCGATGGTGGCACCATCTATTTAAAACAGCGATTAGGATTGCAACTGCCAGTACTCAAGGGACCTTTGTGGACGCACTGCGCGTCGGTCGGCGAGGTCAATGCTGCGATGCCGCTGCTTAAGGCGCTGCGCGCCCGCCACCCGGACGTTCCGCTGCTGGTCACCACCAACACCCCGACTGGACGCCAGGTGTTGTTGCAGCACATGCTACAAGGGGCGAGGCATGCATTTCTGCCACTGGACTTCGGCGCTTGCGTCACTCGGTTCATGGACTCCACGCGGCCGCGCTGCGCGCTAATCATGGAAACTGAGTTGTGGCCGAATCTGTATCGACAGTGTGCCGCGCGCGACATCCCGCTGGTGCTGATCAATGCGCGCCTATCTGATCGCACGGCCACAGCGCCTGTCCTTATGCGCCGCGCCTACCGCTACGCCCTGGCCGGGGTGGGCGCCATCCTTGCCAGAAGCGCATCGGACGCGGATAAGTTCAAGGATCTGGGTGCGCCGCGCGCACGTATCGAGACGCTAGGTAACTTAAAATTCGCGCGGCCCTACGATGAAGATCAAACCGCGCGGACGGCCGATCCAGTGGGCCGTCCGTATTGGCTGGCCGCCTCCACACACCACGACGAAGAATTGCGCATCGCGCGCGTCTGGCGGCGGCTCTCGGAGCATAATCATTTATTGGTGATTGCGCCGCGTCACCCGGAGCGCCGCACTGAGATCCTAAGGCAGCTCAGGCCATTAGGCCTTAAAATCGCCGTGCGCAGCCGCGGCGATGCCGTGCACTCCGCCACCCGCATCTACCTCGCTGACACGCTCGGCGAACTCACCGTATTCATGACGCATGCGAGCTTAGTGCTCATGGGCGGTTCGCTGATCGAGCGCGGCGGACATAATCTGCTCGAGCCCGCGCGTCTGGGCAAAGCGGTGCTGGTCGGACGGCACATGCATCACTTTGCAGAAGAAACGCAAAGCCTGCTAGCCGCGGAGGCGATTATGATGGTGCGAAACGACCACGAGCTTGCCTACGCGCTTGAGCGTTTGCTCACGGATGATGAATTACGCACCGCACTCGGCGGCCGCGCGGCCGCGTTTATAGCCAAGCAGGCAGATATCGTGGAAACCTACCTCGCACGGCTGGAGCCGCTATGTGATCTGCTAGCGTACGGCCGCGCTAATTAGATAAATCAACTCGGGTCACTGACGATGCCGCCGTGGCCGATTGGCGGCTTACAAACGTGGTGTTTTGGAAGGTCAGCCCGTAGCGGCAAGCGCCACGTGCATATTTTCGCCTACGTATCGACATGCAATCGTACAATCCAGTCAAAACGGCAGTTCGCGCATAAACCGGATCGCCCGCTTGCCTCAAGGGGTTTGGAAGGCAATCCTGTTCGCGGCCGGTATCGCGCTTGTGAGCGTTGTGCACGAATGCACACAATCGCGCATCGAGACTAATGAGTGCCTCGCTTTACTGCGCAGGTTGCAGGTTGTGCTGCCGGCCTCCGAATATGATAACAACATACTCGATACCGCACGTCGCACCGGTGCCCGCGCGCTAGATAGCGCAGCGCCGCCGGTGGTGTATATTGCGCGCTGTGGCGGCGAGCCGACCGCAGCCGTCTTCGACGTCGTCACGCCCGACGGTTACAATGGCCCTATCCGGCTTTTGATAGCGATAAGTACCAATGGCGTGATAGCCGGCGTGCGGGTTGTCTCGGAACATGAGAGCGCGGGTGTTCGAGACGCCATAAAGATCGACAAGAGTGATTGGATCTTGCAGTTCATGGGCCGCAGCCTAAAGAATCCGCCAACCGATGTATGGGGTGTCACGCGTGACGGCGGCGCCTTTGATCAGATCTCGGGCGCCACGATCACCTCGCGCGGTGTGGTGGACGCGATTCGCCGCATCCTGCTGTACTTCAATGCGCACAAGCAGGCATTGTTCACAGACCCTGCCGCAATCTCGCGCCCAAGCATCCAATGACCCAAGCTGCCACTGCAACCATCGGTATGCGCGACCCACTTATCAGCCTGGACTCCGCATCTCTGCTGGGTCTATATCCTTTGATGGTCATCACAACGTCCATGGTCAACGGGCTTGCGCTGGGCATTGCCGCCACGCTTGTCCTGACGCTTACCAGGGTCGGCATCTCCGCGGGGGTAGCGGATCACGTCCGCAGGTGCACATGTCGACGTTCGTGCTCATTGGCGCCCCGCTGGTGACCACCATAGGGCTCGTTATGAACGCGTACTTTCATCAACTCTACGCAGCGCTAGGTATCTATCTGCCGATGGTCGCGGTCAGCTGTGCTCTCATTGGCTGTTATGATCAGCGCGCCTGCAACAGTGCTGATTTCACGGCGTTGCTCAACAGGCTGAGGACAGGCGCTGAATTGACGATTATGCTGATGAGCTTGGGTAGCGTGCCGTGGCCTAAGAGTTCCCGCACACTAGCCAAGCTCATCAGCATAATCGTCAATTTAGCGCCTGTCCTCAGCCTGTTGAGCAACGCCGTGAAATCAGCACTGTTGCAGGCGCGCTGATC
>DATACK010000204.1:0-7568 GCA_036259115.1 Gammaproteobacteria bacterium | reverse complement strand
CTTCAACCTCCGTGTTCAGGTATAGCGACAGGCCATACTGAGGCCAAGAATCCAGGTAAACAACTTCTTTTACCCTGTCGCTAGGCAAACTCGAGGCGATGAGCTGTGCCACGGCACGGGCATCCTTGTGAGGATAAGCCGCGGCGCGCCAGTTTATGCCTAGCAAGAAAATCACGATCAACGTTAGCACAGTCGGCGCCCAATGCCCGCTAAGCCACGCCCGGTTCCGCAAGCGCATGGCCAGCAGTAGGGCGATAGGCACGAAGAGCGGCAATACGTATAGCGGCAAACGCGAACGCGCCACGCAAAACATCACCAACGGCAATACAATCCACAGCAGCAAGAAGAGGTGCGCTGGATCATACGCCCGCAGATCCCGCCAGCACCGAGGTGATGCCAGGCGCCAGCGGCCGGCCAGCGGCCGAGTCATCCAGAGCAGCCAAGGGAATGTGCCGACCAAAAAGGCCTCACCGTAGGTCTCAAAAGCACCGTACCACTCGGCATTGCGGTCTTGCGTGGCAGTGAAAAGCCAATCGTATACCTCGTAACCTAGAAAATAGCCTAGCAATTCTGGCCGCGCCCATATGACCACCGCGAACCAGCTCAAACCAATCACGGCAAAGGCCGCCAGTCCCGGCCAGGTGACGAGCACAGGCACGGATTTTACTCGTAGCCAGCGTAATGCCAGCATCGGCAGTAACGGCAGCAGTCCGGGTGGTCCTTTTATGGCGAAGGCCAGCCCAAAAGCACACCACATCAGTAGAAGATAATGCCGCCGTTGCCGCGGCTCTGGGGCAAACTACGCCGCGACGAACCCGAATACCGCAAGCGTCTCCCATAAGGTCAACAGAGTGTCGGTGGTGATCACATTCGCGGCCGTGAACGGCCCCAGGCTGGTTGCATAGATCAGTACGGGCAGCCAGGGACGAGATGGGATGAGCCGTAGCCCCAGCCCGTAGATTAAAAGCCCGGTGACGATGAAGGCGAGCGCGTTGGGCAAACGAGCAGCCCACTCGTTGCGGCCGAACAGAGATATACTGCCCGCGATAGCCCAATAGGTGAGCGGCGGCTTAGAAAAGTGCGGTTCTTCGTCGTTTAATGAGGGAAATAGGTAATCGCCCGAATCCAGCATGCGCAATGCAACATTCGTGTAGCGGCCTTCGTCGGTACCCCACAGACCCCGTGATCCTTGGAATGCAAATGCGAGCAGAATAAGTAACACCAATAAGCTTATTAGCTGCGCGCGCTTAGACCGAGCATCTCCGCCAGTCTGTAGCTGGAACTTTTCCTGCCGCTTCATATGTAGTTCAGTCGCCACGATGCAAGCAGCGCGGGGCGATGGCGGATCGATTCAAAAGCCACCAGCGTTGCCGGTGGCGGATGCCCATATCGATGGCATGGCCCGGCAGGAAACACGGCTTTAGCGCCTCTCCGCTCAATAGCAGCCAGCGACTGCTACTGGCCTCAAGCCAAACGCTGGCATCTCTAACCTGCGCGGAAACGGGACTATTAAAGCGAAGGTTTGAGTTGGCCGGTCGGCGAGCAAGAGCAACTGCTCTTTCCAGTGGACCAGACCTAATTGTGCGCGAGGCCCGATGCGCTCGCCTACTTGTGTCATGAAAGGCGCTGTCGAACGCACCGGATTGAATAGCGGATAAAACCACCAGCCGTAACATAACCACAAACTCCAAAAAAAGCCGCTAGGCCCAGAAGCGCCCGCCGCCCTACGATAATGCTGTATGCAATGCCCATTGCGCCGACGGCTGCAAAGAGCCACCAAGGCTCAATACCTTAACCCTCCAATAACTTGTCGCCTCAGCTGGGCGCGAACACGCCACCAGCAAGCCCACGCCTACAAATACGGCGACAATGATAAAGGTGGCCACCCATGCTGCGCTCTGCGCCGCGGCCTTGTGCCACAGACCCGTGATTAAGGGCGCGGCAACCAGCGCCAGCGCAGTTGTGGCTGGCAGGATGTATACGCCGCGCTTGGCTGCGGAGGCGCTGAAAGTAGCAGCACCAATGCGATCCAACCGAGCAACAAGAGATAACGCGCGTCGCCCCGGTGCAGGCATCGCCACCAAGCCGGAACTAACCAGGGAAGCAATATCGTCACGGGCAGCCACAAGACCAAAGCCTGCGCGAACAGAAACCAGACAGGCTCGAAATGATGCCAAGGATTGGCGTAGCGCTCCGCGGTCTGATGCCAGAGAATATTATCTCGATAAGCCTCAAGTGCCGGATCACCGCTGGCAGCCACAGCCATGAGCATGGGCGCAAGCCACAGACTAATGGTCGCGAGCATCGCGGCAGGACCCACTAACCAGTAACGCCAATCGCCACGCAAAATTGGCAGATGCGGCCAGTGGCGCAGGCGCACATACCCATAGGGAATGAATACGAGGATCGGCAGGAATCCCACGCCTTTGGTGATGATGCCAAGACCCATAGCGGCGAAGCCGGTGATATACCAGCCCCAGCTTGGGCCGAGCAATAGATGCCTGAGCAGTCCGTACAACCCTAAGGTTGTCCACATACATAAGGTGGCGTCGATCTGCGCGGTCCTAGCCTGCAGCGTAAACTGAAATATGGTGATAAGCACTAGTCCCGCATAAAAGCCGATGCGATTCGACCAGAGTCCGCGCCCAGGTCGTAGACCAGCCAAACGCTCAACAGGCCTGCGAGTAGCGACGGTAACAGAAAGGCGACGCGCAGCGATCCAGTCAACCACAGGCACACGGCAATCACCCACATAAAGAGCGGTGGTTTATCCGAATAAAGCTCTTGGCCCCGGTGCGGAAACAACCAATCGGCACTTTCGACCATTTGCTTGGCGACTAAGGCGTAGCGGGGCTCGTCCGCGGGCCAAGGGTCGCGCAGCCCCAGGCCGGAGGAAATCAGCAACAGCGCCAACAACAGTAACAACCCAGCATGCTCGCGGCGCTTGCCCAGTTTGGCGGCTGATACATGGAGGTTTCGGAGGTCGACCGCCGCACACCGGACGCGCGATCACATCTACTCTCCCCCGGCTGCCGCATTAAGGCGGGCGCGACGCAGAAAGTACAGGTTGCGCAGGTAGATGAAGATTCCCATAGCCTGACCCACGATAAACACAGGATCATGCTGATAGATGGCGTAACACAGCAGGGTTAGCCCGCCCAGCAGGCTAAAATACCAAAAGGCGGTAGGGATTATGCTGCGCCTCTGCCGTTCGCTGTGCAGCCACTGCACGATAAAGCGCATGCCGAAGTGCAGTATCCTGCCGGTGCAGGCGCAGCCCGGTTATCAGCTGCAGATTCGGTGCGCGATCTTCGGCGCGTGCCAGCGCCAGCAAGCGCGGAATATCCGCTGGATCATTTTGGCCATCACCATCAAGCGTAACGATCCAGGCGGCGCGCGCGGCGCGCACGCCCGTTAATATTGCGGCGCTTAGCCGCAACGGCAGTGGTGATGCTGAACGCGCAGATTCGTAAAACCACTATTACGCACCGCGGTAAGCTCGGCTATCGTGTCATCAGTGCTGCCGTCATCTACGAAGAGGACTTCGTATTCCCCCATGCCGTCGAGCGCCCTCTTGATCTCGTTTAACAGAGGGCAAATGTTACCTGCTTCGTTGTACACCGGAACAACCAGCGAAAATTCCATAGCCTGCACTCCGGCAAAGAGAGGCCCCGTATGTAAGCGCGCGTCAGCCCAAAGTCAAGAGCGACATCATTGAAGTCGCCGATAGGGATTCCCATATTGATTGCATACATATCGTACGCAAAAGGTTTAAACATGAGGGATACATCTCATAATTATGACGTGAGCGAGCCAGAATTTGCCGCGCGGGTACTTGAAGCCTCCAAGCAGGTGCCTGTGCTGGTCGATTTCTGGGCCTCTTGGTGCGGGCCGTGCAAGATGCTCGCGCCGACACTAACCAAGCTAGCAGACGCTTACAATGGTCGCTTCATGCTCGCGAAGGTCAACACGGATGAAGAGCCACGGCTTGCGCGTGAATATGGCGTGCGTGCGCTGCCGACGGTGAAGGTATTCAAGGATGGCCGGGTCGTAGACGAATTTATGGGCGTGCTGCCGGAATCAGCCGTCCGCGCTGTAATCGAGCGCCACGTGGAGCATGAATCCGATAAGCTTCGCCGCCAGGCGGAGGCATCACTCGAAGCCGGCGATACGGCAACCGCGCGGCGCCTGCTTGAAGAGGCCGCGGAACTGGATCCGGACAACCCCGCCGTCAAGATCGCCACCGCCAAGATGCTTATGTTCACTGGCGCGGCGGATCGCGCGCAGTTCATACTACAGAGCTTGCCGGTGGATGTAAGTATGAATCCTGAAGTTAAACGGCTGCAAGCGCAGATTGGCTTTGCGCAGGTCGCTTCCACGGCCGCTTTCGATGAGAGCGAGCTCGAACGAATCGTCTCGACCGACCCGAAAGACTTGCAGGCGAGATATCGGCTCAGCGCCAAGAAGGTATTACGCGGCGATTATGAGGGTGCGCTGGAACAGCTTTTCGAGATTCTGCGACAAGACCGCAGCTTCGAAGACGATGCTGGACGCAGGGGCATGTTATCCGTCTTCGAGATCCTGGGCGGCAGCGGCGAGTTGGTGAGCCGCTATCGGGCCAAGATGTTGAACATGCTGCATTGAAAGGCCACACAGAAAAAGAGCGGCACATACCTGTGCCGCTTTAGCAGGGTTGCGTACCCTGGGGGCCACCGGAGCGCCCGACCTTGGGCGTTCAGGAATTCGCTTGCTCAGTCCCTTGTGCGAGAAGCTCCCTCGCATACCCCGGTTGACTTCCGTTCCAACCGGGGCCCGCTTCCTAACGGTATCGGGCGCCTGCAATTCCTTCGGGTAATCCGTTCTTCAATGGCTTCACCTCGCGGCATCCATGCCTATCCATGATTTTCAACAGGTCGCCCGTGGCGAGTATCTTTTGACGGCGAGGCTGTAATGCGCGCCGCCGCACGTTCTAAATGCTCTCTACAATTTGGGATTATACGCCCAAAAATACAGGTGTCAACCTCTGGGCCAGACTTTTATGTTGCCTGTCAGACCTATATGCCGCCAAGTGCGGCCGGCAATGGAGGACGAAGACATCATGGATGAAAGGCATAGATCATGCGACTCATCCGGCGAGCCTTAAGCCTGAATGGGTCGCATCGATTTGAATATCTACTTTTGGTTGTGCCAGGCCAGAATCCGCGCAGCAGCACGAGTAACGGCATTACCGCCGACGGTACGGCGCTAAGCAGATATCTAGTTGGCAGCTTGCGACTTGTCAGAACGGCCAAGTGTAGCGAGCGCTGTGGCTAGTACCTTTGGCGGCTGATAACCTGGAATCATCTCGCCGTTTTCCAGCAAAATCGCTGGCGTACCCGACACACCAAGCAGACGCCCCAGTTTCATCTGCGCCTTGACGGGATTCTTGCAGGTCTTGTGTGATATCGGTTCGTTGCGCTTTGCCCGCGTGAGAGCGACCCTGCGGTTATCGGCGCACCATACATTCACGGCTTTATCATAGGATGGCGAATTGACCCCTGCGCGCGGAAAGGCAAGATAGCGTACTTTAATGCCCTCGCTCATATATTGAGCGATCTGGAAATGCAGCTTACGACAGTAAGGGCAGTCGATATCGGTAAACACGGTGATCGTGTACTTAGGGTTTTTCGGCGAGAAGACGATCATCTGCCGCTCGTCGACTTTACTCAGCATATCGACCCTGGCTTTGCTACGGGCCGCTTCAGTAAGGTCTTTGTGTTGCTTAAGATCCATGAGATTACCGCGAAAGTAATACCGGCCGTCACCGCTTAAATATAAAACCTGAGCGCCATACCTGACCTCATACACGCCGTCGACTGGCGTCGGCTTGATGCTGTCAGGCCGCAGGTCCGGAATCAACGCGTGCAAGCGGGCGCGTATCGCTTCCGTTCCATCCAGCGGCGCCGCCTGCGCAATGTCAACGATGAAAAACGCCAATAACAGAATGGCTAAACGCATCTCAGTCATGTAGGACACTCGGCTTGTCGTTGTTGAATACATTATGCGACAGAGGCTGCCGAAAAAGATTCAGCGACACCTCAGCCATTGTCAGCCCCTGGGATGGTGTTGAGTGTGCAGGTCTTTCAGGCGGCTGCGCGCGATATGAGTATAGATCTGAGTCGTGGAAAGATCGCGGTGACCTAACAGCAATTGTACGACTCTTAAGTCCGCGCCGTGGTTCAGCAAATGCGTGGCAAACGCGTGTCGTAGGGTGTGCGGTGATACCCGCTTGTTTATGCTCATCGCGTGCGCGTAACGTTTGATCAGATGCCAGCACGCCTGACGGGTCATCGCCGCGCCGCGATTCGTGACAAAGAGCGCCGAGCTCAACGCTCTGTCCTTGAGCAGCACCGGCCGCGCTTCGCGCAAATAGTGCTCCAGCGACGCGGCCGCCTGTTCACCCATCGGCACCAGGCGTTCTTTGCTTCCTTTACCGAACAGACGCACCACACCCTGACGCAGATTAACTTGCGCGATGTCCAAGCCCACCAGTTCCGATACTCTTAGGCCACAAGCGTAGAGCAACTCCAGCATGGCCCTATCGCGCAGTCCATGCGGTGTGACATCGGAAGGTGCAGACAACAGGCTTTCAACATCAGCCTCGCTTAGGCTACCCGGCAGCCGATGCTCAAGTCGAGGCGGCGCGATGCCCTCGCTAGGATCAGGTTTCAAGCCTTTGCGCTCCACCAAATAGCGATAAAAGCGCCGCATGCTCGAGACCGCGCGCGCAACTGAGCGTTTCTTCGCACGCTGCTGCCGATAAGCGAGGAAATGTTCCAGGTGCCCACTAGTCGCCTGTTTAAGGCCTAAACCTTGCGCCGATAACCAGCACGCGAGACCTTGCAGATCGTGACGGTATGCGCTTAGGGTATTGGCGCTCAGGCCATGCTCCATCCACAATACGTCCAGAAAGGTCTGTATATTGTGTTCGTCCTGCGCGCTCAATGTGGGTTCGATGACCGAGCTTTCTTCAACCACTCGCTTCATGCGCCGCTCATCGAGTTAACGACTGAAAGAGTTGATCGCAATTCAAGATAAGCGTGCAGCGCAAGTGAAATAACAAGCTTCGTGCTCGCCCTTCGATGCCACCGCTAAAACCAGCCATTGTGCGCCCTCATGCCTTATTTCCCGAATACGCCCGCAGCGCATCCATGATCTCCAATGGCAGGGGGAACACGATAGTGGACGTCTTATCCGTTGTAATGCCGGCGATGGTCTGTAGAAAACGCAGTTGCAGCGCTTGTGGCTGTTGGGCGAGGATATTCGCCGCATCCAACAGTCGCCGCGCCAGAGTTATCCTCGCCGAAGGTGAGCATCAAGCTGCGCAGCGACTGTTGGATGCGGCGAATATCCTCGCCCAACAGCCACAAGCGCTGCAACTGCGTTTTCTACAGACCATCGCCAGCATTACAACGGACAAGACGTCCACCATCGTGTTCCCCCTGCCATTGGAGATCATGGATGCGCTGCGGACGTATTCGGGAAGGGAGACGTAAGAAGGGCTGACAGTGGTTGGTTCTAGCGGTGAC
>DATACK010000203.1:0-52616 GCA_036259115.1 Gammaproteobacteria bacterium | reverse complement strand
AAAGCCGGAAAGACCAGCGCGGCGGCGAGTCCGTAGATGTAGAAGTCGTAGTATTCGATGGTGGTGCCGATAAAGCTGGCGAAGGCGATCCGCGCCATGAGCACCTGTTGCTTATTATCTTTATTTCTCTCCAAAGCTGTCCCCCGTGTTGTGTATTCCCTTGGCTCGAAGATGGCCCCGGATCATCAGCGGGCGTTCGAGATTATGTCGTTTATGGCGCTCTCATAAAATTTTGGCTGTGATCTACGTTGCGAACAAGTACATTCTTGGACTCGCTGCTGGACGACAAGAACCCAGTTGCGCAGCGATCAGGAACGGAGCCAGGCGCCAGACTATGGTCTTAAATAGCAGCTATTATGCAGAGCGCCTCACGATATCAATTAATCCTGTGCAGCTTGGAGGCGCGCGATTAGCAGCAGCACTCGACTAATGGACGCGCATAAGTACGGGCATGAGAGGCATACCGACAACTGGCTAATGCTCCTCGTGCGAACTTTCATTCGTCGAGCGGCTACCCGCCGTTCTCATGCCTAAGTGCAGGCCCCCTTGGCCATCAAGTGCGTACTAACCGGGGTGGTGAGAAATAGAAAGATCGAGATCAACAAATTATGTACGCTTATATTGGGGTTTGTTGCGCTGAAGTAAAACATCGAAGCAAACAATGCTAGGCCCATGCCCAGCGTAACGGTCTTGGCGGGCCCGTGCAGAGGGCTGAAGAAATCAGGCAGGCACGCGCCCGCTGTTTGTGCCGTCGTTACCGCATCCGCAAGATTGTCGACCACAAAGTCGAGATGCACCGGTGTCAATGATGCTTATAGTCACGACTCAACGCCGTCTCGCCGACAGCAACGCTGCCAGTGGGATTTTCCAACAGATAGAAGACAGGTAAGGGCGCGCCAAGCAGTTCGAGGCGTTAACGCCCAGACGTCTCCCTATCCGAAGGCTGAAGGCGCGTGTGTAGAAACTCTATGCCTTCGTCGAGATCGTCGACATCGATGTTGATGAGCGCTTTTCGACCACAGCGGTGCGAGCGGCCGCCCAAATCAAAACATTCTATTCTTCAATCACCACGCGCAATTCCACCGTGCCCAGCGCGCCGAAGTCGACTTTCATGGAATCGCCGTGTTCACCGATCATGGGCGTGACGAATGAGCCGGAGATGATGCGATCTCCGGATTTTAAGGATTCACCGTAACGCGGCAGCAGCTTGGCGACCAGCTCGACCAGTCTGCCTAAGTCCTCCGGAATCAACTTCGGCTCGGGTTGGCGCACAGCCTTGCCATTGCGAAACGCACGCGGCCAATAAGGCTCGACCTTCTGTAACGTGTCGGACGGATGTTCCTCGCCAAACACCACGCCGGCGTGATAGATGCTGTGACTCAATATCGTTGCGAGATCGGGACCCGGCTTGCTGATGTCGATCAATTCAATCGCAGGCCCCAACGAGGCGATGGCGGCGTGCGCCTGCTCAAGCGTGCAGTCCGCAGTCACGTCCTCGCCGACTCTTATCGAGATCTCGGCCTCGCCGCGGATCACCGCGCCCTTGTGCACCGGCACATCAGCGCCGGATTCAAAGGCATGGTTTCCGGATAGCGCACCGACGACAGGTTCGCTGATGCCCCATTTGGCCTGGGCTGCCGCATCGGTGATGCCGATCTTCCAGCCTACGCGTGGAGCGCCGCGCGCGATGCAATCGTGCAACCACTTGATCTGTTCGCGCATGCCCTGCGCGATAATCTCGTCAATCGTCTGCCCTTCTTGTCTACCTGGCGCCATGATTTTGCCTCACACCAATCCCGATCCTATTACTCTAGCCTAAGCCATGCGGGATTGCGTGAGTAATTTTGCCGTTGTCGCGCCCTTCCTACTTAACCACATCTAGTCCTTTGATCCGCCCGCGTAGCCACCACAGCAGCGCAAGACCCGGCAGCGCGGTAAAAAAGGTCACGATGAAGAACTGCGCCCAGCCCATGCTCTCCACAAGCGTGGCAGCCGGCGGACCGAGAAAGCTTCTGGCCACCGAGGCCAATGCCGACAGCAGCGCGAACTGAAAGGCTGAGAACCGCACATCGCACAGTGCCATCAAATAAGCGCCGAACGCCGCTGCACCCATACCGCCGGCTAAGTTATCAAAGCCTACCGCGATTACCATTAGCGACATCTCTCGTCCGGCAGCCGCCAGCAGCGAATACAGCAGGTTGGTGATTGCCTGCAAAATCCCGAACATCAGCAGTGAACGATATAGACCAAGCCGCACGAACAAGACGCCGCCGACAATGGTGCCGACGATGGTTGAGATGATATTGGTGGTCTTGGCCACCGCGCCGACCTGCGCGGCCGTAAAACCAACGCCCTCGATCAAAAATGCCGTGGATAAGGTCAGTGCGAACGCATCGCCGACCTTGTACAACACGATCAGGGCGAGCAGCGCCCATGTCCCCGGCCGCGACAGCAGTTCCTTGAGCGGCGCGGCGACGGCCTCCTTGAGGGTACGCGGTGGTATTGCACGACGCTCAGGCTCGGGCGCAAGCAGGGTAAACAGCACTGTGAGGGCCATGATCGCCGCCATCGTAAGATAGGCATCGTGCCAACCGATTTCATCGGAGAGCACCAGCGCGAGCGCGCCCGATATAAGCGTAGCAATGCGCCAGCCCAGTTGTGTCGCCGTCGAACCAATGCCGCGCTCCGCCGGCCGCAAGGTATCGGTGCGGTACGCATCGATGACGATGTCTTGAGACGCGGAGAAAAAGGCGATCAAGAACGCCAGCCAGGCGACCGTATAAATCGCCTTGGACGGTGTCTGTAGCCCCAGCGCGGCAATGCCCAGCGCGAGCAGCGCCTGGAACACGACGATCCAACCACGTCGCCGGCCCAGAAACGGCAGGGCATAACGGTCTAGCGCCGGCGCCCATAGAAATTTGAACGTGTAGAAGGCGCTGGCCAAGGTGAACCAGCCGATGGTCTTTAAGTCCACGTCCAGTGTGGAAAGCCACGCTTGCAACGTGCTTTGCGGGAGGTTGAACGGCAGGCCGGAGGCGAAGCCCAAGGTCAAGGCTGCGGCGACGCGGCGGTTGGTCAGCGTCTCGCGCGCGCGCAGCGGCACGGCGGCAATTTCGCTGCTCATTACTCCCCTTTAAAGATCATAGTCATAGTCGATCGTCAGCGGCGCGTGGTCGGAAAAGCGCTGTTCTTTGTAGATCGAGGCTTGCTTGATGCGCTCTTTAAGGCCGGGTGTGACCACCTGATAATCGATGCGCCACCCTACGTTCGTGGCCCAGGCCTGACCGCGGTTGGACCACCAGGTGTAGGACTCGCCTTCTGTATTTGGGTACAGGTGGCGATACGCATCTACCCAGCCCAGTTGCCCAAACACCACATCCAGCCAAGCGCGCTCTTCCGGCAGGAAGCCGGAGTTTTTCTGGTTGCCGCGCCAGTTTTTGAGATCGATGTTCTTATGCGCGATGTTCCAGTCGCCGCAAATAATGTATTCGCGGCGGCTGCGCCGCAGCTTTTTTAGATTCGGCAGGAATTCACCCATAAAACGAAATTTCGCGGCCTGGCGAATCTCACTGCTGGAGCCGGAGGGTAGATACAGCGATGCCACGCTTAAACGCCCGAAGCGCATTTCCAGATAACGCGCCTCCGGATCGAACTCTTTGGAGCCTAAGCCCTCGATGACTTTGTCGGGCCTTTTGCGCGCATACATCGCGACACCGCTGTAACCCTTCTTAGTGGCATCGAGATAACGGCAGTAATACTCGCCAGGCCGGAAACAGACATTGGAGAGCTGATGCTCTTGAGCTTTAGTCTCTTGCAGGCACACAACATCGGCGTTTTGCTCAGACAGCCATTCGAATAAACCCTTGCGCGCTGCCGAGCGTAGTCCGTTGACGTTGAGCGTGATGACGCGCATGTTTGAGCGTATTGTTGTGTCGTCTGCTCGTGGCGGCCTTGGAAGCGGCTATTCGCGACTTGCCGTGGCTGAAGCCGCTCTCCTTTAAATTGGATAGCGTCTCAGTTTGATGAATATCCTGATTGCTTGTGGTCTGAATATACCTATCGTCATTCCAGCTCAAGCCGGGCAAAATCGTCTGGAACGATTTCGAACAGCGTTAGCTGACCCGAAGGGCGCACACCAAGGATGGTGTGCATAATCTAGTCAAGACCTGAGTTTACTGGATGCCGGTTTTCACCGGCATGACGGAAATGCGTGTAGATCAGGCTCTCGGTTAAACTAAGACACTACCATGAATCGTGCAGTATTGTAGTGGTACAGGGCTAAATGTTAAACGGGCGTGAATTGCGCACGAGGCACTGAAGCCTTCAAAATACAGGGCAAATAATCTAATCATTCAAGCCAATGAACCTCAAAACCGACTTTGTACGATTCGCTGTCTGGCAAGGCGCACTGCGCTTCGGACGGTTCACGCTCAAATCCGGCCGCATAAGCCCTTACTTTTTTAATACCGGGAAATTCAGCCACGGTGCGGCGCTGGTGGAACTCGGTCATTTCTATGCGGACACGATTATAACGTCAGGCATTCGATTCGATATGCTGTTCGGCCCAGCCTACAAAGGCATCCCATTGGCCACTGCAGTGGCCATCGCGTTGTCAGCTCGGGGCCGTGATGTGCCTTGCGCGTTCAATCGCAAGGAGATCAAGGACCACGGCGAGCGTGGTGCATTGATTGGCGCACCCCTTGATGGGCGCGTGCTGATTGTGGATGACGTGATTACCGCAGGCACCGCGATCGGCGAATCCGTGCGAACTATCCGAGAAGCAGGCGCCATTCCGGTGGGTGTTGCGATCGCGCTGGATCGGCAGGAGCGCGGTCAAGGAAGGTTGTCCGCGGTTCAGGAAGTGCGGCAGCGTTATGGGCTGGAGGTGATCGCCATCGCGTCGCTTGCTGATTTGCTGAATTACCTCAAGGATCAGCCTAAATTAGCCCCGGTGCGCAGCGCGATAGAAGATTATCAAGTGCGTTACTGCGCATGATCCGCGTCATTGCCGCGATGTAAGGAGCCAATGAGATTGGAAAGAATATGTGCACAATGCAGCAAATCCGTGCCGCACTGAATACGTCTTTTGTTATTGTCGCCGCGTCTGTACATGAATGATGCGACTATGTGATAAGGCCCTTGCATGTGCTGCGATAAACAGATTATCTTGCGCGCATGACTATCCCTGTCACACCCCCTAAATCGCTGTTGCGTCTGGCGGGCAAAGCCATCGCGGATTACGACATGATCCGTTCCGGCGACTGTGTGCTGCTTGGTTTATCGGGCGGCAAGGACTCGTTGAGCTTGCTGCATATTCTGCTTCATTTCCAAAGGCGCGCGCCCATTCGTTTCGAGCTGGGCGCGGTCACGGTCGATCCTCAACACGAGGTCTATGATCCGTCCCCTCTAATCTCGTACATGGCGGAGCTCGGTGTGCCTTATTATTACGAGCGCAAACCGATCTTAAGGATTGCCACCGAGCACATGGATAACGACTCCTACTGCGCCTTTTGCTCGCGCATGAAGCGTGGCGTCATGTATGGTGCCGCGCGACGCGCGGGCTATAACGTGCTGGCGTTGGGTCAACATCTGGACGATTTGGCGGAGAGTTTCATGCTGTCGGCCTTTCATGGTGGCCGTTTGAAGACCATGAAGGCGCATTACCGCTGTGATGCGGGCGATCTGCGCGTGATCCGGCCATTGGTTTACGCGCGCGAGCGCCAGACCGCCGCTTTCGCGCAGCAGGCCGATCTGCCCGTGATTCCAGAAAACTGCCCGGCCTGTTTCAATATGCCGACCCAGCGCATGCATATGAAGGCGGTATTGACCGCGCAAGAGCATGATAATCCGCGGTTGTTTAAGAGCCTGTTGTCGGCGATGCGGCCACTAATGGCGGTCGGTTTGAAGGATGCTCAAGACACGGCCGATCAAGTGCGCCTCAGCACGGCTGCATCGTCATAAGAATTTACGCCGCTTCGCGATGGCGCGGCCGTCTCTCGTCGCGATGCGTGCCTGGGTTATCCACCGGCTGCTCAGGCTGCTCTCAGTACTGCCTCTACCAATCAATCACGCGCTGGGCACGCTCGTCGGGCTGTTCATGTATGTACTGCCGACTCGCATGCGCCATGTGACTGAGGCGAACCTTCGGCGTGCTATCCGGCGCGTAATAGTCACTGGCGAAGGCGTGTTGCGCGCGTCAGCCTCATCGAGACAGGCAAATCGCTGGCGGGGGCACCGTACTTATGGCACGTATCAAACGCGCGGATTAGTGCGTTTGTTAAGCGCATCGACGGTGAGGGATTAATGAATTAGGCGCTTGCGCAGAACAAGGGGATGATCCTAGCGGCGGCGCATCTGGGCAGTTGGGAGCTTTGCGGACTCTATAGCGCTATCCGCCATCCCATCAGCAGCTTATATCGACCACCGCGGCTTGAAGCGCTAGATGTAATCATGCGCGCCGGCCGGGAAAATACGGGCGCGCGCCTAATACCAACCGATGCGCGCGGCATCAGATCGCTTATTCAGGCGCTCAACGGCGGGCAATGCGTGGGTATACCCCCGGACCAAGTGCCAAACGTGGGCAACGGTGTTTATGCGCCCTTCTTCGGCATTGACGCCTACACCATGATGCTGATCACGCGCCTGGCCGTCAAGCGCCGGACACCGGTGATCTTTACTTACGCGCGGAGGTTGCGCGGCGGCGGATACCACATTCATTACCACGGCGCGCCATCGCAGATCTTCGATCCGAATCCCGTGATCGCGGCCACCGCGCTCAATCAGGTGTTGAAAATATAGTGCGCGAATGTCCAGAGCAATATGCCTGGAGCTATAAGCGGTTTAAGGATCGGCCATCCGGCGCCCCGTCGCTGTACTGAGCAGGCCTTGAAGGCACCCCGATAACTCAAGGCCTCTTTAAAGTCAAATCATGACGCCAACGACTTTTCCAGTCTGCGCTTGAACACCTGCATCTCCTTGGCCGCTTGTTTGTCGCCTCTTTTTTCCGCTGCAGCGATGCCGTTGGTGTAGGCTTCAAGTGCCTCACGCCAGGCGCCACCTTCCGTAAGCGCCTTACCCAAGGTCTTCCACGCGGCGGAGTAGGCGGGATCGTTTTTTACCGCGGTGCGCAGGTGCGCGACGGCTTGTTCATACCGGCCCGCCTTCAAGTATTCACTACCCAAAGAAAAGCGCAGCAACGCAGTGTCTTGGCCTTTGGCGAGCAGCGCTTCAAGATTATCAATGATGCTCATAGCATGAGATCGGAGTTGGGTATCACTTATAATAAACTGACATCACTGTTGCGAGCCTTGTCACGCCGCCGCGCCAAACCCCTATCCTTCGTCACCGCGTCCATATCTCTTCACCACTTACGCCCCACCTTTAGCTACCTCTTCTGGCCGATCAGCATTGCCTCGTTGCGAAACCCGCGCGAGATGTCGCCAATGCGCCCTTCTTCGCGATAGAACACGAGCTTAAGCGGCGCAAACAGCTTCAATAACTCGTTGCTTTCGAGGCGAAAGGCGGGATTACTGGGGCCCACCGCATCGACGTGATCGCGGATGAAGGTTTGATAGAACAGTAGACCACCGGGCCGCAGCGCATCGATTAGATAATCTGTCAGCTCGCGCGCTAAGAAATACGACACCACCAGCACGTCGAACCGCTCTGGTTCTGGCGGTGCCTTTTGCACGTCTCGGCATTGCGCGCATAGGCTCAAGCCCTGCCGCTGTGCGTATGCATTGAGTTTATCCACCGCAACGATCGAGAGATCGTAGGCACAGACGTTTAATTCATGCCGGGCAAGCAACAACGCGCTACCGCCTAGCCCACACGCTAAATCCAAAGCGCCGCCCGCGGCTGGTAAAAGATGCAAGTTTTCGCTCAGCACCTGAGCCGGCCGCGCCGCGTCAGGCTCAAGGCCGCGGTAACGTGCATTCCATTTGGCGCGTAAGTCCATGACTCAGCGTGACCAAGCGCCAGCGTCAGGCGCGCCGCGCCGGGAGCGTGTCTGCCATTAGGCGTTCATGGGCTTGTCGCTGGCCCGCTTTAGTCCACCTCCTTCGGATTGATGCCTAATGCGCGCAGCTTGCGGTACAGATGGGTGCGCTCCATACCCACCTTTTGCGACAGGCGGCTGACGCTGCCGCGACATTGCTTGAGTTGATGCAAAAGGTAATTGCGCTCGAACTCCTCGCGTGCCTCACGTAGCGGCAGTTCGAATACATTATGCTGCCATTGCGGTTCTTCGTTCCGTTGTTCGCTGCGCTGACCTAAAGCGAGCTCGATTTCCTCACTCGTGACCTGCTCTGAGCTCCCCATGATGAGCAGGCGCTGTACTAGGTTGCGCAGCTCGCGCGTGTTGCCCGGCCATGAATAATGGCGCAATCGGTTTTGCGCCGCGATGGCAAAGCGACGGTATGGTAAGCCCTCGCGGCTGCAATAGAAATCGGCATAATAACTCAGTAACTCGGGTACGTCCTCGGCGTGTTCGCGCAGTGGCGGTACGCGCAAAGGCACTACGTTGAGCCGATAGTACAAGTCCTCCCGGAATCGCTGCGCCAGCACCTCTTGCTGAAGATCGCGCTGACTTGCGGCCATGACACGTACATCGGCAGTCACCGGGAGGGTCCCGCCGATGCGTAAGAAGTTCTGCCCCTCCAGCGCCGATAACAGTCGACCCTGAGCCTGGAGATCCATATCGGCCACTTCATCCAAGAAAAATACGCCGCCATTGGCCTGCTCTAAAAGTCCGTGTTGAACAAGCTCGCTGGTCTCCGAACCCAGCAACTCCGCCAGGGACTCCTCCCGCGCAAGTCCCGCGGTGGTCATGCTTACGAAGGGCCGATCACTACGCGGACTCAAAGAGTGTATATAGCGCGCAATGGTCTCTTTGCCGGTACCAGGCTCGCCGGTAATCAATACCCAGGAATCGTGTTGCGCGATGCGTCTGGCCTGAGCGCGTAATTGCTGCATTGCCACGCTGGAGCCGATTGGCTCACTTACATAGGCCAGATCTTCCAAGTCCAGGTTCTGCCGTTGCGCCTGGTCAGCTTCCAGCGCGCGGCGCACGGAGAGCAGCAACTTAGCAAGCGTTAATGGTTTTTCTATGAAATCATACGCGCCCAGCCGGGTGGCTTCGACGGCCGTCTCCACCGTACCATGGCCCGACATAATGATCACCGGGCACGTAATCCCGCCACCGTCTTGCCATTCTTTCAACAGGCTGATGCCGTCTTCGCCTGGCATCCAGATATCCAGTAGTACCAGATCGGGCCTGCGCAACCGGCGGCTCTCACGTGCACTCGTCGCATCCGCCGCGACGTCAACGTCATAACCTTCATCTGAGAGGATCTCTTGGACGAGGGTACGGATATCCGGCTCGTCGTCAACTACGAGAATATGGGGTGCGCTCATGCCGCGTCTCCCTCAAGTTTTGGATGCTGATCGGCGCTCAGCGATAACAGCCGTATACGAACGCTCGCTCCTCCCGTGCGCGGATTTTCCGCCCATACCACGCCTCCATGTTCCTCTACGATCTTTTTGACGATTGCAAGCCCCAAGCCGTTGCCTTTAACTTTGCTCGTTACATAGGGCTCGAACAGCCGGCCCATGAGCTCGGCTGGGAAGCCGGGCCCGTTATCGGTTACGCTTAGTTCCGTAAAACGACCACCGGTGTCATCGATGCAGCGGGTGACGATATGTAGTTCACCCTGCTCGCGGCCCTCTAGTGCCTCCAAAGCATTCTTGATCAAGTTATGTAGCAATTGACGAATGCGTACCGAATCGCCCTGAATGTGTGGAGGACGCTCGTCTAGAGTTAAATTGAGGCGTGCCTGGATTGGGTTCGTCCGATACAGCTCTATCACCTCGAGGATCAATCTGTTGAGATCCACCGGCGCGACCTGCATAGCGGGCGGCCGCGCGTAGTCTCCAAATGCATTAACCATGACCTTCATGGATTCGACTTGCTCCACGATGGTATGCGTGGCGCGATCGACAACGTCAGCATCGCCTTGCTCGAGTTGTGGCAGTAGCTTGCGGCGCAGACGCTCCGCGGAGAGCTGAATGGGCGTGAGTGGGTTTTTGATTTCATGCGCTAGGCGCCGCGCCACGTCACCCCAGGCCGCATCGCGCTGTGCCTGCACCAAAGCCGTCATATCATCGAATACCACCACGTGTCCTCCGGGTAGATCGCCGTCGGTGGGCAGGGGCGCACCTCTGCAGATCAATATCTTGCGTCCGTTGGTGCCGAATAGCACCACCTGTTCCTGCCATTCGCCGGTGTTGCCTACCAGCGGCTCTAGGGTCTCACAAAAACGCGCTAGCATAGGATGCTCACGGCCCAGGTCAGAGAGTTTACGTTCCAGATACATCTCGAGGTTGAGCCCCAATATTTGGCTGGCGGCCGCGTTCACGGTGTGCAGCACTCGCTCTTTGTCCAGACTCATGACGCCGGATGATAAGTGCTCGAGCAAAGTCTGGAGATAAGCGCGCTGACTCTCGACCAGCCGCTGACTGCGATCCGCCGCATCGCGCGCAGCCGCCAGGCGTTCGGTCATCTGATTAAACGACTGCACTAGAAGCCCCAAGTCGTCCTTGCCCGCTACCGGTAGACGCTTATGGTATTCGCCCGCTGCGACGGCCTTAGTGCCTTCGGCTAACTCGCTGACGGGCGACATCAGCCGCCTCGAGGAGTAAAACGCCGCCCAAACCGCGAATAATGCGCTCAAAAGCAGCACCAGCGATAAGGTCAGGATAAAGCTCTGCTTCAGCGGCTTACGCAGATACGTAAGTTCATTGTATTGACCAAACGCCCCCTCGACACTGCCAGCCAATGTGCCGATGCGATCCGTGAGGGGATAAAGGGCCTGCAAATAACGCCGTTCCGGATTATCCGCCGTGGTTGGCACTGGTATTACTAAACGGATGCGGAGCTCCGAATGCTTGGCCGGATCCAGTCCAACGTAACTACCGCCCTGGGTCACCAGGTTCAGTATGGTATCACTTGGCAGCCGTGGCACGATAGAACCTGACATTTCGCTGCTGGTGGCGATGATGCGAGAGTCGGCCCCAAATAAAGTCAGTTCCACCGCGCCGCTGTCGCGCTGCAGATCGTGTAAGGTCAGCGGCGTAAGTCCGTCGGGGACATCAGCTAAATACTTGACCATGGGTTCGGTCTGCTGCTTTAGCTGGCGCATAACCAGGTCCAAAGATGAGCGGCTTAGCTCTAGCGCGTCCTTAAGCGCGTTATCCACGCGCACGTCGAACCAGCTGTCGATGCCCTGATTGAGCATCCTAATCGAAAATGTGTATACGATCGCCACGGGTACGACGGCCAGGATTACGGACATCAGCATCAGCCGTAAGGTCAGGCGCGAGCCTGGTTGCCGGGCTATGACCTGCCGGAGCAGACTGATAAGATTGATTCCGATTAGGTAGATCAAGACGGCCAAGAACAGGGTGTTGAGCAGCAACAGCCAGATGTACAAGCGTCCGAAATGGGTGGCGTTTTGGGTCGCGTCGCCCATGAAATATAAGGAAACCATCAATAGGGCAAACAGTCCTAGCACAGGCAGCAGTCCGGTGGATAGGCGTTTCATGATAACTCCCACATGTACCATGCGGAGGCAAGCCGCCAATCGCTCGAGGTATAGGCGCGTATTTTCATCGGTAGGGGCAACTCGTCTAAGGCAAGCTGCGCACGCAGGCCTACGATATAAGTTTGTTTCGGATCAAGCAGGGCCGCATCGATAAGGGGTAATTCATGCACGTGGCCCTGGTGACGCAGCGCCGAGTCGAGGTCTGGAAAGGTTTGTTGCAGGTCAGTATTCAGATCTTTCACCACGAACTGCTGACTGAGCGCGTGATAGCTGAGGCGAAAGCTTTCATTCAAATCGGCGACGTCGCCGTCCCACCACCATGAACGATCGCGCAGAATCTCAATTCGCAAATGAAACACTAGGGCGATGCCGTTGAGCAAAGCCTCCCGCACCGGCTCGGTTAGATCGTAATCGATCACTGCGTTTAATCTATAGACGCCATCTACGACCTCTGTGTTGGCACTCAGCACGCGGAATTCGGATGCATCAGCCTGCGCCGGCCAATATAGCGCCACATATAGCAATAGCGACGTGACGCACTTGAATCCGTGCCATAGGCTGACCTGTCCGACGGTCATAATCATAATGTCATGTTATCCGTCCTGGGAGCCGGGCATAATAAAATCCATCCATATCGTGGTCGCCCGGCAAGATCTGACGGTGATCCAACAACCGAGTCGCGCCTTCGGTAGCAAAAAGCCCTGGCACTTGGGCATTCTCCTCCGGAAGTATCGAACACGTGGCGTACAACAGCATACCTGTCGGCTCAAGCAACGGCCAGAGGGCGCGTAATAACTGCAACTGTAGCGCCTGCGAAGCTATGACATCTTGCGGGCAGCGCAGCAGCTTGATGTCAGGGTGGCGCCGAATGACTCCCGTTCCGGAACATGGCGCATCCAATAATATGCGGTCGAACAACCGGCCGTCCCACCACTCGGCCGGGCGTGTTGCATCCGCTACGTAAAGTTTGAAATGCCAGTTCCCGCGCATCAGCGTCTCTTTAAGACGTTCGGCGCGCCCGGCATTGATCTCTACCGCGATCAATTCCGCATCACCCCCAACTGATTCCAGTATGTGTGCCGCCTTGCCGCCCGGCGCAGCACAGGCATCTAGCACGCGCATACCAGGGCGACAGTCTAATAATGGCGCGGCAAGCTGCGCCGCAGCATCCTGTACACTGACTATCCCTTCCGCGAAGCGGGGCAGGTCTTGAACGTCCACAGGACGTTCAAGATTGATCGCAGTGGCAACCACCGGATGCGCCCACGCCGGAAGATCTACGAACTTAAGTTCGCGCAGGTAGGCCTCGCGGGTGGTGGCGCTGCGATTGATACGTAGGGTCATCGGCGGGTGTTGATTGGCCGCCTCGCAGATCCGTTGCCAGTCTTCCGGATAGGCCTGCTGAATACGCTTAAACAGCCACTGCGGATGAGAAAAACGGATTTCCGGCCGTTGGTCTGCGCGCTCCAGTAAGATGGACCGTTGGCGCTCGAAGGTGCGTAATATCGCATTGATTGTGCCCTTGGCCCAAGGCTTATTCAGCGCATCGGCAGTCTGTACCGTCTCAAACACGCAAGCGTGCGCAGGAACATGCATATAGATGAGCTGATAAAGCCCCAGCTCAAGCAGGCAGGCGACATCCAGATCTTTACGTCTGAAGGGCCGTTTTAACAGTAGACGGCAAATGGCATTGAGACGTTCGTGCCAACGCAGCGTCCCATAGCACAATTCTTTGACTAATGCGTGTTCACGGGCATTTGTGCGAGTCAGCTCACTCATCAGCGCGTGGGACAAAGATTCGCCTCGGCCGACGACGCGGCGCAGCACACGGGCAGCCGCCGCGCGCGGTGGCATAGTTGAAACCGCGGTCATTAGCCACCAATCCCGCTAAGTTGAGTTGCTAACAGGGTAAGCGCATTGTTTCGATAGGATGTGCATTGATAAACTCGGCCGCTGAAAGCGTTTTTCTTCCTGGCAGTTGCACCCTAAGCAACCGCAAAATGCCGTCTCCGGTTGCAACGTCGATCCCCTGCCGTGATGCAGTGACCACTGTGCCTGGTGGCGCTTCTAAATCGGCGTTCAGCGGCTTTGATTCCCACACGCGCAGTGGCATACCTAAATAGTGCGTGTATGCGATGGGCCAGGGATTAAATGCACGGACTTGGCGGAACAAAGTATTGGTGTTTTGTGTCCAGTTGAGCTCCGCTTCCGACTTACTGATCTTACTGGCGTAGGTGGCGCGGGTCTCGTCCTGTGGCTGTGGCTTTAACATGCCGTTGACCAGGCCGGCCAAAGCTTCGAGTAACGCGCTAGCACCCATATTCGCTAGCCGATCATGTAGGCTCCCGGCCGTATCGCTATCCGTAATGGGCGTATTGTGACTGATTAAAATATCGCCAGCGTCCAAGCCCTCCGACATTTGCATGATGGTCACACCCGTCTCTTTATCGCCGGCCAGGATCGCGCGCTGAATGGGCGCGGCGCCACGCCAACGGGGCAATAATGAGGCATGAACGTTGATGCATCCGAAACGAGGCGTATCGAGCATGGTTTGCGGCAACACTAGGCCATAGGCGGCCACGACCATGATATCAGCAAAGAGATCGGCCAAGGTCTGTCTTATTTGTTGCGAGCGCAGCGTAGTGGGCTCCAAGACCGGCAATCCCAGGTCGGTTGCCAGCACTTTCACTGGGCTTGCGCGTAGCGCACGGCCGCGGCCGGCTGGCCGGTCCGGCTGGGTACAGACGGCGACGATGTCGTGAGGCGAGTCGACTAACGCGCGTAGAGTCGGTAATGCGAACTCTGGCGTGCCGGCAAATATCAGACGCATCGCAGCTCAGTTAAATAGCAGAAGAACATGGGGCGTGCGGCCGCCGCGTCCGGGCGGCAAGCGCATTGAGACGGACGGGTGTGGCTAAATGGCGCGGCGTCGCGGCGGCGGCTTTTCTAGGCCAAGTCGCTTCATCTTCTCCAACCTTTTTCGTATGCGCTGGCGCTTGAGCGGCGACAGATAATCGATGAACAACTTGCCGATCAGATGATCCATCTCGTGTTGAATACAGACGGCCAGTAAGCCATCCGCCTCGAGCTCGAATGGATTCCCATCGCGGTCAAGCGCGCGCACCTTGACTCGCGCAGCGCGTTTGACCGAATCGTAAACGCCAGGTATTGATAGACAGCCTTCCTCCATTTCTTCCTCGCCGTCCTTGGACAGGATCTCGGCGTTGATCAGACATAAAGGTACGTTTTTATCGGGCGATACATCGATGACGATGATCTGCTGCGGAATAGCTACCTGTATAGCGGCAAGCCCGATGCCGGGCGCCTGGTACATGGTCTCGAACATATCATCGACCGTTTGTCGCACCCGATCGTCCACCCGCGTAACCGGCGCTGCGGATTTACGCAATCTAGGATCCGGGAAATGTAAGATGTCCAATATGGCCATGGCGCTCACCGCTTCTAATCATGAATTTACATATTATGTCAGTGGGCGTTTAAACATAGCAAAAATCCCACGACGCGACACGCTTTACAAGCGGTTATGCGATTGCACAATTTCGTTAGACAAATGTTGAAAGGCATGTTTCATCATTGCCGCGCTACGCTATCCGCGACTGCTGTCGCTACATCCGTGTTGGCGGGCAGCTGCGCGAGCACATCCATTTCCGCGCCACAACCGGCGACGCCCACACTGAAAACCGAAACACAGGCGTATGCCGCCGCGCCGCTGCAGGCAAAATCCACGAATTCCGTGCCTGTGATCGAGGTTAAAGCTAACGCCCCCGAACGGTACGTGATCAAACGAGGTGATACACTATGGAACATCGCCTCATAGTTCCTAAAAGATCGCTGGTACTGGCCTGAGATCTGGCACGTCAACCCTTAGATCGCTAATCCGCATCTCATTTATCCCGGCGATGTGCTCACGGTGTACTATGTGAACGGCAGATCTTACATCCAAGGCGGCGACGGACCACGAGTTAGTGGGGGCACAGTTCGGATTTTACCTCGTGTGCGCGTCGAGCCGCTTGAAAGGAACAATTCCGGATTGCCCATTCAGGCCATTCGACCATTCATCACGCGTCGAGCCCCTTGCTGCGGGTGCGCGCTATAGCGCATTTCGCCCGGGCCGGAAATTGGTGATCCTGTCACCAACGAACAACTGAGATATGAAGCGATCTTGCTGTCGGATGTCACAGTGCTCAAGAGCGGCGCGGCGACCGTGCTTTTGGAAGACAGCGAGCGTGAGGCGCTTGAGGGCGAATTGCTGCCGCTGGCCGACGAAGAAGGTCGCACCTTCTTTCCACGCGCACCGGAACACGAGGTGAAAGGTGTCATAATCTCCCTGTTTGACGCCATCAGCCTGATTGATCAACATCAGGTCGCGGTACTAAGCGTGGGCACACGCGCGACGGTATCGAAAAAGGCCATGTGTTGGCCGTGTATCAGGCCGGCCGCGTGATGCAAGACCGGTACGCGCGTGAAGGACAAAGCAGATCAGCTATCCTGCCGCCTGAGGAAGAGGGCGTCATGATGGTATTCGCACCTTCGATAAGGTAAGCTACGCACTGGTTATGCACGCCACCTGTCCCATGCACGTCGGTGACACCGTGCGGGCGCTAGAGTAAGGCTTTATACCAATCGTAACGGCGAGTGGATTCTCACCTGGCCAAGTTTACATAGGTCCTGATCGATCGTATCGATCGTCATGCACGCAATCGCGGCGTGGCACTCATGCCTGATCTGGCCGACTGGCTCACACTATGGCGCGGGCCTGGCGTCAGATCAGTCACCTTCGCGGCGTTGATGCGGCATTTTGGTTCATCCAGCGAAACCTTGCGCGTCGATTATGCAGGGGTCAAGTGCCTCAAGCTTCCCGATGAGACCATCATCGGTATACGCCAGCCAGATCGGCATGGGGTGGAGCAAGATCTGGCTTGGGCAGCGCAGACGGGTCACTGCATCCTGCGGCTCAGTGATCCGGATTATCCGCCGCGGTTGCGCCAGATCTCCATTCCGCCGCCGCTGCTGTTCGCAAACGGCAATTTGCGCTGCCTTTCCGACCCGCAGATCGCCATTCATGGGCAGTCGCCGGCCCAATACCAGTCGGACGCAAATATGCATACACATTTGCTGCCCACCTAGCACGCGCGGATTGGCCGTCACCAGCGAACTTGCGGCGGGTATTGACGGCGCCGGTCACGAGGCGCCTTGGGCGCGAGTGATTTAAGCATTGCGGTCGCCGCCACAGGCCCAGATCAGACCTATCGCTCGGCACCGTAGGCTGGCGCAGCGGATTGTAGAGCATGGCGCCATCATATCTAAATTTCCGACCGGGGCGTCGCCGAAGCTGGAACATTTTCCGCGGCGCAACCGCCTGATCAGCGGCTTGAGTTTGGGCGTCTGGTGCTGGAGGCCGCACGCCGCACCGGTTCATTGATTACCGCCGCTTTGCGGTGGAGCAAGGCCGTGAGGTGTTCGCGATACCGGGTTCTATACATAATCCCACTGCCAAGAGCTGGCATCATTTGATACCTCAAGGCGCAAACTGGTCGAATCGGTAAAGATATCCTCGAATAGATCGTCGATCAGGCCGAGCTGCAGCCGCTTGCGCAAGCACCGATCGGTGAACGTGTTGAAAATGAACTAGACAAACCTTATCTGCTGTTGTTGGAATGTCTAGGATATGACCCCACGCCAGTGGATGAGGTCGTCGAACGCAGCGGATTGACCGCAGACGCGGTTTCATCCATGCTGCTTGTATTAGAGCTACAGGGTTTGGTCGCCGTCGGCACTGGCGGCCTGTATGTGCGCCTCACCCCGGGAACCACTCAATGAAAGAATCCGTACTCGATGTACTTATGTACCTTTTTGAAAGCTATATAGATGACAGTGAGATCGATCTGGATCGTGAGGCACTCCAATCTAAGTTGGTCGACGCCGGGTTTGACCATCGAGAGATTGAGAAGGCCTTCGATTGGCTGGAGGCGCTAGCCAGCTGGCGGGATATGCCGCGCGGCGATCTGCCTGCGCCGCGCGCTACACGCTTATATCATGCAGCCGAAACACGAAAACTGGATCGTGAGTGCCGTGGATTCCTGATCTTCTTGGAGCAGACCGGCATACTTACACCTACTAGCCGCGAGTTAGTCATCGATCGCGTGATGGCATTGGACGACGACCATCTGAATCTTGAGCAGCTCAAATGGATTATCCTGATGGTGTTGTTTAACCTGCCCGGTGAAGAAGACGCATACACCTGTCTGGAAGGCATGGTCATGGCGGATTCCTCTAACTATCTGCACTGAAAAATTGTAAAAAAACGCGAGCCAGGCAGCTCTAATTGTCGAACTAAGTCAGTGTTCATGGCTTCTACGCTAGCGGGCTGCATATAAAGCTGCATGCCCTAAATCGCTCCATTAAACACATATAGAGCAATGTTTCCCCCGTAATTGATCTCATGAGCAAGAATCTGGTTATCGTGGAGTCGCCAGCCAAGACCAAGACGCTCAAGAAATACTTAGGGCCAGAGTACACGGTTATGGCCTCTTACGGCCACGTGCGGGATCTTATCCCTAAGGAAGGCGCCGTCGATCCCGAACATGGCTTTGCGATGAGGTACGAATTAATCGACAAGAAAGAGCGCCATGTGGCAGCGATCAGCAAGGCCTTGCCGAAAGCCGACGCGCTGTATCTTGCGACCGATCCAGATCGCGAGGGCGAGGCCATATCCTGGCATCTGTATGAGGTGTTGAAGGCACGCAAGGCGCTCAAGCAGAAGCCGGTCCATCGCATTGTTTTCTACGAGATTACGCAACAAGCCATCAAAGCGGCCATAGCCCAGCCGCGGGGGTTGTCTGTAGATCTGATCAATGCCCAACAGGCGCGCCGCGCGCTGGATTATCTGGTTGGATTCAACTTGTCACCGTTATTGTGGAAAAAGATCAAGCGAGGGCTATCGGCTGGAAGGGTGCAAAGTCCGGCACTGCGCATGATTGTGGAGCGCGAGGAAGAGATCGAAAGATTCGACGTCCGCGAGTATTGGACGTTGGAGGCGGATGTCGACAAAGACGATCAACCGTTTACCGCCAGGCTCAATATCTATCAGGGCAAGAAGCTGGAGCAGTTCGATATCGCCGATGAAAAATCGGCCACCACTGCGAAACAGATGCTGCTCAATGCTGCCCAAGGTAAGCTGCGCGTCACGGCGGTGGACAAGAAGCAGCGTCGCCGTAATCCTGCCGCACCCTTCACAACCTCGACCTTGCAACAGGAAGCTGTGCGTAAACTCGGTTTTTCGGCACAGCGCACCATGCGCGTAGCGCAGCAGCTTTACGAAGGTGTGGACCTCGGTTCTGGACCAGTCGGACTGATCACGTACATGCGCACCGACTCTCTCACTTTGGCCGGCGAGGCATTGCGCGAAATACGCGGGCTGATCGCACAGCGCTACGGCAAGGGGAAACTGCCTGATGCACCGCGTCATTACAAGACCAAATCAAAAAACGCCCAGGAGGCGCATGAGGCCATTCGCCCCACTTCTGTCAGGCGCTTGCCAGAAGAGTTAAAGTCGTTTTTGAAGCCAGAGCAGTTCAAATTATATGATCTAATCTGGAAGCGCACCATCGCCTGCCAGATGATTCATGCTACGCTTGACACCATCGCGGTGGACTTGGCCTGCGGCGATAATAATAGCTTCCGCGCTACGGGCTCGTCCGTAAGGGATTCTGGCTTCATGCTCGTCTATCGCGAGGGCACCGATGACGTAAAGGTGGAAAGTGACGATCGCCTGCTGCCAGAGCTTAATGAAGGCGAGATGGTGAGCCTGATAGGAATCCGTACAGAACAGCATTTTACCGAACCGCCGCCGCGCTACACCGAGGCGACCTTGGTCAAGGCACTGGAGGAGTACGGGATTGGACGGCCGTCGACCTATGCTAGCATCATCTCCACTTTGCAAAATCGCGAATACGCAGAGCTTATCGAGCGGCGTTTTCATCCGACCGATATTGGGCGGGTGGTCAACAAATTCCTGACTCAGCATTTCACCCGTTACGTGGATTACGACTTCACCGCACGTTTAGAGGACGAACTAGACGAAATCGCGCGCGGAGAAAAGGAGTGGATACCAGTGATGCAAGCATTTTGGGATCCATTCAAGGCACTGGTGGAAGACAAGGAAACAAGCGTATCGCGGGAGCAGGCGGTGCAGGCACGCGAGATTGGTACGGATCCGGACACCGGCCGACCGATTACCGTGCGCATGGGACGCTATGGGCCCTTCGTTCAGATTGGGACCCGGGAAGATGTGGAGAAGCCGCGCTTCGCCGGCTTGCGTCCAGGTCAGAAGATGGACGAGATTACGTTGGATGAGGCACTTGCTTTATTCAAGCTCCCGCGCCACTTGGGAGAAACGGCCAACGGCCTGCCCGTGCAGGCCAGCATCGGCCGATTTGGTCCTTACGTAAAATACGGTGACAAGTTCATTTCTTTAAAAGGAGACGACCCGTATACGATCAATCTCGAGCGCGCGCTGGAGCTAATAGAGCAAAAGCAACAGCTCGACGCTAACCGTGTTATTCGGGAATTCAATGGCAGCGATATTCGCGTCTTGAACGGCCGCTATGGCCCTTATGTCACCGATGGGGCTAACAACGCCAGAATCCCCAAAGATAAGGAACCCACCAAGCTGAGCCTGGCCGAATGCCGGCAGCTGATCGAACGGGCGTCGACTAAGAAATCGCGCCGCCGTCCTGCACCCAAGCGCAGTGCGAGTGGCTGATCGTAGACTGAATCGCGCAAACACACCGCTTGGAATACCGCTTGAAATAGCATTGAAAATCCGTCCCATTGCATGTCATCGTCCGACCTTATACATGCTGCCCATGCCATCCGCATTGGCGGGGTGGTGGCGTATCCGACTGAGGCTGTGTTCGGATTAGGCTGTGATCCACTTAACGAGACGGCGGTTGATAGGTTGCTTGCGCTTAAACAACGCCCGCGCGACAAGGGATTGATCCTGATCGCCGCCGAGTTTGCGCAGCTTGAAAGTTTCCTCAAACCCTTGGGTGGTGCGGCCATGCAGCACATCATGAGTACCTGGCCTGGCCCGGTTACTTGGTTGATGCCAGCATACAATCACGTTCCGAACTGGCTTCGCGGACAATCCGGTAAAGTCGCAGTGCGCATCACCGCGCATCCAGTAGCGTCTGAACTATGCCGACGCGCAGGTTGCGCCATCGTTTCTACTAGTGCGAACGTCAGCGGCCAAGCGCCAGCGCGTAGTGCGGACGCGGTGCGGCGCATGTTCGGGGCAGAGATCGATTTCGTGCTTGACGGGCCATTGGGCGATAGTGATAGACCGACAGAGATTCGGGATGCTATCACCGGCAAGATCGTTCGTCCCGGCTAAGGACTTGAGTCATAGATGATTGATAAGGCGCAGCCGAATCCGGAAGCGGTCGAAGACTACCTGCTTCGTCTGCAAGATCAAATCTGCGCGGCATTTACGCAAGAGGAGAGCAAAGCCCGTTTTGCGGAGGACTGCTGGACGCGCGAGGCGGGCGGGGGCGGGCGCACGCGCGTGCTTTCTAGCGGTCACTTGTTCGAACAGGCCGGCAGCGCGTTTTCCCACGTCCACGGCGACAAGCTACCACCTGCGGCGACGGCGCATAGACCGCAGTTAATCGGGCGCGATTTTCAGGCCATGGGTGTGTCCGTGGTGGTACATCCGCGCAATCCATATGTCCCTACGGCACACGCCAACGTGCGGTTCTTCATTGCGCGCAAGCCGAGTGCTGAGGCCGTATGGTGGTTCGGCGGCGGGTTTGATCTCACGCCTTACTACGGCTTCGAAGAAGATGCCATTCATTGGCATGAGACAGCGAGACAGGCTTGCCAGCCTTACGGCCGAGACGTTTATCCGCGCTATAAGCAATGGGCCGATGAATATTTCTATATCAAGCACCGTAACGAGGCGCGCGGCATTGGCGGCTTGTTCTTCGATGATCTCAACGAGTGGGGCTTTGCAACGTGCTTTGCTTTTCTACGCAGCGTAGGCGATCACTTTTTGCAAGCCTATATGCCCATCGTACAGCGCCGCAGGAATACCCCCTATGGCCGGCGAGAGCGCCGCTTCCAGCTTTACCGGCGTGGACGTTACGTAGAATTCAACCTGGTCTACGATCGCGGCACATTGTTCGGCCTGCAATCCGGTGGGCGCACGGAGTCGATTCTCATGTCGTTACCGCCACGGGTTAGATGGAAGTACAACTGGCATCCCGCGCCCAATAGTGCCGAGGCACGGTTGTACCCAGACTTCTTGCGGCCGAGAGAGTGGGTTTAGTGCGCTGCTGTCGGTGGCAAGCTCTGTTCGTGTGCTGGTATGGTTTGACTTTACAGCTATTCGTCTGGCTCGCATCTGCGCCGCAGGTCGAACTCATAATGGATATTCGCTATGCTGATAAGCATCGAAGGTTTCAGTTAGGCCTGAATTCCGCTTCCGTAGGATAGCTGCGATGTCGATCTATACGGGCGATTACCCGATGACGCGCCCGCGTCGCATGCGCAAAGACGTTTCCAGTCGACGCTTGATGCGCGAACACCGGTTGACCACGGACGATCTGATCTACCCGCTTTTCATTATCGATAGCGATGGGCGCGAGATAATCCCCTCCATGCCGGGCATTGAACGGTTGGGCCTGGCGGAGCTGCTCGTGGAGGCCGAAGAACTGCTTGCTCTTGATATTCCTGCCATAGCGCTGTTTCCGGCAACGCCGGCGAATAGGAAATCCACCGATGCGGCTGAGGCCTACAATCCCGAAGGTCTTGTTCAGCAGGCGGTACGTGCGCTGAAACGCGAGTTCCCAGAGCTTGGCGTGATCACCGATGTGGCGCTGGATCCATTCACCACGCACGGTCAAGATGGGCTTTTGGATGAGCACGGCTATGTCGCCAATGACGAGACGGTTGACGTGTTGATCAAACAGGCCCTGTCGCACGCCGAGGCCGGCGCCGATGTGGTTGCGCCTTCGGATATGATGGACGGACGCATCGGCGCGATCCGTGAGGCGTTAGAGGCCGACGGCCATGCGAATACCCGCATTTTGGCCTATAGCGCCAAATACGCCTCCAGCTTCTATGCGCCGTTTCGCGATGCGGTGGGTTCGGCCGACGCCTTTAGCGGCGGTGACAAGTACAGTTATCAGATGGATCCGGCCAACTCCGATGAGGCCCTACGCGAAGTGCTCCTGGATATACAAGAAGGCGCGGACATCGTCATGGTCAAGCCTGGCCAGCCGTATCTGGATATCGTCAGGCGCGTAAAAGACGAATTTAAAATGCCGACTTTTGTTTATCAGGTGAGCGGCGAATATGCGATGCTCAAAGCCGCCGGTCAGAATGGATGGTTGGATGAGCGCGCCTGCGTGCTCGAGTCGCTGCTGGCTATGAAGCGCGCTGGCGCGGATGCGATTCTCACTTACTATGCTAAGCAGGCGGCGGAATGGTTGCAATTATAGGAGCGACTTTAGTCGCGATATGCTGGTTGCGGTTAAAACCGCGTCTACCTTTGACACGTCTCTGACACCCATGGACCACTACGCCGTCATGGGTAACCCAATCGCTCATAGTCTCTCGCCGCGCATCCATCGCATGTTTGCCGAACAGACCAAACAATTGCTCGAGTATGAGGCGATTCTTGTGCCGCTGGATGGTTTTACACGCGCCGTAAACACGTTTATTACCAAGCGTGGCAAAGGGCTCAACGTGACACTGCCGTTCAAACGCGAGGCCTGGGCACTGGTAGAAGAACGCACGCCACGCGCCCAGCGCGCCGGCGCGGTTAACACCGTTGTCATTCACGAAGATGGGCGGCTGGCCGGCGATAATACGGACGGCGCCGGGCTGCTGCGGGATTTAACCGTAAATCACGGCATCGTGATCGAAGGCAGCGAGGTGCTGGTGCTAGGCGCGGGCGGCGCGGTGCGCGGAATCTTGGAGCCGTTACTGATGGCGCGGCCTGCGGGTCTTGTAATCGCGAACCGCACCGCTGATCGCGCAATTCAGCTGGCCCGCGACTTCGGCGATTTAGGAAATGTTAAAGGCTGCGGCTTAGATGAGCTAGGCGATCAGCAATATGACCTAATCATCAACGGCACGGCCGCGAGCGTGCAAGGTGAAGTGCCGGCGATACCTGATGACTCGCTGCGTCCTGGCGGCTGGTGCTACGACATGTTCTACAGTCGCGAGCCGACTGTCTTCGTGCGCTGGGGACTGGAACACGGCGCGCAAAAGGCGTTGGATGGGCTGGGCATGCTGGTCGAGCAAGCAGCCGAGTCGTTTGCGTTGTGGCGCGGATTCCTTCCGAGCACGGCTGAGGTCATCACAACATTGCGCGCGTAGAAAGCGTCAGCGAGGCGGCATATAGCCGCGACTTGCAGCCTTGCAAGTGTGCATATCCT
This sequence comes from Gammaproteobacteria bacterium, assembly GCA_036259115.1. Classification (GTDB taxonomy): domain Bacteria; phylum Pseudomonadota; class Gammaproteobacteria; order JACCYU01; family JACCYU01; genus JAPSGG01. Next base: position 28,552 of record DATACK010000203.1, on the reverse strand, counting down.
GCTCAAATGTAAGCAGCCGCATTACAGAATTCCCATTCATCGCATTGTCACCAACTCCTCGGCGCTAGTTGGATGAATCGCCACGGTGTCATCAAAATCTTTCTTAGTCGTGCCCATGCGAATCGCCACTGCGAACCCCTGCAACATCTCATCGGCGCTCGGGCCGATAACATGTAGACCCACGATCTTCTCGCGAGGGCCGACCGTCACCAGTTTCATGGTGGTTTTGAGTTTACGACGCGTGAGGACCTGATACATGGAAGTAAATCGCGTTTGATAAACTTTCACCGAGGCGCCGTGTGTGGTGCGTGCCTGCGCCTCGGTGAGGCCGATAGTGCCGATCGGTGGATGACTGAATACCACGGTGGGAATATTTTCATATTCGAGGTGGCTTTCGGGCTGTCCACCAAACAGGCGATCCGCAAGTCGACGGCCTGCGGCCACGGCCACAGGCGTTAGCGGCGCGCGCCCGGTGATGTCACCGACCGCGTAGATGCCCGGCACATTTGTATTCTGATATTCATCGGTATGTACAAAGCCTTGCATGTCTCTTTCGACCCCGGCCGCCTGAAGGGTTAAGTCCACGGAGTTGGGCGCGCGGCCGATTGCCCATAGCACGGCATCCAGACTCTGGATCGATTGGCACTCGTCGCAAACCAAGGTGAGCCTGCCATCTGACTGCCGCTCGATAGCCTGCACCTGCGAGCGTGGGAAAATATTGATGCCGTCGTCCAGCATGGCCTCCATTAGCGCCTCGCGCAGCATGGCGTCGAACGACCGTAGCAGGTGCTGCTTGCGCAGATACAAATTCACCTGACTGCCCAGCGCGTTGAGCATGCCTGCCAATTCCACTGCGATGTAGCCTGCGCCGACCACAGCCACGCGTCCGGGCGGTTGCTTAAGCTCGAAGAAATCATCCGAGGTGATGCCGAGTTCGGCGCCCGGCAGTTGAGGCACGACGGGCCTGCCGCCGGTGGCGATGACGATGTGGTCGGCGCTGTAACGCTCGCTAGCCACCTCGACGGTGCGTGTATCGATGAAGCGAGCGTGGCCTTTGATCTCTTCGACCTCGGCATCGGCAAGGTACGCATGATACCACTCATTGATGTGGTGAATATAGTTCTCGCGTTTCGCAACCAGCTCCGCCCAATCAAAGCCGTTGTACGTGATCTCGAAACCATAATCGCCGACCTCGGCCAAGGTATGCGCCAGCGAAGCACCGTACCACATGATCTTCTTAGGTACGCAACCGCGATTGACACAAGTGCCGCCGAGCCGTCCGACCTCTATCAGCGCGCAGCGCGCGCCGTGGCTAGCGGCCTTTTGCGCTACTGACAAGCCGCCGCTGCCGCCACCGATGGCGATCAGATCGTAATGTTTTGGCATAATTTCTTCCGTGTCTGGTTGGCACCTACTGTAACCGATTTGAGTGCTGGATTACCCGTCTTTGTAGGCGCAATCTTTTGCTAGTGCTAAGGCTTATTCGCGACTAAAGCCGCCCCTATGGCCTGTAAGGTCTATTTGAATGGTCCAGAACCACGCCATAAATTCCGGCAAGTTCCTGTATAAACTGAAGGAGTATGCCCTATTGGTACGCCTCAATCGGCCGATCGGAGCGTTTCTGCTGCTGTGGCCTATGCTGTGGGCACTGTGGATCGCGGCTGATGGCCGGCCCAATGCGCGAGTGCTATGGGTGTTCGTCGCTGGGGTAATCCTGATGCGCTCAGCAGGCTGCGCGATGAATGACTTCGCCGATCGCGACATTGATCCGAAGGTGGCGCGCACCCGTGATCGGCCGCTGGCGCGCAGCGCCATCTCGCCGCCTGAGGCTCTAGCCGTTGCCGGCCTATTGAGCCTTATCGCCTTTGGACTGGTATGGCTTACGAACACACTCACCGTATGGATGTCCGTAGTGGGCGCGCTGTTGGCTGCAAGCTATCCCTTCATGAAGCGCGTTCACTCCCTGCCGCAGGTACACCTGGGCGCGGCATTTGGGTGGGCGGTGCCGATGGCCTTTACTGCGCAAACCGGCATGCCGCCGACCGCAACTGGGTGGCTGATCTTCATCGCGGCGGTGCTGTGGGCGACCGTCTACGATACCCAATATGCGATGGCTGATCGCGCGGATGATGTGAAGGTCGGCGTCAAATCCACGGCGATCCTGTTCGGCGATGCCGATCGTGCGATCATTGGAATAATCCAGATCGTGCTGCTGCTCGACCTGATCGTGATCGGCCAGTGGGCGGGTCTGGGCATTTACTACTATTTGGGCCTAGGGGTGGCTGCGGCGCTGGCTATCTACCAGCAGCTATTGATAGCCAACCGTGAACCACAGCGCTGTTTCCGCGCCTTTCTCAACAACAACTACTTCGGGTTGGCGGTGTTCGCGGGCATCGCGCTGGATTACCGTTTGACTTAGCTCACCCTCGCGATGCTCCAGACCTCGACGCGCACGGCGCCCGCTTTTTTCAGCGCCCGTGGTCATGACGTCATCCACAATCGCCACGTGTTTCTCATCGAAACCTTGCGCGGCCTTAAAGGCGCCGCGGACATTCTTACGCCGTGCCTTAGCCGACAGCTCCGTCTGTGGATCGGTATGCCTTATGCGCCGCACGCAGCGGTGATCTACAGGCACACGCAGGTGACGGCCGATGTGGCGCGTAAGCTCTAAAGCCTGATTGTACCCGCGGTTGAGCACGCGCCGCGCATGCAAAGGCGTGCGGATGATGCACTCCGGCAGGAGAATTGACTTTGCGCCTAGATGTTCCGCCAGTAAACACCCCAGCAGTCGAGCATGTGTCAGTTTATTATGGAAATTAAGTTGATGGATCAGATAATCGATTGGTGGCTGGTAGTGACATAAGGCGATTACGGCATTGAAGGCCGGTAGCCGTCTTTGGCAGGCACCGCAAGGGGTCATTCCCGGCGCTTTAATTGGCAGGGCACAGCACGCACAGGAATTTTCAGCGTAGAGCGAGGCATCGGCGCAAGCCCGACAGAGATCGAGGTCGTTGCGCGCGCGGCCCTCGCACAGCAGACAAGTCGGCGGATATACAAACGACCGTGAGTCTTCAAGCCATTGGATGGCCATTGCCACCCATGTCAGTTGACAGCTTTACCCCGGTCGATAGACTGGCCCTGATACATTCCATGTTTTCACGCTATATGCAACGTTAAGAATACGCTAAGGATGATTAGATGAGTTACGCAACGTTCGCACGCGATGTGTCTTGCGAAATGCCGCCCCGCCATGATTGGACGCTTGACGAAATTGAAGCGCTACTGGCATTGCCTTTCAATGACCTGCTATTTAAGGCGCATAGTACACACCGCGAACATCATAATCCCAACGCCGTACAAATCAGCACATTGCTTTCGATCAAGACCGGCGCATGTCCGGAGGACTGCAGGTATTGTCCACAGAGCGCCCATTATAATACCGGCATGAAGCGCGAGCGCCTGATGGCATCGGCGGAGGTGGCTGAGCGTGCGAGGGCGGCCAAGGCGAACGGTGCAACGCGCTTTTGCATGGGCGCGGCCTGGCGTAATCCAACGGATAAGCAGTTGAGTCAGGTGATCGAGATGATTCAGGAGGTCAAGGCGCAAGGGTTAGAAACGTGTGCGACCTTGGGACTATTAACAGCCGCTCAGGCGCAGCGATTGCACGCGGCCGGACTCGATTTTTACAACCATAATCTTGATACGTCACCGGAGTTTTACGCGCGCATCATCACGACTCGCGTTTACCAGGATCGCCTCGATACGCTTGCGCACGTACGCGAGACCGGCATCCGCGTGTGCTGCGGCGGAATTCTCGGCATGGGCGAGACGCGCCGCGACCGAGCAGCACTGTTGCAGCAGCTTGCTAATCTGCCGGAGCACCCCGAATCGGTACCCATCAACATGCTGGTGCGAGTCGAAGGCACGCCGCTCTATGGCGCAGAAAAACTCGATCCACTGGAATTCGTGCGTACCGTCGCTACCGCACGTATTCTCATGCCAAAATCAATGGTGCGTTTATCTGCTGGCCGCGCCGAAATGAGCAACGAATTGCAAGCACTGTGTTTCTTCTCCGGCGCCAACTCCATCTTCTATGGTGAGCGGTTATTGACGACGCTGAATCCAAAGGTGGATGCGGACAAGCAGCTGTTTGAGCGATTGGGGCTGCAGCCCTTGGACATCCGAAATACGGATGAATTGGGGCCGAGCGCCTAAACTTTTCAGCGCTCTAGCTATTCATGGAGAAAAATCTTCATGATAATTTCCGCCGAAGATCTTGATGAACTGCGCTATGCCAAGGCTCTCCTTGAGAATCCGAGTCTAGCCGCCAAGGTCGCGAACGCCCTGGGGGCGCCAATCGAAAAGGGGCTACAATGGCTCCCAGCAAGCTGGTCAGAGACTGTAAATTACTCGACCCGAGCGGCTATCGATAAGGCCTTACAACTCGCCGTCATCAGCCTTGACGATCGAGCTGTGCGGCCGGCCTCTAACTTTCTACACAAGATCATCGTCGCGGGCACAGGGGCCGGAGGCGGGGCATTTGGTCTGGCGGGTCTGCCCGTGGAACTGCCGATCTCTACGCTGGTCATGTTGCGATCTATCGCGGATATTGCGCGCAGCCAAGGCGAATTTATTAAATCCCCGGAATCTCAGCTCGCCTGCATAGAGGTGTTCGCCCTCGGGGGACGCTCGAAAGAAGATAACGCCACAGAGACGGGTTATTTCGCAGTGCGCATGGCGCTTCAGCGAGCTATCTCGGATGCAGCGCAATACATCGCGGAAAGGGGTCTTGCGGAGAGAGGGGCGCCGGCCATCGTAAGACTTATCACGCAGGTGGCCTCGCGCTTTGGCATCGTCGTCTCCGAAAAGGTCGCAGCCCAAGCAGTGCCGGTGATAGGGGCAGCTAGCGGGGCGGTGGTCAATGTCCTCTTTACGGATCACTATCAGGATATCGCACGTGGGCACTTTACGATACGCAGACTAGAACGAAAGTACAGTCTAGACGAGGTGAGAGAGGCGTTTGAAAGACTGTAGGGCCCTTAGTCGCGTGCGGCCATGAGGTCCGTGTTAGTTATTGGAATATTCAACCATACCCCTTCCAAGCCTTATATCCGGTGACATACTTTAAGTGAAAGACCTCCGTCTCGCATTGCAAAAACGCCAAATCGAGCAGCTTTATCGCACACGCCGCGTCGCCGAAGGCGCGCAGAGCGCTGAGCGGACAATCGACAGCAGGCGTGTCGTCTCGTTTTGCAGTAATGATTATCTCGGACTCGCGAATCATCCGGTCCTTATCAAGGCCTTCAAGAAAGCCGCCGATGAATATGGGGTGGGCAGTGGCGCGGCGCATCTGATCAACGGCCACACACACGCGCACCATGCCTTAGAAGAGGCGCTTGCCGAGTTCACCGGTCGCAAGCGCGCATTGCTTTTTTCAACTGGCTACATGGCCAATCTCGGCGTTGTCTCGGCGCTTGCTGGTCCTGGCGATGTGGTGTATCAAGATCGGCTCAATCATGCCTCATTGCTGGACGCAAGTCTTTTATGCGGCGCGCGCCTTGTGCGTTATGCGCACTGCAGTACCAGCGATCTGCTGCGCAAACTGACCGCGCACGCACGAGGCGAAAAACTGATTCTGACTGATGGCGTGTTCAGCATGGATGGCGATATCGCGCCCATCTCCGAACTCGCTAATGTGGCCATGGCGCATGACGCTTGGTTGATGGTCGATGACGCGCATGGAATTGGCGTATTGGGCACTAGTGGCCGCGGTACTTTGGAGCAGCTTGGCATGGGCGGCCGCTCTGTGCCGATATTGGTGGGCACCCTCGGCAAAGCGCTCGGTACCTTCGGCGCGTTTGTGGCTGGCAGCACGGAACTCATTGAAACGCTTATCCAAGCAGCACGTACTTATATCTATACCACCGCCCCACCACCGGCGGTGGCCGAGGCGGCGCGCGCGGCGCTGCGCATCGCGCAGCAAGAGACGTGGCGCCGCGAGAAGTTACAAGAATACATCAAGCGCTTTCGAGCTTATGGTGAGCAATTGGGTCTGCCTCTGCTACCGTCTGAAACACCGATTCAGCCAATAATCATCGGCGATGCGGTCAAGGCCAAGGTCATCAGCGATGCGCTGTTCGAGCAGGGATTGCTTGTCACCGCCATCCGTCCGCCCACAGTACCGCGCGGCACTGCGCGGCTGCGTATTACTTTCTCCGCTGACCATACCGAGGCGCAGTTGAACCGGCTATTGGGCGAGTTGGCTGTACAAATCCGCCGTGCAGCCTGATGTGACAGAGCGGCGTATATCACAGCTCGCATGTCAGCTTACAACGGGTTTTACGGATTCTTCTCCATCAGCGATCGCGCACAGTGACGGGATTGCGCTCATTTTGTAAGATGGTCAACTTTGCATCGCAAACGACCAATGCGGCGTTTGCACGAGCGGTTACAACCTATACACTGCGCTGCTGCGAATATATACACAGGACCTGAGATGTTAGAGCTGTTGACGAACCCGGATAACTGGATAGCATTTTTCACGCTTACCGCGCTGGAACTGGTACTCGGCATCGACAATATCGTTTTTATCTCCATTCTTGCCGACAAGCTTCCGGAACATCAGCGCGATCTCGCGCGTCGCGTAGGCCTTTCGTTCGCACTGCTATCGCGCGTCGCCTTGCTGCTCATATTGTCGTGGATCATTGGGCTAACGGCGCCATTATTCAGCGTATTGGGTCAGGAAATTTCCGGCCGAGATCTTATTCTGATTAGCGGCGGCGTATTTTTGTTGTGGAAGAGCACCAACGAGGTTCACCACTTGCTGGAAGGCGAAGAGAGTCATGGCTCATCGATGGGCTCTGCTAATTTGTGGCCCGTGATCCTCCAGATCATTATCATCGATGCCGTCTTTTCCATGGACTCCATCATCACTGCGGTGGGCCTGGTCGATGAGGTCGCGATAATGATTGCGGCAGTCATCGTTTCGGTGGGACTAATGATGGTGTTCGCAGGGCCGGTCGGCCGCTTTGTCTCCGCTCATCCGACAATTAAGATGCTGGCGCTTGCGTTTTTGTTCATGATCGGTGCGGTGTTGGTCGCTGACGGTCTTGGTCACCACGTGCCTAAAGGCTACATTTATTTCGCTATGACCTTCTCGATTGTGGTCGAACTACTAAATATGCGTTTACGCAGACAGAAATCTCAACCGGTGCATCTACACGAGCGCTATACGCGCGGCGGCTCGTAAGCAAGGATTAACCGCATGGTACGCCAGTGGCGGCGCCAGCATCTGCATAGGGATTGGTTTAACTCCAACCACATCTATCCTGCATGCATTATCAATAACCAAGGGAGGTGAAGCGTATGTCGCCGCGCAGGGAAGACTATCAGGGGCACCTACGCCTATGAGACGCCGCAGACCTTGGACAATGCGCCGCCGCTTCCGCTCGTCGCTCTTCCGCCTGCTTGCGATTGGCGTGCTGATTTTATGGATAATCCTGCTGGTGCGCGGCATACTCAACTATCAGCAAAGCACGGATGCCCCCGGCCCACGGGCCAGCTCTGAGGCACCGCTTCCCCAAGCATCGCAACGCGCCGGTACAAAGCCGTCAGCCCCATCGCTGGCGCAGCGGAGCGCTAGCCCCGCGCACGGTCACAAGGCACCGTCCGCTGCGCGGAATACGACTGCGCGTGCTAAACATCAAAAGCCGCCAGCGCCGAGCATCAAGAAACATCAAAAGCCGCCAGCGGCGAGCATCAAGCCGGAATCACAGCATACGGTCACAGAGCATAATGCGGCCGAGCCATCAGATATCGCTCAGTTGGAGACTAAGAGAACTTCGGGCGATACTACGCCGGACCAAGTGGTGCAAGCGCAATTCACCACAGGCATCGTGAATCAACGGCCGATCAATAGCATCGAGGCCGTCTTCTCTATGCATGGCAGGGTTTATTCTCTGGATGGCAGGCCTATTCACACGCTCTATTACTTTACGGAAATCCGCGGCATGCGCGACGAGATTGTGACGCATCGCTGGGAACGCAATAATCAATTGGTGACGGAAACTCCATTTAAGGTCAGCGGCGATCCTTGGCTCATCTACTCCCACCAAGACTTAGCGCCGGGTATAGAGGGCAATTGGCGGGTGGTCGTAACCGATGCGCAAGGGGACGTCATCAAGACCGACAGCTTTTCGTTTCAAGGCTTTTGAGCAGGTGTCCTAAGCATGAAGCTTCCGCCTTCAGCGTCTGGCGAGAATACAGCCATGCGGCACTGGCTTGGCGCCCGCAGTGCTGTCCATGCACAGATTCATCATTCGGTTGTCAAACCGCGGCGTTGGAACATTGACACCAATGGCCAGGTCTCACCAGTGAAGCTCGTCCTCATTCAGCCGCAGGCATCAGTCAGTGTTTCATGACTTCGCCGCGACCCGCAGACCGCCACGGTTTGGGAATGCTCGGAGGAAACCCACTATGAGACGCCGTCGGCATCACAGGCGCCGCACTAGGCATCCTTTCGTTCGCGCGATCGTCGCTGTTGTGTTGATCTTATGGATTGGGCTGCTGTTATTGGGTATGTTCAGTCGTGAAAGGCCAAGCACCCACAATCCGGCCGATCTCGGCCCCGACACGACGGTAACAAAGTCAGAGCTCGGTAGTCGGCAAAAAAGCGACACGCATGTGCAGGTTTTATCGTTGGCAGAGCAGCATACGGATGCAGCGCCCGCGCCATCTTCACAAGCCTCGGCAGCGAATGGCAATGTAGCCGATTCGTCCGATACATCGGCGCGGGCAAACGATCGGATAACTAAATTGCCGATGCCAGCTGTTTTTCCAAAACCAGCCCACGTCGCGCCTGGTAAGAGCAAGGCGCCGGATGCTGTCGCAAGCGCCGGAAAAACATCTGCCACATCGGCAGATCAAATGAAGCCACGTACACAAACCGCTCATGATGTCGGCCCCAAATTATCTGTGGCCGACATTGCCCCCTTGAAAACAAAGCCAAAGACAAATGTATCCTCGCCCCATGTCACACGCGCGCAATTTACCACCGGCATTAAGGAGCGTGAGCCGATCGATAAGGTGGGATCGGTTTTTCCAATAAATGGCCAGCCTCTCAGGACACTGTATTATTTCACCGAAATCGTGAATATGAGCGGCGAGACGATAACGCATCGCTGGGAGCGTGCAGGCAGGTTAGTAGCGGAAGTATCGCTCAATATTGGCTCAAATCGCTGGCGTACTTGGTCTAGCAAAGACTTAACACCCGTCATGAAGGGCCCTTGGCGCGTTGTAGTGAGTGATTCTCAAGGCCATGTGCTGAAGACGGACAACTTGTCATATCGGGGGCCTTGATGCGGATACACTGCCAGACCGGCTAAGCAAACTATCTGACCTTCACACCGGACACCCACCTCCTGACCAGATGAGTGCATCCGGCGCAACATGAATCTTTAGAGTAGCCCTTGCTCGGCGAACGAGATTGCGTCGTCACCAATCACGATGTGATCCAATACCCGCACGTCGATCAGCGCCAAGGCAACTGTTAGCGTTTTTGTAATATGCCGGTCGGCCTGGCTGGCGTCGGCTAAACCAGAGGATGATTGTGCGCGAATGGCGGCCACGTTGTGATGCAATGCCCTTCTTACCACTTCGCGCGGATGCACGTTGGCACCATCAATGATGCCGCGAAACAATTCCTCGAACGCGAGCGCGCGATGGCGATTGTCGAGAAACAGCGTGGCGAACACCTCGAAGGTATAACCTCGCAGCCGCGGAGAGAGGTAGCTATGGGTTTCGGTTGGATTAGAGAACGAATCGCCTCGCCACATGGACTCGAATAGATGCCGCTGCGCGATCTCCAGCACTGCCTGCAATTGCACAAACTTGGCGTTCCCCAGGCCTTTACCGATGCAGAAGGTTAGCATGTTCGCGCTCGATAGGCCTCGCAGCCCGCCGAACTGTTCCAGCAGCTCGCGCGCGAGATCGACTGTGCTTTTTCCTTATAACGCCGGTGCGCAAGAAGATGGCCAGTAATTCAGCGTTGGATAATGCGTCCGCGCCGCACGCAAGCAGCTTCTCGCGTGGTCGTTCCTCGGCTGGCTAGCCGGCAATGGACATTTACCCCTTTCTTGATCTAAATTCCCTATCATTAAAATTAAATTAAACCGCTTCGGGGGCATCCGACCTAGCACACCGTTTATCAGACTTGTGCGGCTTTCTGGTACACTTTCGCCCGATGAGTCTGCTCGCTAACAAAAATGTGGTGCTAGGCATCACCGGTGGGATCGCCGCCTACAAAAGCGCCGACCTCACGCGTCGCTTGCAAGAGGCGGGCGCCAAGGTGCGGGTGGTAATGACCCGCGCCGCGCGCGAATTCGTCACGCCGCTTACCTTTCAGGCGTTGTCTGGCAATCCGGTGCATAGCGAGCTGTTGGATCCCAATGCCGAGGCCGCGATGGGCCACATCGAGATCGCCCGCTGGGCCGATTGTGTGCTGATTGCGCCAGCCAGCGCCGATTTCATCGCACGGCTTGCGCATGGTTTGGCTGACGACCTGCTCACGACTTTATGCCTTGCAACTGATGTGCCCATCCGGCTTGCGCCAGCGATGAACCGCCTGATGTGGACGAATCCGGCCACGCAAGCCAATTGCGCTATGCTTGCGACGCGCGATATACGGCTATTTGGCCCCGGAACCGGCGATCAGGCCTGCGGCGAGGTGGGCGAAGGGCGTATGCTGGAGCCCGAAGCGCTGGTCGCGACGTTAGCGGACGTGTTCGCCAGCGGATCGCTCGCTGGGCGTAAGGTGTCGATTACCGCCGGGCCTACGCGCGAGACGATTGATCCGGTGCGTTTTATAAGCAACCGTAGCTCTGGACGTATGGGATTTGCATTGGCTCAAGCGGCATGCGAGGCGGGCGCTGAGGTTCTGCTTATTAGTGGACCCGTGGCGCTGCAGACACCGTCTCGTGTGAGGCGCATCGACGTCGAAACAGCGCAGGAGATGAACAATGCCGTTTTGGCGGCAAGCGCTGATATCCTCATCGCCTGCGCGGCCGTAGCCGATTACCGGCCCGCCCAGGTCTCGCTGCGCAAATTAAAGAAAAACAACCGAGGTTTAACGCTAGAGTTGATCCCGAACCCCGACATTGTCGCCAACGTCGCCGCCTTGAAGCCGCCGCCTTTTACTGTAGGCTTTGCCGCTGAAACGCATGATCTGGTGGCATCCGCGCGGGTCAAACTTGTCGCCAAGCACCTGGACATGATCGCGGCGAATCTGGTTGGCGCCGGGTGCGGCTTCGATGCCGAGGCCAATGCCTTGGAGGTTTTATGGGAGAATGGACAGCGCAGTCTGGCGCAGACCGATAAGCACAAACTCGCGCGCCAGTTGATCGCGCTTATCGCCGAGCGTTATCACGCCAAACGCAACATCAATGTGACGCCACTGGGCTGCGCCCAAAGTTGAATGAGCAAGATTGAACTCAAGATACTCGATCGGCGCATCGGTAAAGAAATCCCGTTGCCCAATTATGCCACCGCCGGTTCTGCGGGAATGGATCTACGCGCCTGTCTAGATGTGCCTTTGACGCTCGCACCGGGCGAGACGGCGTTGATCCCCAGTGGGTTTGCCATTCATATTAGCGATCCGCAACTCGCCGCCGTAATCATTCCGCGCTCGGGCCTCGGCCATAAGCATGGCCTTGTGTTGGGTAATCTGGTGGGCCTGATCGACTCGGATTACCAGGGCGAAGTATTAATCTCCTGCTGGAACCGGAGCACGCAGCCGTTCACTATCGAGGTAGGCGAGCGCATCGCGCAACTGGTGTTGGTGCCGGTGGTTAAATTCCAGCTAGAGATCGTTGAAGAATTCAAGACCAGTGTGCGCGGCTTGGGCGGATTTGGGCATTCGGGTCGACAATAGTATTCACTGCCGAGATGGAAATCGCAAAAGAGACGAATGAGGTAAGTCGCGGCCTTGTTGAATATCGCCAATTCGAAGCGGTCTTCTAGTTCCAGGCAGCAGCCTTCTCAGCGCTTAAAACTTAAGCGAGGACAGATATGAGTGTAAATCCCGCCATTTTCCGCGCTTACGACATTCGTGGTGTGGTCAACAAGACCTTGACGGTCGAAGTGGTACGAAACATCGGTCAAGCCGTCGGCACACTCTATCCTAACTGCCCGCGGGTGGCAGTCGGGCGTGATGGACGGTTGTCCAGCCCGGCGCTCGCGCAGGCGCTGTGCGAAGGACTCGTAGCGGCTGGACGCACGGCCATCGATATTGGTCAGGCGCCGACGCCGGTGCTTTATTACGCCACGCATCGCCTCAAGACCGGCGCCGGCATTGTGGTCACCGGCAGCCATAATCCGCCCGATTACAACGGCCTCAAGCTGGTCATGGGCGGTGAAACCTTATTTGGCGATGCCATCACCGCGATTTACGAGCGCATCGAGAAAGGTGCATTAAGCGAAGGCAACGGCGAGCGCGAGATTGAGAATCTCAACCAGGATTATGTCGAGCGTATCAGTGAGGACGTGCGACTTGCGCGTCCGTTGCGCGTGGCGATCGACTGCGGTAATGGCGCGGCGGGGCCGGTGGCGAGCCGCTTATTTACGCAACTTGGTTGCGAACTCATCCCGCTTTATTGCGACGTCGACGGAAACTTTCCGAATCATCATCCCAATCCTAGTGATCTTAAGAATCTCAAGATGCTGATCGAAACCGTGCGCACCGAGCATCTGGATTTGGGTCTTGCCTTCGACGGCGACGGTGATCGCCTGGGCGTCATCGACAACGAAGGCAACGTCATCTGGGCGGATCGGCAGATGATGTTGTTTGCTGCCGACGTGCTGGAGCATAATCCTGGCGCCGAGATTATTTACGATGTTAAGTCCTCTAAGCACCTTCATAGCGTGATCGCCAGCCACGGCGGTATGCCACGCATGTGGAAGACCGGACATTCACTTATAAAGGCCAAGATGAAGGAGACCGGCGCGCTTTTGGCAGGCGAGATGAGTGGCCATATCTTCTTCAAGGAGCGCTGGTATGGTTTCGACGACGGACTTTACGCCGGCGCTCGGCTCTTGGAGATCTTATCAAAGGACCCTCGCCCCAGCAGCGAGATCTTCGCCGCCCTGCCCAACGCGATCAGCACGCCGGAGATCATTGTCGACCTGGGTGAAGACGGCGCGCAGCACGCCTTCATGCGCAAGCTGGTCGAACGAGCCGATTTTAGTGATGCGAATGTAAGCGATATTGATGGGCTGCGCGTGGATTATCCGTGTGGCTGGGGACTAGTGCGGGCATCTAATACCACGCCCAGCCTGGTGATTCGTTTCGAGGCGGACGATGAGTCGGGCCTGAAACAGATTCAGCAGATCTTTCGCAATCAAATACTGGCAGTAGATTCCAGCTTGAAATTGCCGTTTTAGGCCGGGTGAGGCTGACTGTTACCGCAACGCACAAGTAGAGGCAATAGACAGCCTTCAGGTATCTCCGCTGTCTCCTTTCAGTTAAGGGAAAATAAAGGATTTTTACATGCCGTCCCATGGATGAAAACAATGCCAATAATGTTGGCAGGGTCCTCATCGAGGCGCTGCCGTATATTCAACGTTTCGCGGGCAAGACCGTGGTCATCAAATATGGCGGCAACGCCATGGTAGATCCGGCGCTTAAGAGCAGTTTCGCGCGTGATGTGGTATTGATGAAGCACGTCGGTATCAATCCGGTCATCGTGCACGGGGGCGGTCCGCAGATCGGCGCACTGCTGACAAGACTCGGCAAGGAGAGCCGGTTTGTTGAGGGTATGCGGGTGACAGATCGCGACACCATGGATGTGGTGCAGATGGTGCTAGGCGGTTTGGTGAATCAGGAGATCGTCAATCTGATTAACCATCAGGGCGGCCGCGCGATAGGGCTTACCGGTAAAGACGGCGGGCTGATCCGTGCGCGCCGCATGACGATCACCCGCACGGCACCTGTGCCTGAAGAACCCGAGATCATCGACTTGGGCCACGTCGGTGAAGTGTCGGCGATCGAGCCCGCGGTGGTGCGGATGTTGGAACAAGGCAATTTCATCCCTGTGATTGCGCCGCTTGGCGTAGGCGAGGACGGTACGGCGTACAACATCAACGCGGATCTCGTAGCAGGCAAAATAGCCGCGGTATTAGCCGCGGAGAAGTTGATCCTGATGACTAATGTCAAGGGCGTGCTCGATGCCCGGGGCCAGTTATTGAAAACGCTCACCGCCGCGCAGGTCGATGCCTTGATTACGGAAGGCGCCATTCATGGCGGCATGTTGCCTAAGGTTAGGTGCGCGCTGGATAGCGTTCGATCCGGCGTACGCTCAGTGCATGTCATCGATGGACGCGCGGAGCATGCGGTGCTACTGGAGCTATTCACCGATCAGGGCATAGGTACTTTGATCGAGGAAAGATGATGCGTCGCATTGTGCGGCGAATAAGAAATGCACTCATGTTTATGTGCTCGGCAATGACGTGCCTTTAACTGAGCGGCAAGCAACCAAGCGCCGGATTAAAGCTTTAGCCAAGGGGCAAGGCCATTGCCCACGCTCGATCAACTGCTCTTATTCGTCATTGCGCTTGCCGCGAATATATTTTCCGCCTTCTCAGGCGGCGGCGCCGGGCTCGTTCAGCTCCCGGCCCTGATCTTCTTAGGGCTGCCGTTTAGCATATCGCTTGCCACGCACAAGGTCGCAAGCGTCGCACTGGGGCTAGGCGCGCACTTTGCAATCGCTAAAAGGTAACCGCTGGATCAAGCGGCTTTGAGATCGTTACCTTAGCCGTCGGCGCGAAGTTGATCGCAGGGTATTACAAGATTTATTGACAAACGCATTTTGACACGGAAAAGCCAAACATTTTGTGGACCTGCACCAATCAGCAGCACTTTGATACGTTAGGCTGCGACGGCAACAGGTACGCACGCACGCCTAATCTAGATCGCCTGGCCCGGCACGGAGCATTATTCGAGCAGGCGTATTGCCAAAATCCGGTCTGTACACCAAGCCGCGCGAGTTTTCTCACCGGGCGCTATCCACGTACGACACGCTGTCGTATGAATGGGCAGGCGATTCCCGCCGATGAAAAACTCGTTTCTAGGCTGCTTGCCGACAACGGCTACACATGTGGCCTATCGGGGAAGCTGCATGTGTCACCTGCCCACCCCATAGTGTCGCCCGCTGGCGAACGTCGCATCGACGACGGCTTTGCCGAATTTCACTGGTCACATCATCCAGAGCCGGACTGGCCGACGGATGAGTATCACCATTGGCTACACGAAAAGGACAAGAATACAAGGTGAGTAGGCTTGAAGGTTCCAGATACGTTGAAATCGGTATGGAGGCGGAAAACCACCAGACAACCTGGTGTGCGGACAAGGCAATTCAATTCATGGAAGCGAATAGCAAGTACGACCGACCGTGGATGTTTCTCGTCAGCATCTTCGATCCACACCAACCGTTCGATCCGCCGAAGGCATATCTGGAGCGTTATCTCGACGAATTGGATAGCATACCGTTGCCGGCGTACCTGCCGGGCGAATTGGATAATAAGCCATATCACCGGCGGCTTCAGCATGAAGGCGCTTTGGGTAAAAAGGGCAAATTAGCGTACACCGGTATGAGCGAGAGAGAGCATAAGCTGGTGCGCGCCGCTTATTGGGCGATGGTGGAAGTAATCGACACACAGGTCGGCCGTATGTTGGAATCACTGGAGCGCAGCGGACAGCAAGACAACACGCTTGTCATCTTCATGTCAGATCATGGGGCGCTTTTGGGCGATCACGGCATGTACTTGAAGGGCTCGTTTTTCTATGACCAATCGATCCATGTGCCGCATATTGTGTCCATGCCGAGCAGGATACCTGAAGGGCGCCGCATATCTACGTTTGTCGAACTGGTAGACCTGGCGCCTACCTTGCTAGAGGCAGCCGGCCTCGCGCCCTATCCAGGCATGCAGGGGCGCTCCATGTGGAATCTCCTGATAGGTGGCGGACGTGATCTTGAGCACCGAGGCGACGTGTATTGCGAGCATTACGATCTGCCCATCAAGGGTCACGACAAGGGCGCGTAGGCGACGATGGTACGTACAAACGAATACAAACTCGTCGTATTCCATGGCGAGGATAGAGGTGAGCTGTATGATCTGCGTCAAGATCCCGGCGAACACGAAAACAAATGGGCCGATCCCGCCTATCAGGTAGTCAAGGGCGAATGCTACTCAAGCTCTGCGACCACATGGCAGAAACAGTAGATCCTTTGCCGCCACGTCTGGCGCCTTGGTGAACGGGTGAGGGCGTGTTGCGCGCGACACGCTGTAGAGCTTACCAAATCAGCACAGGCAATGGCGATGCGGTCACAGTAGGATAGCGTTATCATAGTCTAGTGCGCTAGCGCCATCGTTGTTTAGCAGGGGAGTGAAGATTGTCTCTTTACGCAAATGTAACACCCTATCGGCAGTTTAGACTTGCCGTTGATGGGCGCCATGATCTATATGTGGAGGAATGCGGCCGATCCGATGGACTGCCGGCGGTGTTTTTGCACGGCGGTCCGGGCGCTGGCTGCGAGCCTTATCACCGCGGATTCTTCGATCCCAAGCGTTACCGCGCAATATTGTTCGACCAGCGCGGAAGCGGGCATTCTCGGCCACATGCCGAGCTCGAAGGTAACACCACGCAGAATCTGATCGCGGATATCGAACGCTTGCGCGAACACCTTGGCATCGAACGTTGGGTGGTGTTTGGTGGATCGTGGGGCTCCACCTTGGGCCTGGCGTACGCCGAGGCGCATCCCGAACAAGTGCTAGGATTGATATTGCGGGGTATATTTTTATGTCGCAAGCAGGACATCGCGTGGTTCTATCAAGATGGTGCCAGCCGGGTGTTTCCAGATTACTGGGAGGAATTTCTTGAGGTGATCCCAGTGACGGAGCGAGGAGATCTCGTGCAGGCTTATTATCGGCGCCTGACCGGTGAGAATGAAGTGCAGCGTATGGCCGCGGCCAAGGCCTGGTCCATCTGGGAAGGACGCACCGCAACCTTGCATACAAATCCAGACGTTGTCGGCCACTTTGCCGATCCACACGTGGCGCTGAGCTTGGCGCGCATTGAATGTCACTTCTTTGTGAATAACTGCTTTATGACGCCGGATCAGTTACTGGGAAACGCCCATCGATTAGGAGAAATCCCTGGCGAAATCGTGCACGGCCGCTACGATGTTGTGTGTCCTGTGGAACAGGCGTGGGCATTGCATCGCGCATGGCCGCGCGCCATGTTGAATATCGTGCCAGAGGCGGGCCATTCCGCTACCGAGCCGGGAATTGCGGATGCGCTGGTGCGCGCCGCCGATGCCATGGCTGCTCGTTACTGTTGATCGCGCTGCTGCAACGCGTCATTCACGCCCGCGTCGAGATCGGTGGAATATCTGCTGCTTCAATTGACCGGGGTCTACTGGTATTGGTGGCCGTGGAACGCGGGGACGATAGCGCTCAAGTCGACCGTATGCTGGAACGCATCTTGACATACCGTGTGTTCGCGGATGCGCAGGGCCGCATGAATCTAAATCTCACTGACACCGGCGGTGGGCTGCTGCTGGTGCCCCAGTTCACGCTCGCCGCCGACACGCGTAAGGGCACGCGCCCGAGTTTCGCGGTGGCCGCGCCACCTGAGCGGGGCGAGCTACTATTCAACGCGCTGGTAGAAAAGGCGCGCCAGCGGCATGAAATGGTAGAAGCAGGCCACTTTGGCGCCAATATGCAAGTCCATCTGGTTAACGATGGTCCGGTCACATTTTGGCTGCGCACCGCGGCAGCGCAATCCGCATAGCGCTGTGCACTCGGTGTTCAAAAAGCCTGCTGCGGTGTATGCTTGAGATACAGGACCTTTTTGCTGTCATGTCTAAGCGCACTGCATCCGTTGAACGCAACACGTCCGAAACGCAAATTAAGGTCAAGCTAAATCTGGATGGTGAGGGCCGCTCGCGCTTGGCTGTCGGCGTGCCCTTCTTCGAACATATGCTGGATCAGGTCGCGCGCCACGGTCTTTTTGATCTCGATATCGAGGCCAAGGGCGATTTGCACATCGATGCGCATCACACAGTGGAAGATACCGGCATCACCTTGGGCCAAGCATTTCGGCAGGCCATAGGCGACAAAAAAGGTATCTGCCGCTATGGCTATACCTATGTGCCCTTGGATGAGGCGCTATCGCGGGTAGTGATCGATTTTTCCGGGCGGCCGGGGCTGCAACATGCCGTTGTATATCCGCGCGCGCGCATCGGCGATTTCGATGTCGATCTAGTGCATGAGTTCTTCCAGGGATTTGTCAATCACGCGCAGGTGACCTTACACATTGATAATCTGCGCGGTGTGAACGCACACCATATCTGTGAAACCGTATTCAAGGCCTTTGGCCGCGCCTTGCGCATGGCGGTAGCACTGGATCCGCGTATGGCGGGCAGCTTGCCCTCGACTAAAGGCAGTCTATAACAAAGCGATAGACGACGGTTGTCACGCAATTCCGCAATTCAGATACGGCCTTCATGAATTCCATCGCGGTTATTGATTATGGCATGGGCAACCTACGCTCCGTAGCCAAGGCGCTGGAGCACGTGGTGGACAGACGCCAAAGGGTATTGGTGACCAGTGAACCGCAGAAAGTGCGTGCGGCCGAGCGCGTTGTATTTCCGGGGCAGGGCGCGGCACGCGACTGCATGCGCGCGCTTGCGCGCGATGGCCTTATCGAGGCCGTGAGAGAGGCAGCTGCGGCGAAGCCGTTCTTAGGTCTTTGCATGGGCATGCAGGCACTGGTTGATTATAGCGAAGAAAATGGTGGCACCGAGTGCTTGGGGCTGCTGCCGGGGCAAGTACGTTACTTTGGCCGTGCGTTTGCTGACATTGATGGGGAGGGAAAGCGCCTCAAGATACCGCATATGGGCTGGAACCAAGTGATGCAGACACGCGGCCATCCGCTATGGAAGAGCATTGGGGACAACAGCCGCTTTTATTTCGTCCATAGTTACTATATAGCGCCAGAAGATGCCGGGCTGACCCTAGGTGCCACCGATTACGGCGTGACGTTTGCCTCTGCGATAGGCCGCGATAATGTATTCGCGATGCAATGTCATCCAGAGAAAAGCGCTAACGCGGGCTTGACCTTGCTCGCCAATTTTGTCCGTTGGGACGGGGTGGCTTAATTCATACCGTCTGCGTCTTAATATCCGTTTTCAAATCTCGTGTGTTTTAAACCTATATTTGAATTAATAATGCTTTGGGGTGAATAGCATGTTGTTGATACCGGCCATAGACTTGCAAGGCGGCAAATGCGTACGACTGCGGCAGGGGCGCATGAACGAAGTCACCGAGTTCTCCGACGATCCGCTGTTGATGGCAGCGCGTTGGATTGAAGCGGGTGCCAAACGCCTGCACATCGTGGATCTGGATGGCGCCGCCGCCGGTCGCCCCGTAAATGCTGGCGCGGTACACGATATTGCCGGAAGTTTTCCCGACGTGCCTATTCAGGTTGGGGGTGGAATACGCGACGAAGATACGGTGCAGGCGTATTTGGATGCGGGCGTGCAGTACGCGATCATTGGCACCAAGGCAGTGAGCGCACCGCACTTCGTAAATGACTTATGCCTTGAGTTTCCTGGCCATATCATCGTGGGGCTGGATGCTAGGGACGGTAAGGTCGCCGTCAATGGCTGGTCTAAGCTCTCACATCACGATGTAACCGATGTTGCCCAGCGGTTCGAGCAGGACGGCGTGGCGGCTATCATCTATACTGACATCAGCCGTGACGGCATGATGTCCGGTCTGAATGTCGAGGCTACGGTGCAGCTCGCACGCTCCGTGCACATTCCGATCATCGCCTCGGGTGGCGTCACCAGCCTGGACGATATCAAGGCGCTATGCGAAGTGGCCGACGAAGGTATAGCGGGACTGATCATAGGGCGCGCCCTGTACGAAGGCAGCATCGATCTTAAGTCCGCACAGGCCCTAGTGGAAGAATTTTCTGCCGGTCGAGGCCAAGACGATGGCCTTGGCTAAACGCATTATTCCCTGCCTGGACGTCGACTGCGGACGGGTGGTCAAAGGCGTAAAGTTTACCGACATTCGCGATGCCGGCGATCCAGTGGAAATCGCGCGGCGCTATGATGCCGCTGGCGCAGATGAGCTGGCATTTCTAGATATCACCGCCAGCGCCGACGATCGCACCACGACGCTGGATGTGGTGGAGCGAGTGGCATCACACGTATTTATTCCGCTTACAGTCGGCGGTGGCGTTCGTGGTTTGGACGATATCCGTAACCTGCTCAACGCCGGTGCGGATAAGGTCAGCATCAATACTGCCGCCGTGCTCCAGCCGGATATGGTAAAAGAGGCTGCCGACAAGTGCGGATCGCAATGCATTGTGGTCGCGATCGACGCTAAGAAGACAAGTCATGCGGGCGAACCTGATCGTTGGGAGGTATTTACTCACGGTGGGCGCAGGCCCACCGGGCTGGATGCGGTTGCGTGGGCGCGGCGCATGGAGGCAAACGGCGCCGGAGAGATCCTGCTGACCAGTATGGACAGAGACGGTATGAAAACCGGTTTCGACCTGGCCCTCACGCGCGCCATTTCGGATGCGGTGCGCCTGCCGGTGATCGCCTCAGGCGGTGTCGGCAATCTGGATCATCTGGTGGATGGTGTCATACAAGGTGGAGCCGATGCGGTATTAGCGGCGAGCATCTTTCATTTTGGCGAATATACAATCCAACAGGCCAAGCAGCGCATGGCTGCGCGTGACATCGAAGTCAGGCTATGACATGCGGAGCAAGGATAGAAGTAAGGGCGAGGCGCTGGAGGTCAGGACTCCTGTCCATTTAGCGCGGCGCCCCTTAGTTTCTTTGCGGTGCGCATCATCAGCCTGTATTAAACTAAGGCGCTTAGTAATTCAAGGCAATGCTTAATCAATGGCTTGATGAAATCCGCTGGAACGATGACGGGCTGGTGCCGGTCATCGTGCAGGAATCGGTAAAGGGCACGGTGCTTATGCTAGCATGGATGAATCGAGAGGCGCTAGCGCAAACTGTAAAGGGCGGGCAGGCGGTGTATTGGTCGCGATCGCGCCAGCGCCTGTGGCGCAAGGGCGAAAGCTCAGGGAATTTTCAAATGGTTAAAGGCATCAGGTTGGATTGCGATCGGGATGCACTATTGCTTGAAGTCGAACAACATGGCGCGATCGCTTGTCATACGGGAAGGGCGAGCTGTTTTTTTCATGCATTGCAAGATGAGCAGTGGGTTTGTGTTGAGCCGGTGTTAAAGGATCCTCAGGAGATATATATGTGAGCAGTGCGGATATCCTGGCGAGATTGGCAACGGTGTTGGAAGACCGTAAACGGGCGGACCCCAGCGCGTCGTACGTGGCTAGCCTTTATGCCAAGGGTCTGGATGCCATGCTCAAGAAAATCGGCGAGGAGGCTACAGAGACCGTTATGGCGGCCAAAGACGGGGATCCGCAGCGGATGCTGCATGAAGTCGCCGATCTGTGGTTTCATTGTCTGGTGATGTTGACATATAGAGGGATAAGTCCCGCTGCGGTGCTCGTCGAGCTCGAAAGGCGCTTTGATCGATCTGGCATTGAGGAAAAGGTCGCCCGCGCGCCACGGATTTAATTGCCGCCGTGGCTATTCTAGGTTTAAACAGAGGATTATTTACATGGGTCTTAGTATTTGGCACCTCTTATTGGTGCTGATCATCGTAGCCCTGGTATTTGGGACCAAGAGGCTACGCAACATCGGGGGCGATCTAGGCAGCGCCATCAAGAGCTTCAAGAGCTCGATGGGCGATGCAGAGGCTGGCCGCGATGAAGAGTCTAAAAGGCGGCTTGAAGATCCGAGTCGCACGATGGCCGATGATATCTATGATGCCGATCATCGCGATCATGCCACCCAAGTCCGCGATAAAGACAGGGTGTGACGAGCCTGGTATCCGCTGAGTCGGTGTCTCCCAGGTTCAATCGATTGTTTCGGCCGCCATGTTTGATGTCGGATTTTCGGAGCTGGTTTTAATCGGCATAGTGGCCATGCTCGTCTTCGGTCCGGAAAGGCTCCCTGGGGTTGCCCGCCAGGTTGGGAGTTGGATAGGTGCGACCAAGCGCTTTGTAAACAGTGTGCGCGCCGATATTGAACACGAACTTGGGTCGGAAGAACTCAAGCGCATGTTGAACGAGCAACAATCTGAGATCAGCAAGCTCAAGGGTATGATCTCGGATACTCATGCCCAGGTAAACGCGGAACTGCAAGAGGCAGAGCGCTCGATCAAGTCAGTTGGGCATGGAAGCGCTACGAATGCTGGGCAGACATCCTCGCGCCATCAAGATACCACCGCCCGCGAAACGCACGAGACGGCTCACCCGGAAGGTACGAAGTTAGAGCATGGGGCAAAACGATTCAGAGGATCCTGAAGCTCAAAAAGAAGAAAGCTTCATCTCCCATCTTGTCGAGCTACGCCGCCGTATATTTCTGGCCGTACTCGGCGTCGGGGCGGTTTTTCTATGCCTCGTACCTTTTGCAAACCCGATCTATAGCTATCTGGCAGGACCGCTGACTCGGCAGTTACCGGCGGGCAACGCGATGATCGCCATCGATGTGGCGTCGCCGTTTTTAACCCCATTTAAGCTAGTCCTGCTACTGGCGGTGATTATCAGCGCACCATGGATTTTGTATCAACTGTGGGCGTTTGTCACCCCAGGACTTTACCGCCATGAGCGCCGTTTGGTGCTCCCAGTGCTCATCTCTAGCACCGCACTGTTTTATGCCGGAATGGCCTTCGCATATTACGTGATGTTGCCTCTTGCGTTCCACTTTTTAACCGGCACCGCACCGGCGGGCGTGGAGGTGATGACGGATATCGCGCGGTATCTGGATTTTGTCATGCTGATCTTCCTGGCTTTTGGCATCGCTTTTCAGGTGCCCATCGTGGTCGTGATGCTGATAAGTCTGGGAATTCTGACGCCGGACGATCTGGCGGCAAAGCGACCCTATGTGATCGTCGGCGCATTCGTCATAGGTGCATTCCTCACGCCGCCTGACGTAATCTCTCAAACGCTGCTAGCGCTGCCGATATGGTTTCTGTTCGAGGCGGGTGTGGCGGCTTCCAGGCTCATGCTGCGCAGAAAAAAGCGTGGAGGTGAAGAAGAGCAAGCGGGAGACGTGTAACAAAGGTGACGCTGCATTTTCGCAATGGATCAACCTTATTATAAACTCCCTGAATTTAGAACTAGCCTGGTATCGATACTTAGATCACGATACAGAGATTTCGCGTGCGCCCGGAGTCTCCGCATAGATATCGCGAAAGCCGGCATAAAGTGCCGCGACCGTCACCGGGCCCAGAACCAGGAAGCCCAGAAAAAACGGAATAGCAGCAATCATCACCAGTACAAAATAGATTATCAGGAACACAGCCAGCGGCGCCGAATTTTTCAGTGATGCATCGGTGCTGCTTTTCATAGCCTCGGCTGGCGGCACATCATGAAACATGATGAGCGGAATAGAGAAAACCTGTACCACGAACGCCGTAAGCATGAAAATCAGTGCGATCAGAGACATCAGCAATATGCCAACGCCCATCACACCCAACGCGACTCCGGCCCCGTTCCCCACGCCGAAGGCCCCGCTAATAGCACTGATTCCCAGGGAGCCGCCAGCGAATAAGACCGCGACGATGCCTAATAAAACCCAAAGCCTAAGCAACACGGCGCCCTGGACCAGCAGTGGCGTCCGGTTGGTCTCAGTGGTCAAACCGCTAAATAGATCCGTTAGATCAACAGCGTGGCCTTCCGCCGCCTTTTTCGCGGCTCGCATCAGCGCGCCGATTAAGGCCGGCCAGATTAGTGATAAAAGAAGTAGGCCCGCGAATGGAATAATGTGTGATGCCATCATGATGAGCGCGATTAGAAGCATCATCACAATCCAGACGCCCGGACTGGCCATGAATGTCTGCCAGCCAAAGCCGTACCAGCTTAGCGCCCGGACGACATCTACGCGTCGTGGTTGCATGATAACGCCCGCTCCACTGGTCGATCAGCATAGTGACTTTGCGATTCAGTTTTCTATTTTATCTCAATCCGTGGCGTGCGTGGGCGACTTGGCGGCGGTTGCTTGTTAACATTCAACCACCGTCTAGCTTAATCAACAATCCAATATGGCTATATCAGCACAACAGAACTCTTCTCGTTTGCGCCGTCGTACCATGTTGATGATTCTTGATGGCTTTGGAGTCAATCCCAGCAAGCGCAATAATGCGGTTTTGGAAGCGCGTACTCCGCGTCTTGATGAGTATTTCTCAAGTTACCCTCACACTATACTAGAGGCATCCGGACCTGCGGTTGGACTGCCTGCTGGACAAATGGGAAATTCCGAAGTCGGACATCTCACCTTGGGCTGCGGTAGCATTTTGCGTCAAGACTTGGTGCGTATCGACGGCGCAATAGAAGATGGCAGCTTCTTTGAAAATCATGCATTCAGTTATGCGATAGAAAAAGCGCTTGACGCTGGCCGGCCATTACATTTGTTGGGTATGGTGTCCGATGGCGGCGTCCATTCGCATATTCGTCACTTGCTGGCCTTAGTGGAGCTTTGCAGGCGTAACAAGGTTCGGCCTATAGTGCACATGATCACAGACGGTCGCGATACGCCGCCGCGTTGTGCTAAACAGTATCTACCCGAACTCGAACACAAGCTGCAACAGGCCGGTGGTGCGATCGCCACCGTGATCGGCCGCTACTACGCCATGGACCGCGACAAACGCTGGAAGCGCACCGAAAAAGCTTGGCATATGTTGGTTAACCTACAAGGCGGCAAGGCCGGCAGTGCGGCGGCCGCCATTGACGCGGCATACAAGGCGGGCTTAGGCGACGAATTCATCTTGCCGACAGCGCTGCCTGACGCAGAGCGCATATCGTCCCGCGATGGCGTTATCTTTTTCAACTTTCGCAACGACCGTCCACGTCAGTTAACCAAAGCTTTGACGGTTCACGATTTTTCCGATTTTGATCGCGGCAATTTTCAGCCTGTCAGCATGACGACGCTTACGGAGTACGACCCCAATTATCCTTGCACTGTCGCATTTCAATCCGAGCGACCCGGAATTACTTTAAGCCAGATTGTAAGCGAGGCTGGGCTTCAGCAGTTTCACTGCGCAGAAACCGAGAAATACCCCCACGTGACCTTCTTCATCAATGGCGGTCGGGAAGCGCCGTTCTGGGGCGAGTACCGTGAGATGGTGCCTTCGCCCAAGGTCGCGACCTATGATTTGCAACCTGAGATGAGCGCGGTGCAAGTTGCCGATGAGATGATCGAGGCATTGGCCGATGAGAGCCATGCGCTGTTAATCGTCAACTTCGCCAACGGTGATATGGTCGGGCATACGGCCGTGCGCGAGGCCGTCATCCGCGCAGTCGAAGTTCTCGACCGGGAGGTTGGCAGGGTACTCGATGCCGCCGTGGCCAACGAGGTCTCGGTGGTGCTTACGGCAGATCACGGCAACTGCGACGAAATGATCGATCCCTTATCCCGCCAGCCACATACTCAACATACGTTGTATCCTGTGCCCTGCCTGATTGTCGATAAGGTCAATTGGCGGCTGATGACTGGGGCAGGTCTGAGCAGCGTCGCGCCGACCATCTTGCAGTTGATGGGACTGCCGCAACCGTCCTCAATGACTGGCAAATCTTTATTGCTGGAAGAGATCGAACCAAAGTCTTCTTAATTTGTCAGTCTTCATAAGATGACCTGACTCGCTATTACAGGAGTCGGGCCTGTTGTAAGACCTACGAAACAGACGTATTATTTAACCCATAACAGCAGGATATGACGCTATGGAAAAGCCCCAGCAATCCTCGGCAGCGAAACGCGTTTACTTTGTAATGAATAACACCAGCGGCGTCTGGGTGAAAGTAAGTGATGAATATTTGCGGCTGAGTGATGCAATGAAAGCGCTTGAAGAGCTTCTTACAACCTATCCCTTCGCGCGTCTTGGTGCAGCGATATTGCACTAAATAGTAAGTTCTAAGCGAACTCGTTCCAAACCAACTAGATCGCTTCAGTCGATTCCGCGCCGCTTCATAGTAATGCATCTATAAAGCGGCGTTTTCATTTGCAGCACTTGCTGTAATCCGCACCTCAGAACTAAGGGATTTCAGTAGGGCTATATTGCAGGCGGCGTTACGATGCAGTAGGTGTGCTCAGCACAACATAATTTTGCAGATTTAGTCTGCGTATGCGGCGTATTTGCTTGCACTCCGGCCTATTTGGACTATCGACCTGACAGGCTGTAGCCGCACGCGTTTATTCTCTACTCGTGATGCTCGCGCGCAACGGTATTCTGTAAAACCCTCATTCACTCGATCAGCTCCGCACCTAGTAGTAGGTCAATGCTAAACATGTCGTCTTCTGCTGATGAAGATATAGGCGGGCGCGCTTGACTCAGGTTTTATCGTGGGGAAACAGGCGCTAAATCAGTGGATTCTTAATCGCACCCACATTGATCACCTAGAGGACAGGTACGATCAGAGGGCCCGAATGCCATATTTCGCATTCATCGCCTGTACCCATCGTCTTGCCAGTTAGCGCTGGTATTAGCCACAAGCTGTCGAGTAGGTTGCACATGAGATCTGTAAAAAGTCTCTGCGTGATCTGTGACCCTGTAGCAAAGACGCTTGGCTTTATAAGCGAGCCCTATTATGGGCAAACCGCAGAAGGCGCATGCTGGTGCTACACACCCGGATTGTGCCCTTGCTCTATCCGTCCGGCATGTATGCTTGTTGGGCGCAGCGGTTGAAGACGTAGTCACTTCGCTGAAATCAGATCGCAGCTAATACAACAATTCGTTATCGAGCTGCTATACGTCATTGCTAAGTTCCGGTTGCCCAAGGGCCCGAAACAGCTCAAAGGTGCGCACTCATGATTATGATTGGTGTGTAAGCAATAGATCTGCCTCAGTCAGCCTGCTGCCTATGAGGAATTAATAGAAAATCTTAATAGCACGTAAGTAATCGTATAGAGACTTACGTTTATCGCGAAGCAGACAATTACACTGCCACTGCATTTTTTGTTTCCAAATAGTTAGAGGCTATCCCAAAACTAATCGCATGTGGCAAAGAATATAGATTAGCCGGATCAATCAATGATGGTGAATTGGGATCGCACAGCTTATTACGTTTACTTTCGTCATGGCTGCGTGGGTCTTTTTGAGGGCACAATCATTTGAGGGGGCGCTCAGTATATTTAAAGGCATGATAAGCCTTCCATCTGACCTTGCCACCGATTTGGGCGTATTCAATGATGTTCTTCTTGGCTTAGGATTTCAATTTAGTGGAACCAGGCTCTTCACCAATGATGTTCAAGTGCTGCCCTGGCTGTTTGTATTCCGGAGCGGTTTTGTTGCACAAATAGTCGCGCAGGCGGTGAGCTTGGTAGTCTTAGGGTATGCGAAGGAAGACTGACAAAGCCACATACCGTCTCCGCAACTGGCGTGAGTATAACGCCGCGCTCATTCAGCGCGGAAGTTTGACCGTGTGGGTGAACGAAGAGGCGCTCAGTGCCTGGCATAACGACGAACGCACCGGTAGGCTAGGCGCACCGCGCACATATAGTGACACGGCGATCTTGTGTATGGCATGGTTGTCGGCGGTGTACCGGTTGACGTTGCGCGCCACACAGGGGTTGACGGTTTCGGTGCTGACACTGCTCAATGTTACATTACCGGTGCCACACCCAACGACCTTGTGTCGGCGGCGAAGGCAGCTTGCTGTGAATCTGGCGGGGCGTGCTCAAGGTGAACCCTTGCACGTGGTGGTCGATGCCACCGGCATCAAAGTCTATGGAGAAGGTGAATGGACGGTCAGATGCCACGGCAAGTCCAAGCGGCGCACGTGGCGAAAATTGCATATTGGGGTCGATGAGGCCAATGGTGAGATCGTGGCGGCAGCTGTCACTACCAACGACCTCAGTGATAGTCAACTATTGCCGGCTTTGCTGACGCAGATCGACGCGGACATTGCGCAGGTTTCAGGTGATGGGGCCTATGACACACGCAACTGCTATCAAGCGATCGAGACACGTAAGGCGCGGGCAGCAATCCCGCCAAGGCGGGGAGCGCGCATTTGGCAGCATGGTAACTCAAGCGACCCGCCGAGAGCGCGTGATGAAAATCTGCGCTGCATCCGCCACATCGGGCGCAAGCACTGGAAGCGTAAGTGTAGTTATCATCGCCGCAGCATCGCCGAGACAGCCATATTCCGTATCAAGACAATCTTCGGTGATCGAGTGTGCTCACGCAGCTTTGAAGGACAAGCCGTAGAGATGCTTATCCGCTGCAGAGCCTTGAACCGCATGTCCCACTTAGGCATGCCAGATAGTTATGCCGTGTGAAGCACGCTTCACAATCAGGCAGTCTGCCTTGCCCAAGATTTATGCAACAAAGCCTATCAGACTCACAGATGCGGCAGTGCCAGGATGTATCGCCCCGGGAGGTGAGGTGCCGTCTCCTG
>DATACK010000202.1:0-29319 GCA_036259115.1 Gammaproteobacteria bacterium | reverse complement strand
CAGGGCGCAGGACTCAAAGGTTACCGGTGCGTTGAACCCTTCTCTCTTGGTGCTAATTAGTGCTGCTGGGTCTTCGCCGTCCGCGATGGCCTTGCGCATGGCCTCTGCCCAGCGCCGCGCGTCGGCCAGATTACGACTATGCGTCGCCCCCAGGCCGATCTCACGGACCTTACCCACGCGAGTATAACGAAACACCCATGAGCGTGAGCCCGAATCTCTCACGCGCAAATACAAGCTACCACCGTCGGCATAAAAGCCCGGCCCGAAGGTGTCCACCCGACGCTTTGATAGTCGTTTGATCTTGGTTGCCATACGTCGTATCCTCGGTCAAATCGTGTCAAAAATGGTCTTACTATAAGTCTTATTGAAACGCTCGGATTTAGCAAGATCTTATTACACCTTAAGAGACGAAATATTTAGCAATATCAGCGATATAAACGACTCATTATGAACTTAGTCGGAAGGCGTTGGACGCCAACATGGCGGATGAAATTTCCGCCGAGTACGTCTTCACCCGTGATGCGCCTGTAGTCAAGTTGCCGCTTGCAGCGCGTGAGTTCACGCCACAGCGGATCATCTTCAGGCATCACAGCCAGCACGGTCTGCAGATACAAGGCCTCAACCATGCCTATGATGTCACCGCGCTAGTTCATCAGGCTTGGTCCTTAGACGGAGCTGCCTCTTCTATACGCAGCGCGCCGTTGTGCAGGCTGACGCGTATTTGGCCTGCCAGCATCTTTTGCAACATGCATCCTACGATTTGCGCACGCCAGCCGTGCAGCACCGGCACATCGGCATCACCCAAGACCAGGCGTTCCAGCGCGCTGCGCGTCGCGAGCGCCGCCGGGCTCACCTCGTGCAGCGCTGCTTGTCGTCTGACCAGGGCCATCAGCATGTCTACTGTAGCTTCCTGTGCAGTACTAAGGACCCTCTTAGGCGGGGGCTTTGGCCAAGTGGATTCCGATTCCTGCAATGCCGCGCCAATCACAGCGATGATGGCGGAGCCATGGCGCTCCACCTGATATTTCTGCAAACCACGAACGCGCGCGAGTGCGGCGCGGTCGCGCGGCGCCATACGCGCGAGATCCACCAGCACGGGATCTGCTAGCACCCATTTACGTGACAGATCGCGACTTGCCGCCTCCTGCTCCCGCCAAGCCGCCAACGCACGTAAGATACCTAACTGGCGCGGCGAAAGCTGCTGTGTGCCGCCGATCCGCTGCCAAGCATCGTGGGCATTGGTTTGATAGTTGTCTGGGTCGCATAATCGCGCGAGGTCTTCCGTCAGCCAATCGAGCCGCGCTTTATGGATCAGCAGGTGCCGCAAGTGCGAATACACAGAGCATAAATAGCGCACATCGTCCGCCGCATAGCGCAACTGCGCCGCATCCAACGGGCGTGCGCACCAGTCGCTGCGACTGTGCGCCTTTTTAAGTTGAACGTTTAGCACTTGCTGCACTAGACTTCCATAACCGATCTGTTCTCCAAACCCCAGCAGGCTGGCGGCAATCTGAGTGTCAAATACAGGCCTGGGCGGCTCCCCCTGTAACTGATAGAAGATTTCTAAATCCTGGTACGCCGCGTGCAATACCTTGGTAATGCTTGTGTCGTAGACTATGTCTAGCAGCGGATCCAGCGACTCAAGCGCCAGTGGATCAATGCACGCGACGATACATGGCGTGGCAACCTGCAACAGGCATAGGCGTGGGTAATAGGTGCGTTCGCGGATAAATTCGGTATCGAGCGCGATCCACTCGCTTGTGTTTAGCTGTGCGCAGAGCGCCGCCAGTGCCTGGGGAGTATCGATAAATAAATTATCTTCGTGCACTCGTTACATTCCTAATTTCCATGTGGCAACCGCAAATTACATCACTACACAGGCGTCTTAAAGCCGCAGGCTGGGTAATCCTGCTGATAATGCTGAGTCTTTCAGACCACGCGCGAGGGCGCGAGGACATTGCACCGAGCAAGCAGACCGACCATAAATTGGGGCATGTCTTGGCGGGACAGATATGGGACGTGGCCACTCAGCGTTTTATGTCCGCCGATGACTTTTATGCGCGGTTAGCGCACGCGGATTTTGTCTTGTTGGGCGAGATTCACACCAATCGTGATCATCATCGTTTGCAGCGCCGCGTGATCGAGCGCATGGTCGCGCAGGGGCGGCGACCAGCAGTGGTGTTCGAGATGTTCGAACGTGCTAATCAGCCCACTATCGAGCGTGTGCGCAACCATCATCCCAATGATGCCGATCGCCTCGCGCACGAGACCCACATGGAAACCCGCGGCTGGCCGTGGCGGCTGTATAAGCCGCTGATAAAAACGGTATTGGCTGACAATCTGCCTATGTTCGGCGCCGATCTCTCGCGGTCGACGATACGCAAAATCATGGCGGAAGGTTTGGAGGCGTTAGATGCGCAAAGGATTAAGTCGCTTGCGTTGAATGAGCCGCTTGCGCCACGCGACATCGCGATCATGCGCACCGAAATCGTCACCGCGCATTGCGGTACTGCGCCCGAGCGGCTCATAGACGGCATGATCGCAGCCCAGCGAGCGCGCGACGCATCGCTTGCCGATGGTCTGATCGAACATGCCAATCGCGATGGAGCGGTGCTGATCGCGGGCAGCGGACATGTGCGAAACGATTACGCGACGCCGGCCTATCTGCACCGCCGCGCGCCAGACAAAGCCGTGCTCAGCGTAGCCTTCACTGAGATTGTCGATGATAAGCGCGAGCCTCAAGATTATCTACCGGCCACCAGCACACACGCCCCGGTGTTCGATTATCTATGGTTCACACCGCGCGCCGGCGGACAGAATCCCTGCGCACAATTCAAGCATCTCCGCACGCTACATCGGGCGGCATCCAGATAATCGGGAACGTGCTGCCTGGCCAGCGTCTATGTGTGCGTTCTCATCCGGCGACGATAGGATTATCATGAGCCTTGCCGGACCTACGATTTGGCACCCGTCTTGCGAGCAATTCCCGTATCTTCTAGAAATGATCCCATAGGACCAATATATGTTTTCGCGCCCCACCAAAGAAATAAGGAAGCGCATAGAGAGTCTGCGCGCGCATCTGAAGGATGAAAATCCCCTGCTCGTTGATATGATCGGAAGTTTTCAGGAGCTCGATAAGGTCGGTCATCGGCTGGGCCTGCTCGATTATGATGAATCCTTCGCGACCCGCATTCCGTGGTGGCCCATGATTGCCGTGCTGGGTACGTTCTCGGCCGGCAAGTCGACTTTTATCAATCAGTATTTGGGCACCCATCTGCAACGTACTGGCAATCAGGCGGTGGACGATAGGTTCACGGTCATCTGCTACAGCTCCGATAAAGAGGTGCGGACGTTGCCGGGCGTATCCTTGAATTCCGACCCAAGATTTCCTTTATATCATGTTAGTGAGGAGATCGATAAGGTCGCCGAAGGCGAGGGTGGGCGGATCAATACTTATCTGCAGTTGAAGACCTGCCCTGCGGCGCGCCTACGTGGCAAGATCTTCATCGATTCGCCCGGTTTCGATGCCGATGAGCAGCGCAGCTCCATCTTGCGCATCTCCGATCACATCCTAGACCTATCGGATCTGGCGCTATTGTTTTTCGATGCCAGGCGCCCCGAGCCTGGCGCGATGCAAGACACGATAGAGCACTTGGTAAAACGCACTGTGCAGCGCAGCGATGCCAACAAGGTACTCTTTATCCTAAACCAGTTGGACGTGACCGCCAAAGAGGATAACGCCGAGGACGTCGTCTCGGCTTGGCAGCGGGCTGTTGCCAGAGGCGGCATCACGAGCGGGCGCTTTTATACGATATATAGCGAAGAGGCCGCGGTGCCGATCGAAAACGAGGAGCTGAGAAGGCGCTACCAATCGAAACGCGATGAGGATCTCAATGAGATTTACCACCGCATCTCGGAGGTTAGCGTAGAACGCTCGTACCGCATCGTGGGCGCCTTACAGAACATCGCCGATCGCATCGAGCAGCACATCGTGCCACAACTGCGACTGGCTATGCAGCGATGGTACCGGCGTGTGATTACATTGGACCTAATCATCATCGTGCCTTTAATCGTGCTGGTACTGGGCTTGGGATATTGGATGGGCTATGGAGATGATGTAAATGGCGCCGCAGCAGGAGGTGGCGGCAATTCTTGGGGCACGTTTATCTTAATCGCTGTGCTGTGCGTCATCGGCATTCTGGCTATACACTTCTGGGTGCGCCGCGTGATGGCACGCCGTATTGCCCGTGAGCTTCAAGAAGATCAAGGGCCAGGCAACCTTGCACGGGCCTTCTTGAAGAACACCCGCGCCTACATGAGCATATTCCGTTCCAATCCTGCAGGCTGGCGTGCAGCGAGCCGCAAGCGGCTTGATAAGGTGCGTAAAGCGGCTGATGGCTTCGTGCAGAGGCTCAACGACCGCTACGCCAATCCATCCGGCGGCGGTGCAATCCGAGCACCGGCGGCATCGGCGCGCGAAGTTGCCAATGAAACTGACTCGCAGGCACAGCCGGTGCGTCAGGCATCATCAGGTTAGCGCGATTAGGCTTTAGCATAAGGGCGATGCAGCGCAAGAATTGCAATATCGGTGCTCGGGAAGACTTTTGTTGTCCACGGTTAGTACGTAGTCTAGCGCCCAGAGACCCCCTGCATCACACACATATACGCCAGCTCATAACATCAGGCTAGGCACAACTGGAGCCCAATATAGCCCTGATTCGAGCGCATAGCCGCAAATGCCGTTGACCCACAGGAGCCGAATTTACAACGTAGAGATTCCTTATCAAGAGGCCTCTTCCAGCGGCGCCACTTCAGCATCTTTCAAGAAGTCGTGCTAAGCCTAGAGGCGACCCCGCAAATCACGCCCGATGATCGCATCATTATGGATCTGTCGGTGAATATCGATAGCATTGGTCGACTCGTATCTTCCGTGATAAGCGGCTTTATACCCATTATCGACACCTGCGCGGTGAAGACTCAGGTGCTGGTTGACAATGGTCAGACTGTCGTGCTGGGTGGCATTTATGAACAAAATATCAACAAGAGGGCCACCCCAGTATCCTTCTTCTCGGACATCCCGCTATTCGGTAGATTATTCAGAAACGATCACAATACCACCGACAGGCTGAGCTGTTGATTTTCGTTACACCCAAAATCATCAGTGAGAATATGGCGCTTTCCCCGTAGCTGCCTCAGCGATCTTGACAGAGTGTGTGGTCAATCATGCTACCCGGGGCATCGCTTCTTTAAAAACTCCAGAACGGTCGCCAGATGCTACTACATCTTGGACCAATTCACGCGTGATGGCTATTAGCATATGCTTAGTCCTGACATCATCGTGCAATGAGCCAGTTAACGCATGCCAAAGACTGGCAATATATTCTTAGTTGGGGCCATGGGCGCCGGCAAATCTTCAATTGGCCGGCACCTGGCCAGGCAGCTCGCACGCCCATTCTGGGACAGCGACAAACTGGTAGAGCAACGCACAGGCGTTGATATCCGAACTATCTTCGAATTTGAAGGCGAGTCCGGCTTTCGTCACCGCGAAAGTTGCGCGCTCGATGAGCTGACGCGCAAATCCGGCATCGTGCTCGCGACCGGCGGTGGCGCAGTATTGTGCGCGCAGAATCGTGAATGGTTACGCACACGGGGCTTCGTTGTTTACCTGTGTGCTTCGGTGGAAACGCAATTAAGGCGCACGGCAAGGGACCGCTGCCGTCCGCTGTTACAAACCGCGGATCGTCGCAAGGCATTAACTGAGCTACTACAGCAACGCGATCCGCTTTACCGCGAGATTGCGCATATGGTCATAAAGACAGACCGGCAGAGCATCCCATCCATCACCAGGGCTGTACTGAAACGGCTGCCTCCTCAGGATTAATATAAGTCGAACAGCGGGTTGAGCCGCAGCACGGATGGATTAACATTGCTGTATGGAAACGCTGAACGTACAGCTGGGCGACCGGACTTATCCGATCTATATCGGCGCGGATCTGCGCCATGACGAGGGATTACTCAAGCGCCATATCCGCGGGGGTGCTGTCATGGTCGTCAGCAACGAGACCGTTGCGCCATATTATTTAGCAGCCTTGCGCAGTGCACTCGCTGGTCTGCAAGTCGACGCCACAATCCTGCCCGACGGTGAGCAGTACAAGACCTTAGAGACGCTCAACCTCATCTATACCAGGTTGTTAAAAAAGGGACATGATCGCACTACCACGCTCATCGCCTTAGGCGGGGGTGTGGTCGGTGACATCACCGGCTTCGCGGCCGCCAGCTACCAGCGCGGCGTCGACTTTATACAAGTGCCGACCACCCTACTCGCCCAGGTCGATTCCTCGGTTGGCGGCAAGACCGGCGTCAATCATGCACTGGGGAAGAATATGATCGGGGCGTTTCATCAACCCCGTTGCGTCATCATCGACACCGACACCCTCGGCACCTTACCGGATCGAGAGCTAAGCGCAGGACTCGCCGAGGTGATCAAGTACGGATTGATCGGCGACATCGCGTTCTTTGAGTGGCTGGAGAGAAACCTCGAGCGGCTATTACAGCGCGGCCAAGAGGCACTCGGCTTTTGCATACGCCGTTCCTGCGAGAATAAGGCGGCGGTGGTAGCGGCCGACGAGCGAGAGCAAAGCGGCCAACGCGCGTTGCTCAATCTAGGGCATACCTTCGGGCATGCAATCGAGACGGGGCTTGGCTATGGTGCATGGCTGCATGGTGAGGCAGTAGGTTGCGGTATAGTCATGGCGGCGAGACTCTCTTACCGCTTAGGCTGGCTCTCAGCCGCCGATCTCGAGCGAATATGTGCGTTGATAAAGCGCGCCCGGCTTCCGACTGAACCTCCCGCTGAGATCGAAAGGGAGCGCTTTCTGAAACTCATGGCGCTTGACAAGAAGACCTTGGGCGGCAAGCTGCGGCTCGTGCTATTGCGCGGGATCGGGCGCGCGATGGTAACTGCCGAATTCGACCTGAAGGCATTGTGGGCCATGCTCGAGGATTACGACCGTGAGCGATAGTCGGCCTGATATAGCGGGAGCGGCCTTCTCACATGCTGAGGGGGCATTGGCAATCTATGCTGTAAGCGAGGCGAATAGCCGTGGCAGACGCTACAAAGAACCACGGCCGGTCTACCGCAGCGAGTTTCAACGCGACCGTGACCGGATTATTCATTGCACTGCCTTCCGGCGCTTGGTCTATAAGACCCAGGTTTTCGTAAATCATGACGGAGATCTGTTTCGCACACGGCTGACGCACTCGCTAGAGGTGGCGCAAATCGCGCGCTCAATCGCGCGCGCCTTGCGCCTCAACGAGGATTTGGCCGAGGCGATCGCGCTCGCGCACGACCTCGGTCACACGCCGTTTGGACACGCGGGGCAGGATGCCTTGAACTCCTGTATGGCAGATTACGGCGGTTTTGAGCACAACTTGCAGTCGCTGCGCGTGGTCGATGAGTTGGAGCTGAAATACGCGGAATTTCCGGGACTCAATCTGATGTTCGAGACGCGCGAGGGTATTCTCAAACATTGTTCTATTAGTAACGCCCGCACGTTGGGCGACATCGGCCAGCGCTTCATCGATAAACGCCAACCATCCCTTGAGGCGCAACTGACTAATCTCGCCGACGAGATCGCATACAACAACCACGATCTAGACGATGGCGTACGCGCTAATTTAATTACCGTCGAACAGTTGCGCGAACTGGAATTATGCAACCGCTCCTATGAGCAAGTAAGGCAACATTATGCAAAGCTCGATGCGCGCCGCACTCTCCATGAGGTGGTGCGTCGTATGATCAATCACCTCATTGTGGATCTTATCGAGACCAGCCGTAACCGCCTGGAGGACGTCGCGCCCATCGATATCGAGACAGTACGATCCCTACCCAGGCCTCTGATCTCCTTCAGTAAAGTGACACGTGCCGCAAACGAGCAACTTAAGGGTTTTCTACACACAGCTCTATATCGCCACTATCGCGTCCACCGCATGGGCGTCAAAGCTAAAAGCGT
Organism: Gammaproteobacteria bacterium; assembly: GCA_036259115.1. Taxonomy (GTDB): domain Bacteria; phylum Pseudomonadota; class Gammaproteobacteria; order JACCYU01; family JACCYU01; genus JAPSGG01. The sequence continues at coordinate 21,307 of DATACK010000202.1, read as the reverse complement.
GGTGGCGGATTTATTCAATGCCTTTATGCATGACTGTCGATTACTCCCCACGGAGTACCATCGAACTGCTATACAGCGCCAATACGAAGCCGGTGAGGCGGGACGGGCGCGCGTTGTGGCCGATTACATTGCCGGCATGACAGATCGATATGCGCTTACCGAACATGCGCGGATGTTCAACCCACACGGGACGGCTTGAGGGAACAAGGTTTAGCGCTGGCTAGCTCTTCTTATGCAGATACGGGTGGCGTTTGACATACCAGACTACGGCGACGAAGAGCAACACGCCGATGACAAAGTCAAATCTGTGAAGAATGGGACGGATGACGGCCGCATACTTGCGGCCGAACAAGGGGCCAAGATAGGTCAATAGCGCTGACCAGAGAAAAAAGCCAATGAAAGTCAAAACGATAAATGGACCAATTGCGATGCGGCTGACGCCGGCGGGAAATGAAATACATGCATTAATTGAGATTCATCGTATCGATCCGGAAAGTATGGAGGCGCATCGCAATTATCTTCAAGATCTCCTTGCCGAATATGTGGCAGAGACGCAAAGCGACTGGGACCGTAGCGTTGTGGATGACTTCTCCAGCGATGTACACCGTTTCTGGCTTATAAAGCCCATCGCCTCAGAATTGGGCTCCTTGATCGACAGTCTGCGTCAAGCAGCGTGATGCAAAGCCAAAGCTATCACGAAGCCCCCTTTTCTCCTCTATATTAACGGGGATTAAGCAGGACTTTCCGCCCGTGAGCCGTATACCACAGCGATTCATCGACGATCTGCTTGCACGCATCGACATCGTTGAGATCATTGATGCATACGTGCCGTTGAAGAAACGGGGTCGCGAGTACGTCGCCTGCTGCCCGTTTCACAATGAAAAAACGCCTTCTTTTACTGTAAGCCAAGATAAGCAGTTTTATCACTGCTTTGGATGCGGTGCGCACGGTACTGCCCTGGGATTCTTGCTCGATTACGAACATCTTGATTTCATCGATGCCGTAAAGGCACTGGCGGACACGGTAGGCCTTGAGGTTCCGCGCGAAGGCGGCCGTGCTCCGGTCGCTATGTATGACGACCTTTATCAGATACTTGAGGAGGTAGCATGCTTTTACAAACAAGCGCTACGCGAAAGCCCGCAAGCGATCGATTACCTGAAAAGCCGAGGCTTGAGCGGTCAGATCGCGCTCGACTACAGCCTAGGCTATGCACCGCCTAACTGGGAACACCTCGTCGATCACTTCGGCGAATCCCGGCTTGATGATCTGACCCGTGCCGGTTTGAGTAAACAAAGCAGCGAAGGGCGAAGTCAAGCGCGCTTTCGCAATCGCATCATCTTTCCAATTCGCGATCGCCGTGGGCGGGTGATTGGTTTTGGCGGCAGGGTAATTGGCGACAGCCTGCCCAAGTACCTGAACTCGCCGGAGACACCGCTGTTTCACAAAGGCGAGGCGCTATATGGTTTGGTCGAACTGCGCCGAGCGCAGCCGCGGCCGGAGCGCGTGCTCCTCGTAGAAGGCTATATGGATGTCCTGGCGCTGGCTCAGCATGGTATTCGTTATGCGGTCGCGACCCTTGGCACTGCTACCACCGGTCATCATCTGCAACAGCTCTTTCGTCTGACGCATGAAATCGTATTTTGCTTCGATGGCGATCGCGCTGGACGCGAGGCTGCCTGGCGGGCCGCGCAACAACTCTTACCAATATTCAAGGACGGCCTAGAGGCACGTTTCATGTTTCTGCCCGAAGGCGACGATCCAGACACGGTGATTCGTCGGGAGGGCAAAGAGGGATTTACCAAGCGGATACAGTCGGCTATTCCCTTGTCCGACTTTTTATTTAACCGACTTACCGAAGGGCTAAATACCCACGATGTGGCCGGCCGCGTGCGCCTTGCGGAGTTGGCAAAGCCGCTGCTGCAGAAGTTGCCCGATGGATTATTCAAAGAGTTAATGTACGATGAGCTCGCCAAGCGCATCGGCAAGTCCCTAGATCATAATGCAATCGTCCCGGGACAGCCTATTCCGAACCAAGCCAATAGCTTGCGGCTAACCCATAGCCCAGTGCGTATGGCAATCACAATGCTGCTTCATGAGCCCAAGCTGGCCCAACAGGCCGCGCCGCCTGCTGCGCTCAACAATCTAGATCTGCCCGGCATTCAGCTGCTTGTGGAAATCCTTGAAACCCTTCGGTCTAATCCCAATCTAAATTCGGTATCGCTACTGGAGCGCTATCGAGGCAGCGAATATTATAGGTATCTACTACAATTAATGAGCTGGCGGCCTCCTGATTCCGAGGCTTTTGACCTTACGGTGGAGTTCCGAGATGTGATCGCAATGTTAATTAACAAGGCCTTGGAGCAACGTACAGACGAGCTCCTGGCGAAGGAGCGTAATGAGGGCCTAAGTCCTAGCGAGCGGGGTGAGCTTCGGGTGCTGCTGACGCGCAAAACCGGGATTTTGGCTACGTCTACTGAGAAGAAAGATAAATCTGCGCTATAATAGAAAGTTTGACCCTAATCAATTAGGGCGTTGAGCTATTTGATTTTTGAGTGCATCTATGGATCAAGACCAGCAATCCAAATTAAAAGAGTTGATCGCCAAGGGTAAGGAGCAGAGCTTCCTCACCTATGCGGAGGTGAACGATCACCTGCCAGATGGGATCGTAGAGCCGGATCAGATTGAAGATATTATCAGCATGATCAATGACATGGGCATCGCAGTGCATGAGCATGCCCCAGATGCTGACAGCCTGATTCTGACTGACAACGCCGTTGACACCGACGAAGATGCCGCCGAAGAAGCGGCGGCTGCGCTGGCCACTGTGGACGGCGAGTTCGGACGCACTACCGATCCGGTACGCATGTATATGCGCGAGATGGGCACCGTAAGCCTATTGACCCGTGAAGGCGAGATTCAGATCGCCAAACGAATTGAGGAAGGCTTAGGTCAGGTTCTGTTCGCGCTCGCCCAGTATCCTGCCGCTATTGAGACGCTGTTGGCTGAATATGATCAGGTCAGAGCCAAGGAGCAACGCTTGACGGACGTGATCATCGGTTTTACTGACATGGAGAACGATGTCGAGATTCCGGCCTCTTCTGGTCCTTCGGATCTAGCCAGCGTTGAGCAAGACGTGCTGGATGAGGACGAGGATGTGCAAGCCGTCGACATTGAGTCTGGCCCCGACGCAGAAGAGGCTGAACGGCGCTTTGATCAGCTACGTAAGCTGCACGAGAAGGCCAATTCGCCTGCCATACGTAGAAATGCGCAGAGATGTGTCAAGGCGCGTGAGGCCGTGGCGGAACAGTTTGTAAAGCTTAAGCTGGTGCCGCGGCTAATCGATCAGTTGACACAGCAGCTACGGGATACGATCGAGCGCATCCGCAGCCACGAGCGCCAGATTATGAATCTGTGCGTCAACGAAGCCCGTATGGCGCGCCGGGAGTTTATCGATACCTTTCCTGGTAACGAGACTAATCTAAGCTGGCTCAAGGTAATGCTGAAAACAAATAACAAGTATGCGCCAGCGCTTGCCCGTCATGAGGCGGATATTCTGCGTATCCAGAAGAAATTGGCTGCAGTCGAGCAGGAAGCCGGTTTATTCATTGCTGAAATCAAGGATATCAACAGGCGCATGTCGATTGGTGAGGCTAAGGCCCGGCGTGCTAAGAAGGAGATGGTTGAGGCAAATCTGCGGTTGGTCATTTCAATTGCCAAGAAATACACCAATCGAGGTCTTCAGTTTCTAGACCTTATACAGGAAGGCAATATCGGCCTGATGAAGGCGGTAGATAAGTTCGAATATCGGCGCGGCTACAAGTTTTCGACTTACGCGACCTGGTGGATACGCCAAGCCATTACGCGTTCGATAGCCGACCAGGCGCGGACTATCCGTATTCCCGTGCACATGATCGAGACTATTAACAAGCTGAATCGGATATCACGCCAGATGCTACAGGAGATGGGACGCGAAGCAACACCTGAAGAGCTCGCGGTGCGCATGGACATGCCTGAGGATAAGGTGCGCAAGGTGCTTAAAATCGCCAAGGAACCCATCTCAATGGAAACCCCGATCGGAGACGACGAAGACTCGCATCTGGGCGATTTTATCGAGGACAGCAATATTCTGTCGCCAGTCGATTCAGCTACCAACGAGGGCTTGGGCGAGACAACTCGCGAAGTATTAGCCTCGCTGACGCCGCGAGAAGCGAAGGTGCTGCGTATGCGCTTCGGCATTGATATGAATACAGACCACACGCTAGAAGAGGTTGGGAAACAATTCGATGTCACTCGCGAGCGGATTAGACAGATCGAGGCCAAGGCATTGCGCAAACTACGCCATCCGACCCGTTCGGAACAGCTACGCAGCTTCCTTGACTTGGAATAATTTTGTCGCGCTTTAGTAGGGCGGTGAATCACCTCACAGAGATTCGCGGCAGGTGCTTTGCGTAGTAGAGATCATGAATGGAATTGCGATCTACTACCTAGGGATTAGTTTTGGCCGACTCGCCACGGATAACGGATGATGAATTCTGGTGTGATTGTTTTGGGCCTGTAGCTCAGTTGGTTAGAGCAGGGGACTCATAATCCCTTGGTCGTAGGTTCGAGTCCTACCGGGCCCAATATAAAATCAATAACTTGTGTACATCCTTTTGTTTGGCTAGAGCAATTAGTCCACGGATTGTCCACCTAGAATCTAATATTCCTAACTGAATCGTAATTGGGACCGCTTTTCCCGTTCATTAAACGCGCCCCAGCGGGGGCAGCGTCCAGAACCGGATGAGTGTGCTTCAGGACAGTCACGGCTGCACGCAGAATCTTTCCTGCCAGCGTATTTGTTAGCACCCAGCCTAGTTCGAGTGGCACTCCTAGAACTCCTATGCAACCTCGCGAACAGTTGACCCTCGGCGAATTAGTGGACCTAGAGACGGCCCTTTCCGCTGGCCGTGGGCCTGAAGTTTTGCCAGCCCATACAGTCGAAGCGATCGTTCCGAGCAAGGCGCCGACTATGCGTCAGCGCGCTGCGCTGGTTCGTGCCTGGCTTGACGCTGTATATCGCTCGGGCGCTCGTCCGAGCATCCGCCTTGAGCGTGGAATCAAGCTTCTGACCATCGGTCTGGCACTTGGCGGACTTTTTGTGGGATCCGGCGCGGCACGCTATGCATTGGCTTATGAAGGTGCCCATCCCGTCAACGTAGTAGGTTATCTATCGCTTTTGATATTGCCTCAGGTCGCGCTTGGGTTAGTGCTGCTACTCAACTTGGCGGTAAAGAGCCTTTCCCTTAAGCACGTTGCCGACCGCACGTTCGGCCTCTTACACACCATACTACTTAGTGCCCTTCGGTACAGAACGATCCAACCAGAGAACGATTCGGGAGCGTCCATCGACCTCGGCGCGCTCTACCGTCCTGCCATGAACTGGCGTGTCTTCTTCTCAATGCAGGTCTTCGGTGTCGCTTTCAACGTCGGAGCGCTGATCGCGTCGCTCTGGCTCGTCACCTTCAGCGATCTTGCGTTCTCGTGGAGTACGACTCTCCGCGTCGACGCGACAGACGCACACCGTGCAGTGAGTATTCTTGCGGCGCCATTCTCCTGGATCGATCCAGATCTCGTCCCGAGTCTAGCGGTTGTCAGAGAGACGCGTTATTTTCGGCTCGAAGGACGTTACGCGGGTGCACCACAGAATCCAGATCACTTCTTCAGACGCGCTGAGGATCTCCGTGCGACTATGGCGTGGTGGCCTTTTCTCGCGGTGTGCCTTGTCGTCTATGGTCTCTTGCCGCGGATCATTCTAGCCGTCTTCGCGTGGGCAAGATTCCGGCTCTGCTTGCGCCGCGCGCCCTTTGAGGCGTACGAGGTCGACCGTTTAGTACGTGCTTGTCTCGCGCGTGGCGGCGGCTTCCATTTGAAGGCCGGACGCGACATAGAGGCACGGCGTCGGACCGACGCGATCAAGGGACCAATTGTCTCACCCCTTTCCGATGGTGTAGCTATCGTTTGGCGAGATGCTCCCTTCTCGGATGACGCGGTACGTGCTTATATGAGACGTATGTTTAACATCAATACCCGCCTGGTCCTCCGGGCGGGCGGAACGGCCGGTGATCTCGATGCCAGTGAAGCTGCATCGCGCCTCTCCGCCGTCGGAGCAGACGCCGGCGCCATTTACATCTTCATTGATGCTTTCGAAGCGCTGGCTAAGGCGCTCGTTCGTTTTCTTCAAGGGCTTCGCAGTAAGATCGGCGCGCGACGTCTCATCCTTCTGATACCAGTGGAAGAAGTCGCGGGCGACATGACGGAACCGCCTGCGGACCGATGCAAAACTTGGCAGCGTGCAGCCCGGCAACTCGGTGATCCCTTTCTCGGCGTCCCTGACGCCCAGGCCGGGGACACGACATGAGCAATAAGACTCCTGCGGTCCCAACTTTCGTGGTGGTCGGGCGCGTTAACGAAGGCAAGACGAGCATTGTCTCCGCCTTGGTTGAAGATGACACAGCCCTCATCGCACCCGAGCCGGGCACGACAACGGAATGCAAGACGTATGTGATTGAAGGCGGCGGACATCCACTCGTGCGCGTGGTTGACACGCCGGGCTTCCAAGAGCCCGAGCGCTGCCTTGCATGGCTGGAGGCACGCGCGCCGGATGCGTCCCTTAGGGAGGAGGCCACTCGGTCATTTGTCAAAACTTTTCGAGGCGGGAGCGAATTCGAAGAGGAATGGCGGTTATTAGAGCCGGTCGTAGACGGCGGCTTCATCTTGTACGTCGTCGATGCGAGCCATCCATACCGGCGCAACTACGAAGCGGAGATGACAATCCTGCGTTGGACGGGCCGACCTGTCATCGCGCTTTTGAATCGAGCTTCGGGTGCCGTGCACGCCAATGGAGATTGGCGCCGCGTGTTAGCGCAACACTTCAACGCCGTACGCACTTTCGACGCGCACACTGTCGGATTCGACGACCGAGTTGGATTACTTCGGCTCTTGCGCGAGCTTGACGAGCGACTGCAGGCGCCACTAGATGATGCCATCCGCGTGCTTGCCGCCGATCGCGAACGCCGTCTCGAGACGGCCGCCGCTGCAATCGTCGACGCTGTGGAACGCATCGTCAGCCTTCAAGTGGAGCAGCCTGTAGCCGGCGAAACGGCTACCGAAGCAGAGAAGCAAGCATTGATCACGCGCTACCGCAAAGAGGTTGCGTGCGTCGAATCCAAAGCTCGGCACGAGATCGAGCGCATCTTCCGACACGGTACTCTCCGGCGCACCGAATCGGAGCTCGACCAGGCGCTGCTTGCGGAGGACCTCTTTTCTGATGAGTCATATGAGTTTTTCGGCTTATCCAAGCCGCAACTGGTGATAAGCGGTGCTGCTGGTGGTGCGCTCGCCGGCGGCGCTGTCGATGCGAGTGCAGGCTTCCTTTTACACGGGATCCCGACTTTGATGGGCACGCTTACCGGGCTTGCTGGCGCGACTTACCTCGCCGTAAAGGAGCCCCGAATCCCAGCGGTCTTCCTAGATGCTGGCCGTAAGCTTGTAATCGGACCTTCACGCCATCCAAATTTTCCATGGGTGGTACTCGGTCGCGCCGTGCACCACGCGCATCTAGTTCTTAGTCGCGCGCACGCCCGCCGTGATGCACTCGAGATCCGGCACGACGAAGTAAGCCTAGGACATGGACCTATGGCTCGTCTCGGCGTCGACGAGCGCAAGGCATTCGGGCGGATCTTCGATCGAGTCCGGAGGTATGGCCGGTTGCCCGTCGAGGAGAAAGCTGAGTTCCGGCAGCGGGTAAGAGCACTTATCACGACTGAAACTCCGCAACCTTAACATCGGCACGAGTGAAGCATGCCTTCTCGTACCATTATGCAGGAGCACGCTGCTAACTCTCGGCTGGCACTGTCGCACTTACACTGCGGACCTTCTACCGTATGTGGCCGGGTCCATGGATGGATATGTACCCAGGTAGACCCAACGAGCATAGCAACCACAGGCCGTCCGGGTTTAGCTGATACAAACGACAAACAGGTTTATTGTGGCTTATTCGCTTATTTGGACGCTTTATGGACGCATCCTATCTACAGGCATAATAATATTCATTTAATCAAATGCATATTCATCTTGCCAAAGGGTACAAATCCCTTGGTCGTAGGTTCGAGTCCTACCGGGCCCATAATAAAATCAATGACATATATAATACTTACCACTCTCTTCCGCAGGCTGTGTGTAATTCCTGTGTAATCATGCACGCAAAACGAGCCAGCTTGTGGATCTGTAGCGCTGGCCAGCTTGTCCCTTGCAGCCTGAATATGCTCACCGTTCTGATAACTGTATCTGACCACCATCTGCAAGGTCTTGTGACCTGAGATCCGCTGCACTGTCGGCAGATCCACACCTGCTTGCACCAGATGCGTGATGGCGGTATGCCTTAGTGTGTGGCGCACAACCTGTTTGGCATCAAGACCTGCTGCCGCCACGACTCGCCGAAAGGCGTTTTCGATACTCATGGCATGGCCGGTGCTCTGCGATCTAGCTGAGGGGAACAACCACTCTTGATTAGGTTCTGCAGCGTCTACATAGCCGGCGAGAAAAGAGGCAAGGTGTGCTTAGTAATCGATTGCTCCCTAGCGCCTGCCTTAGCCGTGGGGATGTAAATGACGCGGCGGCGCAAATCGATATGCTCAAGCCTGATCGAGAGGATTTCCATACGCCGCATGGAGGTCTTTAGCCCGATCACGATAAAGGGATAGATATGCGGGCTCTGGTCCCTCTTGGCCGCTTCGATTAGCCGGCCGATCTGGTCAATGGTGAGATAAGTAATGCGCCCACGATCCTCCGACAGTCGCTTGATGGTCGCGGGCTTGGCAGTGAGCCAATTCCATTCAACGGCTTTCGTGAACAGGTGTGAGAGCACGGCGAGCTCACGGTTGATCGTCCCTGGTTTGGTGTCTTCCCCTTGGCGATGCTTTTTGTAGCGATCCACGTCAAAGGCTGAAATACCTGCGAGCGGCTTGTCACGAAAGAACGGAGTAAGGTGAAGGTCTAGGCGCTCGCGCTTTTTGGCAATGTCTTCGCCGTCCTCCTCGGTCAGCCTATGCAGGTATTGCGCGGCAGCATCTTGGAAGCGCAGCACGAGCTTTCGGCCTTTAGGCAGATTAAGGTGACTTTGTCTCGCATCGGTCTTAGCCTTTTCGATGAAGTCCTTGGTCTGCTTGCGAGTTACCCCGTCGGACTCTTTGCCGATCACCCGATGGACGCGCTGGCCATCGACCATGATGTTAACAGTGTAGCGGCCATGACCATCTGACAGTCGTTCGAACGTGATGCTGTGTTCAGAAATTCGCCGGCCCGTTTGTAGCCTGCGAAGGCTGATCCGGGTGAGCTTTGTGAACTTAAGTGCTATGGGGTTTCGTTATCACATCGAGTCTTGCGAAGTCCACACCCTCGCCACTGGCAGCCTCCTTGATTGCGGGCCACAAGCGGCGAATGCGTTTCATATCGGGTTGTGGGGGCGTCGGCGGCCAGTTACCGATGCTAAGCGACTCCCCTTTTGGTAGCCCGTCGTCCTTAAGCCAAAATGATGGCTCCTCTTTTATGACCTTCCAGATAAGGTCATCTTCATAGGTCAATAGCGAAGGGTACTTCTGCGCGAGCTTGACTAAGCGATCCGGCTCTAAAGGATCCCATAGATCGTCGACAGCCTCCTTGAGCGTTTTTCCCTCACCGAAGGATGGTGCGATTGATTCGGTCTTGAACACTTCATGAAAGGCCCACTCAGCCACAGAAGACAGCGGCCGCCGCTGCTGTCGTGCCAATAGCTCAAGGCCGTACCTTGTTCGTCGCGTGAGCCTTAGGGTCACGACCTCACCTTTTGTCTCTCCCTTGGCTTTGCGTGGCATTGACTCTCCAACATTTCTCAAAGTCTTCTAAATGATTGTATATGCGTAGTCATCAATCTTCAAACAAATGATATAAATTTTTGTAGTTAAAATATTACGATAAATATGATACATGCATCTTAGGAATCCTACGACCAAGAAGTTGTGCAGATCAGGCCAATTGTGGTTTTGCCGACGGCCACTTGGAAAAAGCGCGGCGCGCTATGTCGGGCTCTCGAAGAAAATTCTGGCAATGATGCGCACTTATGGCACAGGGCCAGCTTACGTAAAGCGTGGCCGGATTCTACTATCGGACAGATCTGGATTAGTGGCTTCAGGAGGACAAGGTTGTAACCACTGCTCAGCTCCACGCTCTATGCAGCTCCTGAGGAATACCGCCATGGAGATGACCGACTGCCCAAGATTCGAGCGCTGTAGCGCGCCGATTTGCCCCTTAGACTCAGATTGGCAGGAGAGAACCCAGCTTAAAGGAGAGCCGACTTGCTTTTACCTGCTGGAGTACGTCAAGGGAGGGGCAGAAGCCGATTTCAGGGGATCACAGCACGAGAGATCTACTTGGCGATAGATCAAGATGGTCGCGCCAATATCTGCCGGCTATGCTTCCATCAGGAAAACCTTAGAACGGGCAAAAAGGAGTGGTTCTCGGATGAGGCGACCGGGGAGGGTACCTGATAACGCATGAAAAGCGCCCGGCACTGGCGGCAACCAGTGGTCCGGGCGCAAAACCCATCAAAGAGCAGCACAAAAGAATATAACACAAAGCCCAGTGAAAATTCCTCTGGATGATGCGCTGCTTGATGGGCGTCAATGACCGCTGCTGCCAGAGGGCGAATACCAGGTTGCCTATACACACCATGAGCCGGTTATGGCTCTTCAATAGCCTAAGGTGTTTTGCATTTTCGGATCACTGAGCCTGGACCTTATTTGAACCAATGCCTGTTTGCTGCTTATCGCGCAAGCGAGCTGATTGGAAAGCCCGGCAAGAATGGTCGTTTCAGGCCTTAAGCGTCGAAGCGAGCTGTATTTAACTCCGTGCTGGCTCTATCAAGAGAGAAAACCAAGGCCTGATCGCATGAGCCTGCGTGACCTTAAACGGCTGGTACTGGGTCATCGTGCGAACAGTGGCAAAGATTACAAACAGTAGCCATTGCCTGACTGTGAGCTTTACTCCGTAGTGGAAGCGATCAAGGGGATTGAAGTTGGGGAAGTCTGATGAGCATTTACCTCTTAGCAGATATCAACTACCTGTTCCCTAAGAGCAGTTATCTCCCGTCATGCAAGTAGGAGTGATGTTTCAAAGAGTTCCATAAATGGCATGGCAAAAAAGATCAGGATCGAATAAATGAATTTCGGGCGCCTGGCAAAGGCAGAGTCCGAGAAACAACCTGTCTGAGAGTCTGCTGCCGGAGGCTTCGGCCCCCGGTCAAGTCATACGGATGAGAACTTACGGCACCTTGATGATACGACCAAACGACAACGGCTAGTCAGTGGTGGTTGTGTGCGATTTAAAAATGTGGCCAGGGTGATGCCATCTGACACTACCAGCCGGCTCTTGAAGGAACATTTCCGCGTGGAGCATCCCTATGAACAAGCAAGCATGGCTTTGGATCGCGCGCGCATCAGGCGAGATGCTCAAGCGCGTGCCTTTTTAGACCTTGGGCATCGCCCCCCCAGTGCACTATGAAACTGAGAAGTACAGCGTGCCATTGGTGGCCTGGGCCAAAGGCCCGGCAATGTCTCATGCTCACGAGCGAGATCGTGGTGTGAAAGGTGTAGCCAGAATGATAATGTACACAGAGTGTTTAAACGACCTCATGCGGAAGAATGCGCGATGGTGAGGCACACTTGTTTTCGCCACGATGTTAATGCTTGCATCACTAACGAGTGGCTCGCTTGCCGGTGAGCAGAAGTCCGGTGACTATGCATCAGGCGTAAAGGTGACTCAATTGATGAGCACATCAAGTACGGTGCTTGGGGCGCCCATTGAGTACCCTCAAACCTCTAAACCTGAGGGGACGGTGCTAAAGGTCGAGATGGCACCGGGTAAACAAACAGGCTAGCACATGCATCCTTATTCTGCCTGAGGCCATATCCTCTCAGGAGAGCTGAGCGTACAAGTGCAAGGTGTAAACGCCTGCACTACGAGGCGTGGTTGTAGGTGAGCGACTCACGGCTCTCCTCACCCATCTCATTGACGATGGTGATACTGCTCTTCTTGCCGGCAGCATATGCAACGTCAAGTCGAACAGTCGCTCGATGTACGTGAGACTTGGGGTAAGCAACTGCTACGGCCTTATGTTGTGGAAGCCGTGCGGCCGTATCTTAGGAAGGCTGCAAAACCGCGCGGTGTTCCATATCCGATTCCCGCAAGCCCGGATTGTATAATGGGCTTACGCGGCGCGTTGCCATGTACAAGCAAGCAATGGGAAGCAACCAAGTAAGGCAGGATGCAAAGCCTGAATGGCGGCCGAGCTAGAATACAGGAAGGTGGCGAAACTGGCGCGCCAAGGGCGCGGCAGGTTATGAAAATGCGTCTGAAGGCGGAAGCTTTAAGCCTGCTGATGGGTATCTAGATTGATAAGTCCGAGTTGACCGAGATGGGTATGCTCCCACCTTACCAACGCAATCACCACCTTTACAAGACAATGCGCAGCCTATGCCAAGGCGTACGAGTTGTTAGTGCTGTTTTTGCACAGTGGTCTAATTGATCCGTCTCTCTCTGCCCCTCCACTCCCGCTCACGCAGTATGTACTTCTGGACCTTGCCGGTCGAGGTCTTAGGCAACGGACCGAATTCAACCAATGTGGGAACCTTAAAGTGCGCTATCTGAGAGCGGCAGTGTTCGATAATATCGGCCTCCGAGGCCGTTGCCCCAAGCTTTAGGGTAACAAAGGCCTTCGGAACCTCTCCCCACGTGTCATTGGGTACGGCGATCACTGCGCATTCCAAGACGGCCGGGTGTGTGGAGACCGCCTGCTCCACCTCAATTGTGCTGACGTTCTCACCCCCCAAGATGATGATGTCCTTTTTCCGGTCGCGGAGCTCAATGGAGCAATCAGGGTGACGAACGGCTAGATCGCCGCTGTGGAACCAACCTCCGTCGAAGGCGCGACTGGTCGCTTTCTCGTCCGCGAAGTAGCCGCACATCACGGCATTCCCACGCATGACGACTTCACCCATTGTCCGCCCATCGGCAGGGACGTCCCGCATCGCCTCATCGATCACCCGGACATCGCCTGCGCAAACATTCGGGAAGCCCTGGCGGGCCTTGATTCGCGCCTGCTCGTTTGGTGTGAGGTCCACTAGGTTTGGCTGGGAGACATTGATTGTGAAAGGCCCGTAGGTTTCGGTCAGGCCGTAGACATGATCAAGCTCAAAGTTCAGCTCAGTCATCCGAGAGATAAGAGCCGGGGAGGGCGGCGCCCCCGCCGTCAACAGCCGGACGGATCGCTTCAGGCGGTGCGCTGCAGGGCTGTTCGCCAGCATGCTCAAGACGGTGGGCGCAGCGCAAAAGTGGCTGACATCCTCGTCGAACAGCCGCCAAGCGACTTCAGGTTCGATTCGAGAGATGCAAATGCTCCGCGCACCAACGGCGGCCAGCGCCCAAGGAAAGGTCCATCCATTGCAGTGAAACATCGGCAATGTCCACAGGTAGGCGCTCCCCGCGGTTAGGCCGTGTCCGAGCGCCATCGCGAGGGCATTCAGATAGGCACCTCGATGGTGATACATCACGCCTCTGGGTCGCCCCGTCGTCCCTGACGTATAGTTGATCGTGATCAAATCGTTCTCGTCCGTAAGCCATGATTCGACCTCTGCGTCGGCGCCGGTGGTGAGGAACTCTTCAAGGTCACGGCGCGTGTTGAGCCGGCACACGCTGCGCGGGACCTTGCTTAGCTGCTTCTCCAGCTCAGGTGTGTAGAACACCGTGCCCGCGCCAGAATCCTCAATGATGTAGGCGATCTCGTCAGATGATAAGCGGGTATTTATGGCGACGAGTACGCCTCCTGCCTGAGCCACGCCGAAGTGGGCCAGAAGTAGTGGTTCACAGTTGCATGCCAGAAACGCTATGCGATCGCCCTTTCGTAGCCCTGTCCCACGTAAGGCGGAAGCGAGACGACGGGAGCGTGCTCGAAAATGACGCCATGTGTACCTGACGTCACCGTCCACGACGGCGACCCGATCAGCATGCACAGTTCCCGATCGCTCGAGAAAATTTACTGGGCTAAGCTCTTGTCGCCAGACTGTTATCCCCGTGCTTCCTCCATGCTGAACTGCCCGCTTTCGGACATTGCGTCGCACGCAATCGAGCCCTCACTACCAGACTTTCGTGGTCATGCCCGCGGAGCCATGCTGCCCAACAGAGGTGCGACTCAGCGGCGCACGGAGGGGAGAGAGGCACATCCGCTGCACCCGCGTGTTAGGCTGCTGATGAATAACCATACATGCATATTTCATATTATTACCGCATTCGGCCCACTGCACATAATACATCATCACAAGGACTGCATTCGGACGTTCTCGCCACCTTTGAAGCCCCACAAAAATGTCAGCCAAATCTGCTTGGATCAACGAATTCTGACGAGTCGTAAAGCTAAATATTACGGGCTTGTATTATACCCTCGACAACTGAGGTAAACAGATTTTGTCGAATGTTTTGGATTGGCCGTGTATAAAGTGGCTACCTTGCGATCCTCTCTATTAGCCTAGTGTTCGATCTGAACGCTATTGGCGAATGCGATACCCGCGCATAACAGCGGTAGCAGGTGTGCGGCATTGAGCTTACGCCAGCGTCTGAGTCATCTCAATGAGCTTGAAGGCCATCGTCAGCGCCTTAATGTGACGACCTGCGCTTCTGGTGATCCGCTAGCGTAGGCACACGGTAGCGAATACTGACTCGGTTGGGTTGGTGGTGCGCAAGTGCTTCCAGTGCTCCGCCGGGAAGTCAAGTAGGTCAGCAGTACGGCCCGATCTTTGGCTAGGCGCGGTCGCTTTGTCATATTTCGGTGAGAACTCGGCCAAGAAGTGGTTAACGCTTTGCTCGGCTTGCTACTCGGCTCGGCATACATGATCTCACGGAGGATACATTTGGCTTTGGGTGTAAGGACTTGGGCAGTTAATCGAGCAGTCCAGTAACTTTGGCTGATCCGTGTCGCAAAATATGCACATCAGATCTCCGCGATTTCCTTCAGCTCAGTTTCGATTTTTTAACTTAACGTGTTATTTCGCCCATTCAATGGTTTGTTCTAGTCCTGTGAATTACAACGTTCTATGGAATTGACTCGCGGCGACCGGGATGGAGTCGTGCGCGATCAGCGCAAGCACATAGGATACTATCTAGCAGGTCCAAGTCGCGTGTTCCAGAGGAGCACGGTTTAACTCTTTCTGTAGAGACACCACTGCCATAAAGCGTCCATCAATGTCCTAAACCGGTCATTATGGTGTCGCTCCAGTAATTGGATCATTTCGTGTATTAGGATAGATCCCAGGCACTGGGGCACGGCTTACTTGATGCAACCGGTTAACCGACGAAGCAGAAAATTCCGAAAACGAGCAATTGCCCCGGCGGGTGTTTTCCGCTGCACATCCAGCGGTAGACGTCGACGTTCGATGTTAAACCGCTTTCGGCTCACTTTAGCTCCAGTTCTAGGAAGCTCGCTCCTGGCACGGGGTTGAACCTGTATGCGCCTATGGGCCTAAACCCCAACAGCGATACAGAGACTGCGCCGCGACCATGGACGGTAGTGTATCCAGAACCAGGTGCCTGTATGGGAGCTGCTTGGCTACATCGATAATGCCCTGGGCCAGGCATCGCCCAACGCCACGCCCCCGCGCATTCGGGACCACATACAGCCGCTTAATCTCTCCGATGCCGTCAGAGCTTACGCATACCTACGCATCCAATGAGAATGCCATTCTCCTCCGCCAGTAAAAACGCGCTAGACGGCGGGGCATACTGTTGTTCAAAGTGTTGCTGTTCATAAGAGAAATTCTGAAACGAGAGATCGAGATCTAACGAGGATGCGTACTGTTAGACCAGCCGCTGGGCCTCGACAGCGGAGGTGGCTTAGAATAAGCGCACTGTCATATCTGGGAGCCCGCGGAGCCGCTCGTTGCAAATTACTGGACCGCGCATCTCTGACATCTATCAGACCAACATTTGCCATGCATGGCCTGACTGAGAGCGTAAATTATCGTGCTGGCAGGCGCTGCTTGTCTCTCTCGAAAAGTCTGTATACGGTATTTGCGAGCTCGTTTGCGACACTCAATACAGCTCCATATCACGAGCATAGACTCACAGGAGGATTAAGCTATGAAAAAACTACTACCTCTCACCGGGGCATTCACCCTCGGCATGGTTGTTTTGTCGATTCCCGCCCTGGCACTTGCTCAGCCAACGTTCGTTGAGCTTGGAATACTGGCCAACTTATCAATGATGGCGAAAGTGTCGTGATACCAGTCGCGGTCGCTTGTACTAGCGACACCTATAGGGCCACCGTGAACGTGTTCGTGGAACATGCCGTTACCCTTAGGGAATTTGTGGGAGGTACTGGTTACCAAGACGTGACGACCTGTGACAGAAGGCGTATCGTCCAAGTCCTCGTCAAGGCCAGCACAAACAAGCGTTTCAGTGAGGGCACCGCCCGCGCTGAAGCGGATCTTTACGCCTGCGATAACTCTGGCAATTGCAACACGCTACAGAACTCTAAAGTTATCCAGCTTGTCAAGTAGTGGAGACGGCCTAAGGGAACTCACGAATCTGCTTGTACGGCGTGAGGTATATATGAAAGCATAGCTAACACCGTCTCTGTATCATTGGCGGCTGCCCGGCGACTTCGAGGAACTCGATGAGAATGAAGAGCCTTTGGCATCAGACGCAGCCAGTCTGTTGCGCTTCGTAGAAAAGGAAGTGCTGCCCTGGTATGTACAGCGGCATAAAGAGCTTCAGTCCCGGCTTCTTCTTCGCGTACACGTCTTCGGCGAATCACTCGATCCTGGCAAGGTTGAGCGACTCGGCGGCTACGAGTACATTTTGATCGAAAGCTCGAACGCATGCTTGCTATGCTCATCCAGGTGCACGGTCTGCGGAGCGCTACCAAGCCTAGCTAATTCGTTTCGCAAAAGTAAGTTTAACGATACCTACGTCTAGATCTCACTTGCACAAAATGAAATACAATGCATGTGCGTGGCCTGTTTTAAGATTGTAGTAACCACACGCTCTCCATATGCCCTTTGCGCTTGTCTTCACTACCCTCATCAAGCGTCTTTGGTATCGTCTCCCGTAGTCACTTCTCCTTACGTCTGATTCCGGTTGTATGGCATAAATCCTAACAGATTGAGCCCATCAGCTGAAATGCACGAACGATAGGCACCTAACCGTGCTTCATCCATGCGCCAAGATCAGCCTGTAGGACATCACTTGTTTAACCTGGCCGCAAAAGCTAATCGGCATCCACTTGTCTACGCATCTTTGCGGTTATGGACTGGCGGACATCAAAGAAGCCCGCCCAGGGATCGTCTTTCAGTGCATTAAGCCGTTGTGACAGGTTCACCACTGTGTAAACCGCCGCTCCTTTCACGGATTCGAGCTCATCCCACGTCAAGGGTGTAGACACCGGTGCAGTCGCGCGCGCGCGGGTTGAGTAAGCCGCCACAGTGGTCGATCCACGGCCATTGCGCAGATAGTCGATAAAGATCTTGCCCTTACGTTTGGTCTTGCTCATGGTGGCGATATAACGTTTAGGCTCCTCTCGCGCGACATCGACAGCCACCGCCTTTGAGAAAGCCTTAAGTTCATCCCAACCGATGCGGCGGGCCAGCGGCACGACGACGTGCAGGCCTTTCCCGCCGGAGGTCTTGACAAACGATTTCAGGCCCAGTTCTTTTAACCGGTCGCGTAACATCTGCGCACCCTCCACAACTGTCGTCCATTCCACTTCCGGGCCTGGATCCAGATCGAACACAAGCCGATCAGGCTTGTCCGGCTTGTCCTCACGGCTGCCCCATACATGGATTTCCAGCACCCCGAGTTGCACTAGCGCAATCAGGCCCGATAGATCATGGATCGTGATGTAAGTCGAGCGCTTGCTCTTTTCTTCGACGGATACGCCTTGCAACGCATCTGGTAACGTCTCGTTGACGTGTTTCTGAAAGAAACAGCTTTGCCTGCGTCCTAGCGGGCAGCGCACTAGCGACAAGAGCCGGCTAGTCACATGCGGCAGTATCCAATCCGTGATGTGCTCGTAAAAAACCGCAAGATCCCGTTTCGTCAGTCCCTGCTCAGGGTACAGGATTCGATCCGGGTGAGTAAGATGCTGCCCGGCAACAACGTTCCTTTCCTGCCGAGTGCGGGAGGTACGCTTCGACCGTAGTCGCTCTGAACCACGAGGACGCGAAGAGGCAGCTGTCTTCTGAGCTGGACTGGTCGCCGGCTCTTCTCGCACCACCTCGCTCGGCTCTTTGTCTTCACGCATGCCCTGAAAAGACGCGTGCCGCAATAACCCATCATCCGTCCAGTTAGCGAACGTAACTTCGGCTACGAGTTCGGGGCGCACCCAATGCACTCCGCGACGAGCAAAATCGTTGGGCAGGCTTCTGAAAGGAGTATTTTTCTGCGCACGTTCAATCAGCTGCTTACGAATGCGTTTGAGTGTCTGTGCGTTGAAGCCGGTACCCACGCGTCCACAGTAAACGAGATTACCTTCGTCGTCTTGATACCCGAGCAATAAGGCACCGAATCCGGTGCGAGAGCCGTCGGGGTCAGTATAACCGCATATCACGAATTCCTGGCGCTTGCTGCATTTGGTTTTGACCCAAGATCGGGTGCGCCTCGATTGATACTCGCTGTCGGCGCGCTTGGAGATGACCCCCTCCAGAACGTACGTGCACGCGTGCTCGTAAATGGTGGGCCCTTGGCCCTCCACGTGGTCGCTATAGCGCACCAGCGAGTCCTCTTTCAACCGCGACCTGATTAGCTGGTGCAGTAAACGTTTGCGTTCGATGAGCGGTGTGCGTCTAAGATCGTAGCCGTCACAAAACGGCAGGTCGAAGAGGTAATAAGCCAGATTGGCACTAGTGCCCTCCTTGAGGGCGTTTTGCAGCACCTGGAAATTTGTCGAGCCGTCAGGTCTCACGGCGACGACCTCGCCATCGAGTATGCCATCACTGACAGGCATGCTACCTGCGGCCTTTGCGATGGTGCTAAGTTTGCGAGTCAGATCGTTGCCATTGCGGGAAACTAAGCGCACCTTGCCTACGCTCAAGGTACACAGCACGCGATAGCCATCAAACTTGATCTCGTGCAGCCACTGCTGGCCCCTAGGCACTTCACTCACCAACGTGGCTAACTGTGGCTTGAACTCGCTTGGCAAAGCGCGCTTGCGCGCGCCGGGCAGATCAGCGGCTGTGATCCCTTCAATATGAAATGTGCCTTTCGCGCTGTTATGCTGTTTGGCAGGCTGTATGGACTTTTTCTTCGACGGCTTCTCTTCAATCGTGCGACCGTTCTGCCAGCGCTTGTCGCGGTCGGCTGCGATCTTATCCATCGACCGCCCAGACACTATACTGTCGGGGAATTCATCCAGCACATCTGGCGCTCCAGCGTTCCGCGCCTGATCGTCGCGCTCCTTGATCAGGAGCCAGTTCTTTCCTCCCTCTGCGGCCTTGCCCTTCATCCGTACGAGCGTCCAGCCGCCACGCAGCTTTTGGCCATTCAGCTTGAATTTAAGCTTGCCCCTGCGAAAAGAGTCTTTATAGTCGCCCAAGCCCTCCCAATGGCCACGATCCCAAAGCATCACGGTGCCGCCGCCGTACTGGCCTTTCGGAATAATGCCCTCAAAATCTCCGTACTCCAGAGGATGATCCTCAACCTGCACCGCGAGACGCTTCTCGGCGGGATCACAGCTTGGCCCCTTGGGCAATGCCCAACTCTTAAGCACGCCATCTAACTCTAGACGAAAATCGTAATGCAGCCGACGAGCGGCATGTTTTTGGATGACGTACAGATTGCCCGCATAGCCGGTTCGTTTTCGGCCTTTGGGCTCGGACGTGCGGCCAAAATCGCGCTTGCGCTGATACTCCTTTAGGCTCACGGAGGTGCTGTCTTACGCGCGGTTGCGGTGGCGGCTCGGAATGCTGTACTGCCCTCAACCGGCTTTGCGGCGGTTGCCTGACGACTTGCGTTTGCGCTTGCTCGCGGTCTGACTTTTTTTCTTGGCCGAAACACCACTTGTCCTTTCCTTTTCTCCCTTCTTCATGCTCTTCTTTAGCAGCTCCATCATATCAATGATCTCGGCGCTGCCGGTCTCCTCTGCCTCGGCCGGTTGGGCTTTACCTGTAGCGCCTTTTCGGCCCATCCTCGCCTTTTTTTCAATCCATTTCATTAATGCGTGGCGGTATTCATCTTGATATTGCTCCGGTTGCCAATCAACAGTCATCGATTCGACCAACTGCTCGGCCATATCAATCTCCTTTGGATTGACCTTGTAGTCCTTGAGGTTTCGACCGGGTAGCTCGTATTCAGCCGGATTGCGAAGCTCCTGATGATAGCGTAGGAGATTGAGCACTAGGGCGTCACCCTCTGCTAATAAGGCAGCGAGATACTGACGTGCGCGGATGACGACCCTCGCAATGCCGACCTTGTTCGTGCGGCGAAGGGTCTCGCGCAACAGCACATAGCCCTTCTCTGCCTTTTTCCCCGGCACCAGATAATAGGGCTTGTCAAAGTACACATAGTCAATAGCTCCCTGATCGACAAATCCCTCCAGATCGACTGTTTGAGTCGCCTCGACCGCCACCTTCTTGAAATCGTCGTCGTCTAGCACGACGTAGTTACCACTGTCATACTCAAAGGCTTTGACGATCTCGTTCCAAGGCACTTCCTCACCTGTCTCCTCATTGACGCGTTCATACCGCACCTTGGCCATGTTGCGGCTGTCGAGCATGCGAAAATGCAGATCAGAGCGCTGTTCCGCTGAATAGAGCGTGACGGGAATATTAATTAGACCGAAGGAGATGTGCCCCTTCCAGACGGGACGAGCCATGTCAGCACCTCAGCATGCAAGTCTCTTCGGCTGATAATAATACCGATGCCGTGAACCGACTACCACTGGGCTGGTGCAGTGGCGGATTTGTTGCACCAACCTTGGCAAATCATTCGATCCAGACAAGCTGGCGCGACTTGGCCGAGGGAAAGTGGCTCTTAGCTTTGGCTAGCCGCGCAATTGTCAAGGATCAGTCTTGCAGAGAAAGGCTGCGCCTTATTTGGGGAAGGCACGATCTGCCTGTGGGCTCGCCACATTTTGATACCGTGACTAGGCAGAATCTCTGTGTAATTCCTGTGCAATCGTGCCGAGAACAGTTGGGATGCAGCAGGAACTATATGGATCTACAACATGAACTAACTAGCTACTATATACCCA
>DATACK010000201.1:0-1852 GCA_036259115.1 Gammaproteobacteria bacterium | reverse complement strand
GCTCAGGATGCGAGCGCGGGAAGATTGACCGTGCGGGCTTACATCCTGGAAAGCATGCCGCGCATCGATACGTTGGGCATCGGCTTCAAAGCTTCCGAGCGCTTTAGCCCGGATTTCTCACCAGCGGATCTGGAGTGCGGTTCCGATGCGGGAGTTGCGGCCAAGTTGGGAATAGCGAAAAACAGGTATACAACACGTTGTGTGCAGCCGCGCGTAGGCCACAACTGCCTCGTGCGGTCGATGTGCTTTCAAACAACGAACTGCCTTTCTTTCATCCAGTAAGTGCGCGATGCACTTGGCCAAACAAGTCTGGCCATGGATAGCTGCGTGGCAACGAGAGACAGATACGACGAATGCTGATTCTTACCACTGCGCCAATCCTGAGCAGACGCAGGCGGATGGTGGCAGCCTGCGCCAACGCCATTTCGGTGCTCTGCAGACCGAGGCGTCGTAAACCGCAAAGCAGCACGTAGGCAATCGCGGAAAAGTACATACGAAGCTGGTTGGCACGCATGGTCTCGGCACTGACCCGGTCGGCAAATAAAGAGAACTGTTCCTTGATGCGGTTCTCCATGTCGCCACGAGCGCAGTAGAGTTGCTCATACAGCTTCTGCGCCGGCCAGTCCTGCTCGGCCAGCGAAGTCACAACATAACGTGGATTTTCTTTGCCATCGATGTGCTCGGCTTTGGCGACAACTCGGCGGGCACGGCTCCAGGAGCCGGTCGTTGTCTCATAGGCGAACTCAACAAAAACGCGGGCTGGTTGCCTGGTTTGCTCCCACTGCTGAGCTGCTGCAGCCAGTGCCTCGCCGATGGTGGCGCGCAAGCGCGGGTTGCGAGCGAAACCGAAGACGTAATCAACACCATTGCCTTCGCACCAACTCATCAACTCTTCCCGGCAAAATCCCGAGTCGCCTCGCAGGGTGATTCGCACCGCAGGCCATCGCTGCCGGATCTGGCCCACGATGCGCTGGATCTCAACCAGGCTTCCGGCCGAAGCATCGATATTGGCGCGCCGAAGACGCACGCACAACAGATGCTCACCGCAGAATACGTACAACGGCAGGTAGCAGTATTGGTCGTAGTAGCCGTGAAAGAATCGGCCCTCTTGCGCCCCGTGCAAAGCCACATCGGTTGTGTCGATGTCGAGCACGATCGAATCGGGCGCTTCCGTGTGCGCCTCCAAAAATACCGCGACCAAGAGTTCGTCGATACTGTCTTTCCAGAAGGTGATCTTCTTGTACCGGTCGGCTGTGCCTGCGCTCAGCTCCAGCCGGTTCAGCGTACTCTTGCCCGCCAACGGTTCGGCCATCTCCTCTTTACCCGCCAATACTTTCAGCACTGGATCCTGCCGCAGTTGCTCGTGGTCGTTGAGGTCCTCGTAACCCAGTGCCAGCCCATATACCCGCTGCGCGACTAGTTCTCTGAGCGAGTGCCGCACCCGTCGCGCATCCCGGCCGTCCAAAAAGCATTCCGAGAATCGATCCAGCAACTGCAGACGCCGATCCGTCTCCCGCAGGAGCAGGCCGCCGGCGTCCGAGGTCATCATTCCACCGTCGAACTCGGCTTTCACCTGCCGCCGGAAATGAGCTTGGAATTCAAAGCTGCTTTGAGTACACTCTGTCATAGCAAGAGCCGTTGCCTCCTCAGCGCTAACTGCTGTCTGGAAACTCAGTTATGCCAGAAGCAACGCCCTTTTGCTAGATCCTTCGTGAGAAATCCGGGCTAGAAATTACAGGAGCCGAAAATGCCTCGTCCATTTTTGCAGTTGACGATTGAAGAGATTGAAGAACTCGTCGCCCGATTCGAGTTCACCCGAGAGATCAACGCCGTTCACGTGCATCACACCTGG
>DATACK010000200.1:0-4230 GCA_036259115.1 Gammaproteobacteria bacterium | reverse complement strand
GCACTCGAGCGTTATGGATTCGCACAGAAAAGGATAAAACTGAGGAGCATTGATAATAGTGAGCACCATGTATCAGGATCGCCATCATCGCTGGGTTTATCCCTTTACAGAAGGCAGCAGCCACGCCCAGTAACTTTTTGGCGTGGCTGCTGCCTTCTGTGAAGAGATAAACCCAGCGATGATGACGATCCTGATACAGAGTGCCCATTGTTAACAATGTTCCTCAGTTCTATCCTCTTCTATGCGAATCCATAACACTCGAGTGCCTAAAGTTTTAGCTTAATCCTATAGGCTGGAGCATGCAGCGGGATTTTTGCGGGGATTGGTTGTGCACTGTTATGCGCGGTTGTGCAATTGGCAACGAGCGCCCTGCGGTTGATCTGCTATTGAAACAAGTACTTAGCAGTGAAGGGTCGGACTCATAATCCCTTGGTCTCACGTTCAAGTGCTGGCGGATCCGCCCATAGACTCAATAACTTAGAACTAAAACCAGACGATTCCCATGACAAGAAAGCGGCATGGGTAATGCTATAGCTAACATAAGCGACGCCGGCGCGGGGCAGACGGAAACTAGCATAGAGGAAGAAGCTGTGGCTTGAGCGCCGCCCCGGCTTTCCCGATTCATGTCCTAAGTGCAGTGCGGCAGAGGTTATGTACATCGACTTAGAACTTGGGAGGCACTAGGATGAACAAACGTACCGGACGGTTGGCCAACGATATTGGATGTATATAGAGCTTCATTCGACCCTCCTTCTGTTGACGCTGACTATACGTCCGAATCCTGTCACAAACGACGCAACGATCGAAAGCGCGATTTTTGCCGACCGAGGCGCCTTCAACCTACAGAAAAAAACCAGGGCCATCGCCATCGCCGTTAAGCAGGCAGATTGTCTTGTCATGCTTGCTAAACTGGGTCCCGTCCATAGCCGCAAGCTTTCAACACGTTGCTGAGGGGCGCTACGGGGAAGCGGCAGCGCGGAATTGGCGCCCTATTCAAGGCTCATGCTAGGAGCGTTGAATATTCCCAGCACCGTTTAGCAAGCCTGCCCCGCTCGCAGACCGGCCGCGTCAGTATGAACATCATAGCTTTGCGCGATAACTGAGTCGATCACCATCCTGCGGGCAAAATGCCCCCGCTGTCTATATGCTGTTCGAAGAGATCTGACCCCGCCCAGGAGCACATCGACACTATGATTGACCAACTGTTCAGCAATAGAACCGGCCGCCCGCTGACTTCCTATACTGTGGGCAAGTATCCATGTCGGCCCGCCCTGGCAGTGGTGACCATTGAAATGCGAAGCAAGCACCGTTGCTGTTACATCGGTTAATTCAGCGCTGCTGACGTTGCTGGTGCACAATCCGGTGCTTTGCACGAGTTCCCGTATCCGTTCTTAAAGTCGACAATTAGATACAACGCAAAGCAGATACGACAGTTTGTGCTTGATGAGACAGTAACGTTTTTCAATCTGTGTCGCGCCCGCCCAAGAGGCACTTGGTGAGAGCGGCTAAGGTTTCCACGTAAAACAAAGGGCAGACGTTCACGAGGTAAAAGTGGTCAAACCAGACGGCTTCGTCGACTGAGCGATTGCAAGAAGAATTATCGAGTAGAGCAGTTAAGCCTATTATTTTGCACTTAGTCGCTAATGCTAGCGTTATGAGCTGACTAGCCCAGCGTATTGCGCTCAACCCAGCGGCTGCCTTTCTTTAGCGTCTCTTTCTTCCAAAACGGCGCTTTGGATTTAAGATCTTCCATGATGAAACGATTAGCATCATAGGCCGCGGCGCGATGCGCAGACCATACGGCGACCAGCACGATGGGATCATTCGGTCGGATCTCGCCTACTCTGTGCAGTATCAGCACGTCGATAATATCCCAGCGCACCCGCGCTTGATAGGCGATCTCCCGCAGGTGTTTTTCGGTCATCGCGGGATAATGCTCCAAGGTCATGGCGGTGACCTGCTCGCCCTCGTTGAAGTCCCGCATGCTGCCCACGAACACGGCCGTGGCGCCGTATTTGCCGGCCGCATTCAGCGTATCTTGCTGGTAATACGCCAGTTCCCGCCACGGGTCGAATGGGGCCTCGCGAATCTCGATATGCATGTTGATCACCGTGTCATGTAAGGGCCGTGGGTGTAGGACTGCTCACGAGCGCATGATTGAACTATGCTCTCAAAAGCGCATCTGCATGGAATTTGCTTCTCAAATTTTACCGCATGGATAATGTCAATGTCAGAGAACAGCCGAGTATTTATCGCATTGAGCATCGCGGTGCTGACAGTATCTGACAGCCGCACGGAGCAGACGGACAAATCGGGGAAATTACTCGTCGCGCGGCTGGAACAGGCTGGGCACCGCCTGTGTGAGAAGGTCATCGTACCCGACGACAAATATCAAATTCGCGCAGCGGTCTCGCGCTGGATTGCCGAGCCAGATCCGCAGGTGGTGCTTACCACCGGTGGCACTGGTATTACCGGGCGTGACGGCACGCCGGAAGCAGTACGATCTTTGTTAGACAAAGAAATCGGCGGTTTCGGCGAGATGTTTCGCGTGCTGTCGTATCAAACCATCGGCACATCTACCTTACAATCGCGTGCGATCGCGGGTGTGGCTAACGGCACTTTTGTCTTCTGCCTGCCCGGCTCGGCCGGGGCCTGCGCGGATGCCTGGGACAAACTAATCTGCCAGCAGCTCGACTATCGTACCCGTCCGTGCAATCTGGTGGAGCTGATGCCACGGCTCAATGAGACGTAGGCATCCAATATATACCTGATCTGGAGAACAACCTTTTATGTTACGCCGCGTCTTTATCGTTGTGGTGACCGCTTGGCTTTCCGCCTGCGCGACCTCGCCACTGGGCCATCGCCAGCTGCAACTGTTCCCCGACTCGGATATGGCTGAGATGGGCGCCACCGCCTTTCAGCAGATCAAGCAGAAAACGCCGGTTTCCACGAATCCTGAGATCAACCAGTATGTCAACTGCGTCGCCAACGCGATTACTAGCGAGCTTCAGGGTAATCGTCAATGGGAGGTCAAGGTGTTCGATGAGCCCGCATCCGTCAATGCCTTCGCCCTGCCAGGGGGTAAGATCGGTGTCTACACGGGCATACTCAAGGTTGCGAAAACACCAGATCAACTCGCCGCGGTGTTAGGGCACGAGGTTTCTCACGTGATCGCCGAGCACGGCAACGCCCGCATGTCGGCCGCCGCCTTGACTCAGGGCGGGCTGACGGTCGCGCAGATCTTCACCGGCGGGTCTCCCGCACAACAACAGCAGATTCTCGGGCTATTAGGCCTAGGCGCGCAATATGGCATCTTGTTGCCTTATGGCCGGTCCCAGGAAAATGAGGCGGATTTATTGGGGCTAGACCTGATGGCGCGCGCTGGCTTTGACCCACGTTCGGCCGTTGATCTCTGGCGCAATATGGCCGCGGCCGGTGGCGAACAGCCGCCGGAATTTCTGTCTACGCACCCTTCGCACGAGTCGCGGATCGAGGCACTTCAAGAGCGTATTCCGCGGGCATTGCAACTGTATCATCGCGCGCAGGCACAAGGCAGGACGCCCCATTGCGCTAGCGGCTGAATGCAAGGCAGATACACTGCCGATCTCGTATAGCGCCATCGCCGGTGGAAAGTGCCAGGCTTGTACGAAGACGGTTTAGATAGTACCGCTGTTAATATGAAACAACGCAATACCCAGTGACGGTCTGCCTAACACTCGAGTATAGCCTTAACATGCGTCTTGTTGATCAAAGCTCGATACCACGCCGCATAACTGTGCTCACTTGGATGCAAGCCCATCGGAGGCGTAGTACTGCCAAGGATCGCGCGCGAAGGCGTCATTCGCTGGTCCGTTGAACAAGTCCACGTACTCGACACCTGCCTCCTGCGCCGCGCTTATGAAAATGTGTCGATCCTTGAGTGCGTGTGGAGATCCAGTTGAAAGGCGGCACGAAGATTGGCGCTAAACCCACATTGCCCGGCATTAGGAACACGACGTGATCGGCCCTGGCTCGTGCGTGGTTCAGTGCCATGATGATGGCGCGTCGTAGATCACCAGGTGCGGTGAAGCGCAGGACATCGATGGCGCCTGTCTGCACTAGCGCCAGGTCGAAGTGAGTGTCACCCGTGCCGGCGATTTGCGCAGCAACAACTTTGGTCATGGCGCCTTCACGCGCCCGGTTCACGATATTGGCGCATGGATAATGCTCGGCGATACGCCTCGCCACCGA